>NZ_JBEXNE010000009.1:0-291588 GCF_040610915.1 Streptomyces sp. NPDC003300 | reverse complement strand
AGATCTTGATGTCCCGGAAACCGTGCTCCTCGAACAGCGACGCCTCCCACAGCGCGGACTCCACCAGCGCCTCAGGCGTCGCCTTCCCGTACTTCTTCAGCAGCCGCGCGTCCAGCGACCCCGCGTTCACACCGATCCGGATCGGCGTCCCCGCGTCCGAAGCCGCCCGCGCGATCTCCTTGACCTTGTCGTCGAACTGCTTGATGTTCCCCGGATTCACCCGAACCGCCGCACACCCGGCATCGATCGCCGCGAACACGTACTTCGGCTGAAAATGAATGTCCGCGATCACCGGAATCTGCGACTTCTTCGCGATCGTCGCCAACGCGTCGGCGTCATCCTGCGTCGGACACGCCACCCGCACGATCTGACAGCCCGAAGCCGTCAGCTCCGCGATCTGCTGAAGAGTGGCACCGATGTCAGAGGTACGGGTCGTCGTCATCGACTGGACGGAAACAGGCGCGTCCCCGCCCACCGGGACCGACCCGACCTGGATACGACGCGAAACACGACGCGTCGCCAGAGGCCGGGCCGGCAGGGAGGGCAGGCCGAGCGCGACCGGCTCGACTGCTGTCATCGTCAGGTCACTTCGCCCTGTTGGAGGCGACCGTCTCACGGGCGGCGCGGATGGACTCCTTCAGGGAGCCCATGGTGGCCATGACGGCCGTGGGCTCGTAACCGCAGTGCGCCATGCAGTTGTCGCACCGGTCGTCCTTGCCCCGGCCGTACTTGTCCCAGTCCGTCTCGTCCAGGAGCTTCTGGTACGTGGCCACGTACCCGTCGGCCATCAGGTAGCAGGGGCGCTGCCAGCCGAAGAGCGAGTAGTTGGGGATCGCCCACGCGGTGCAGGGGAAGTCCGCCTTGCCCTCCAGGAAGTCCAGGAAGAGCGGGCTGTGGTTGAGCCGCCACTTGCGCCGGTTGCCGTCGTCGAACGCCTTCTTGAACAGCTCACGGGTCTGCGTCACGCCCAGGAAGTGGTCCTGGTCGGGCGCCTTCTCGTAGGCGTACGCGGGAGACAGCATCATCTCCTCGACCTTCAGATCGTCATTGAGGTAGTTCATCACCTCGATGATCGTCTGCGGCGTGTCGGTGTTGAAGAAAGTCGAGTTCGTGGTGACCCGGAAACCGCGGCGCTGGGCTTCCTTGATCGCGGCCACGGCCTCGTCGAAGGTGCCTTCCTTGGCCACGGACTCGTCGTGCCGCTCGCGCATACCGTCAATGTGAACGGTAAAGGCAAAGTAAGGAGAAGGTGTGAACTTCTCGATTTTCTTGCGCAGCAGAAGGGCATTGGTGCAGAGGAAGACGTACTTCTTCTTCGCGACGAGTTGCCGGACGATCTCGTCGATCTGGGGGTGCATCAGCGGCTCACCACCCGCGATGGACACCATCGGCGCGCCCGACTCCAGCACCGCACCGACGGCCTGGGCCACCGGCATGCGCTGCTTCAGCACGTTGGCGGGGTGCTGGATCTTGCCGCAGCCCTCACATTTGAGGTTGCAGGCGAAGAGCGGTTCGAGCTCGACGATGAGCGGGAACTTTTCGCGGCGCCTGACCATTTTCTGTTCGAAGAGGTACGACGCGACACGGATGGTCTGACGGAGCGGCATAGCCATCTAGCTCACCTCCAGGGGAGCACGGTAGTGCGGTGCCAATCAAGAAAGGCAGGAACAAGATCTCTGAGCACCCGGAATGCGATGATCCCGGTGCGAAGCGTTCCGACACGTACGAGTTCGAACTCGGGCGTGTCGACGACGACTCGGGCCGCCGCGATGTGGCGCGCGCCTTCGGCGAGCGCGGCGCGTCGCATCGCGGCCGATTCCATGTCCACGGCGATGGCACCGGTCGCCGCCAGTGCGGTGCGCTCGGCGCCCCGCACGACATGGTCGGATTCTGCGAGGGGGCCGGTGTGCACGGTGTGACCGGCCGCCTTGAGCGCGGCGGCGAGCGCCTCGCTCTCGTGGCCGTCCTCGGCGACCACGACGTCACCGGGGCGCATGCCGGGCGCGAGCCCGGCACAGAAGCCCGTGGTGAGGACGGCCGAGCCGCGCAGCTCCGGTTGGTGCAGGGCCTCACGGACCACCCGGTCGGCGGCCGTGGGTCCCATGCCGGTCCTGAGCACGGTGACCCTTTCGGCGGCGTTCCGGGCCGCTCCCCTGCGCAGCGCGACCTTCTCGATGCGCAGGGCGCACACCACCAGCAGCGGCGGTCCTGTATGGCCCACGAACTAGGCCCCCTTTCCAGCGGCGGTTCCGGTGGTGACGGCCGGGGCACCCGCGGTACCGAACGGCTCGTCGCGTACGTATCGCCCGAGGGCGGTCAGCGGGAAGACCATGCGGTAGAGGTGGTAGTTGATCGAGAAGTCGCGGGGGAAGCCCGTACCGGTGAAGTACGGCTCGTCCCACGACCCGTCGGGGAGCTGGGTGTCGGTCAGCCAGCGCACCCCGCGCGCGACCGCGTCACCGTCCCGTTCGCCCGCCGCCAGCAGCGCCATCAGGGCCCACGCGGTCTGCGAGGCGGTGGAGGCACCGCGGCCCACCCATTCCCGGTCGGAGTAGGAGCGCAGGTCCTCGCCCCAGCCACCGTCGTTGTTCTGCACCGATTCCAGCCAGCTCACCGCCTTGCGGATCGCCGGGTGGCTCGACGGCAGACCGGCCGAGGCCAGCGCGGGGACGGCGGACCCCGTGCCGTAGATGTAATTGACCCCCCAACGGCCGAACCAGGCGCCGTTGTCCTCCTGTTCCGCCAGCAGCCACTCGATGCCGCGGCGGGCGTGCTCGTCGTGCTCGAGACCGAGCGCGGCGAGCATCTCCACCACGTGCGCCGTGACGTCGGCCGACGGCGGGTCGATGACCTCGCCGAAGTCGCAGAAGGGCAGCCGGTTCGGGAACCGGCTCGTGTTGTCGGCGTCGAAGGCGCCCCACGCGCCGTTCCGCGACTGCATCCCGACGTTCCAGCGCACGGCCTTCTCCACCGCGGAGTCGACGCGCGCCCGGTCCGGGTGGTCGATCCTGCGCAGGGCGAGGACGACCTCGGCGGTGTCGTCGATGTCGGGGTAGATGTCGTTGTGGAATTCGAACGCCCAGCCGCCCGGGGCGAGCTGGGGCCGCTGCACGGACCAGTCACCCGGCCGGGTGATCTGCTCGCCGAGCATCCATTCGGCCGACTTGACCAGCGCCGGGTCGTCCGCGGGAACGCCCGCGTCGGCGAGCGCGATGGCCGCGAGGCAGGTGTCCCAGACCGGGGACTGGCACGCCTCGATCATCCGGACGCCCTCTTCCGGCCATACGGCGAAACGATCCAGCGAGTCGAGACCGGCCTTGACCACCGGGTGGTCGAGCTCGTAGCCCAGCAGGTGCAGGGCGATCACGGAGTAGACGGCGGGTGGCTGGATTCCTCCCCAGCAGCCGTCGGCCTCCTGACGCTCGATGATCCAGCGGGCACAGGCGTGCATGGCGCTGCGCCGCACCATGCGCGGGCTGAAGCGGCGGTAGACGTGCAGCACCTGGTCGAGCCGCTCGAAGACGCCGTCCCAGGTCCTGATGGAGGCTCTGCGCCGCTTGGGGTTGGGCTGTTTGGGGTTGATGTGCAGCTCGTCGATGCCGAACGGCGCCGGGCGGACCGGGCGGTGGGCTCCGACGACGGTGAGCGGCACGATGGTCTGCCGCGCCCAGCAGCCGAACGAGTAGATGTTCAGCGGCATCCACTTGGGCAGGTAGATGATCTCGGGCGGCAGTTCCGGGAGGTCGTCCCAGCTCCACCAGCCGAACAGGGCCAGCCAGATGCGGGTGAAGACCCGGCTGGCCGCCACTCCCCCTTCGCCGCGCGACCACTTGGCGGCGAGTGCCATGTGCGCCTCGTCCGGGGAGTCCCCGGCGAGTCGCAGCGCGACATACGCCTCGATGGTGGCCGACACGTCGCCCGGCCCGCCGTGAAAGGTGGGCCAGGCGCCGTCCTCACGCTGCTGCGAGCGGATCCACCGGGCGGAGGCCGCGGTGGTCTGCTCGTCCTGGATACCCAGGAACTGTCGGAGCAACAGATCCTCGGCGTCCATCGTCACGTTCGTTTCGAGGTCGCCCTTCCACCATCCGTCGGGGTGCTGCCGTGCCAGAAGGTGGTCTGCGGCGCGCTGCACGGCACGCTGCGCCGCCGCCTCGGTGCCGTCGGCTGGAACAGGGTCCGGCTCCGAGGTGCTGCTGGCCGAAGGTGTCCGGTGGGTTGGCGTCCCTGGACTGCCATCGGTCGTCGCTGTCATGGCTTCCCCTTTGCAGTTGAGACTATCTGCGGTGTTGGGGCGGCCGTCGGCCGTCACATAAGAGGGACCGGCGACGTTAGCGCTCCACGTTTCGTTCTGTCGTTCTCTTTATTTCTCGCGGACCACCACAAAATCCGCGAGACCAACGAGCTTACGTTGAATTTGTTCCGGCATGTCCATTTTGTCCAGCGCGGCGATGGCGGTCGCGTACTGCCTCCTGGCCTCCTGGGAGGTCCACTCACGTCCACCGGCCTCTTCGATCAACGCCGCGCGCATAGCGAACTCTTCCTCGCTGAAGGCACCGGTTTCAGGATTCTTCGCGTCCGCCGCGAGCAGTTCACCCAGGCGCTCCGACGCGGACCCTCCCGCGGCGAGCGCGGCGACCACGGGAAGCGACTTCTTGCGCTGCCGCAGGTCGCTCCAGGTCTGCTTGCCGGTGGCCGCGGGGTCGCCCCAGATGCCCAGCAGGTCGTCCACCGCCTGGAAGGCGAGCCCCAGGTGGTAGCCGTACTCCTCCAGCGCGTCGGCGTCGGACTCCGAGGCCCCGCCGAGCACCGCGCCGATGGAGGACGCGCAGGCCAGCAGCGCGCCGGTCTTGTTGCCCTCCATCTCCAGGCACTCCTGGACGGTGACCCGCTCGCGGTGCTCGAAGGAGATGTCCTGCGCCTGACCGTCGATCAGTTTGCGGGTGGCGGTGGTCAGCCGGCGGGTGGCCCGGCCGGCGTCGACCGTGCCCTGTTCCAGCAGCAGCTCGTTGGCGAGCGCGAAGAGCGCGTCGCCGACCAGGATCGCCTGGGCGGGACCGTGCACCTTCCACACCGTGTCGCGGTGCCGTCGCTGCTCGTCGCCGTCCATCAGGTCGTCGTGCAGCAGCGAGAAGTTGTGCACCAGCTCCACGGCGACGGCGCCGGGTACGCCCGTCTCGGCCGAGGCGCCCGCGGCCTCCGCGGACAGCAGGGCCAGCGCCGGGCGTACGGCCTTGCCGCCGTCGCCGTCCGCGGGGCGGCCCGCCTCGTCGATCCAGCCGAAGTGGTAGGCGGCGACGGTGTCCATCGGGGGTGCGAGGCGGGCCACGGCCGCGCGCAGTACGGGTGTGGTCAGGATGCGGCCGTTTTCCAGCAGTTCGATGACGCCGGTGGCGGTCACGTTCTCTCCTCTGGTTGCACCAATAGCACTCATGCCGCCTCCAGGACGCCGTTGTCGAATGGCATCCCGAGCGCGGACAACGCTTCTCGGGAGGCGTGCAGGCCGCTGCGCACCGCGCTCTCCATGGTCGCGGGCCAGCCGGTGGCCGTCCACGACCCGGCCAGGTAGAGGCCGGGGGCGCGGGTCACCGGACCGGGCCGCAAGCTCCCGACACCCGGAGTGGGCGCGAAGGTCGCGGTGCGTTCCCGGGTGACGAAGAAGTCGCGGACGCCCGCGCCGCGGGCCGCGGGCAGCAGCCGTTCCAGCTCGGGCAGGTAGCGGGCGCGCAACTCGGCCACGGGGAGGTCGATCTCGTCCTCCACCGCCGACTGGGACACGGCCACGTACTGACCGCCGCCGGTGAGCCCGGAACTGACGGTGCGGTCGAAGACCCACTGGACGGGGCTGCCGAGTGCCGCGAAGAACGGCTGTCGGAGCACCTGTCTGTTGTAGATCACATGCATATTGAGGATCGGAGCGGTACCGATGCGCAAGAGCTTTTCCGGATCTTCGAGCGATCCGGCGGGCAGCAGGCCGTGCGCCTCGCGCTGCGGGACCGCCAACACCACGATGTCCGCGTCGAGTTGCTCGCCGCGTCCCGGTCCGGTCTCGATCGAGACGTGCCAGCCGCCGTCCGCCGCCTCTTTGATGCCGGTGGTACGGGAGCGCAGCATGGTGCGTACGCCCGCGGTGTCCAGCGCGGCGCGGGCCCGGCCGTCGTGCAGGTCGCCCAGCGGCGCCGAGGCCCAGCCGATGTCGGCGGCCCCCGGGTCGGAGAGCAGTCCGGTCTTGAAGACCTTCGCGGCCAGGCCCAACGAGGCGTCGGCCGACCGCGCGTTGAGCGTGGCCACACCGACCAGGTCCCACAGCGCCTCGATGGTGCGCGCCGACTGCCCGCGCGCACTGAGCCAGCTCGCGAAGTCCGTACGGTCCAGGGCCGGGTCGTCCAGGTCGAGGCGGCCCAGCGCGAGCGCGGCGCGGCCCACCGAGGCCCGCTCACGCGGACTCAGATGCGGGTAGCGGACCAGGCTCGCGGCCAGGTGCAGGGGCACCGGCAGCGCGGTCCTGGACAGCCGCCCCAGCCGGAGCGTGTCGGCCTCCAGCACCGGTACGTCCAGCCGGTCCTGAAGGGTCACCAGGTCGCGGGCCGCGATCCGGTCGATGAACCACTGGTAGGCGTCGCAGCAGCGCAGAAAGACGTGCTGGCCGTTGTCGACGGTCAACTCGCCGCGCTTGAAGGAGAAGGCGAGGCCGCCGAGCCGGGGTCTGGCCTCGGCGAGGGTCACGCGCACCCCGGCGTCGGCCAGCGCGAGCGCGGCCGTCGTACCGGCGAGTCCGCCGCCGACCACGACGGCGGTGCGCATGCCGCCGCCGTCGGTGGTGATCCGCTCATGCGCGGTCATGCGTCCTCCCCCCTTCGGCCCCGCCGTGTCCAGCACGGCGAACCGTTGCTGGCAGTGACGCCGTACGTGTCCCGGTGGTTGCCTCGTCGTGCGCGTACCGTGCCCCGTGCCGTGCGCGCGGACCCGCGCCGTCGCGGGACGGTCTCACGCGTCACCTCGTGGGGAGCGGGCGGTACGGCGGGCGTCGAGCCCCGCGAGGCCGCGGACGGCGACGTACGCCTTCTGCCGTCCGGGCAGTGACACCCGGCCGCGCAGGACGGCCTCGGGGTCGGCGGCGATCCGGTCGAGCAGCCTGCGGTAGATCCCGGCCATGGCCGAGACGCAGGCGCCGCTGCGCCGGTCGAGCATGGGGAGCAGCCGGTATCCGGTGGCGAACAGGGCGCGGGCGCGCCGTACTTCGAATTCCACCAGGCCGGGGAAGTCGGAGCCGGGCGGCGCGGTATCGCTGTGGAAACCGGCCGCGCAGCCGAACTTGGCGAGATCCTCGGCGGGCAGGTACGTCCGTCCGTTCGCGGCGTCCTCGCGGACGTCCCGGAGGATGTTGGTGAGTTGTAGGGCGAGGCCGAGCGTGTCGGCATATTCTGCGGCACGCGCATGATCGTGCCCATTCGCGGTGCCGAACACGCCAAGCGAGAGCCGTCCGATCGCGCCGGCCACGCAACGGCAGTACACGGCGAGGTCGTCCCAGGTCTCGTACGTCTCGCCGCGGACGTCCATCAGGACGCCGTCGATGAGTTCGTCGAGCCCTTCGAGCGGCAGCGGGAAGCGGCGCGCGGAATCGGCGAGCGCGACCGCGACCGGGTCGGTGTCGTCCTCCGCGACCTCTCCCGCGCGGACGCGGGTGAGCAGCGCGCGGGTGCCGTCGAGCCGCTCGGCCTTCTCCCGCGGCGGCAGTTCACCGTCGCCGATGTCGTCGACCCGGCGGGAGAACGCGTACAGCGCGGACATCGCCTGCCGTTTGGGGGCGGGCAGCAGGCGGATGCCGTACGCGAAGTTGCGGGCCTCGTGGCCGGTCACAGCCTCGCAGTAGCGGTAGGCCGCGAGCACGGGACCGGACGTGTGGGCGGAACCGTTCACGGTCCGGCTCACCCCTCTCTTCGCAATGTCGACCCCACCTCGCGCAGCAGGCTGGGCTTGGTGGCTTTCGGCGATACCGCCAGTACGTCGTACCCCGCCGCTTCGACCGCCTTCAGCGCGGCACGGCCGCCGCCGACGAATCCGGCGAGCAGCAGCCTGAGCCTGCCACGGACGCTGCCCACCAGGGGGGTACCTTCATCCAACAAGTATCCGGCGCGTTCCGCCTCGTGCGCGACCAGGGCGCGCACCTGTGCGCCGGCCGTCGCGGCGGCGAGATCGGCCTCCTCGACCGAGAAACGCTTCATGTCCTCGGCGGGCAGATAGATCCGGTCGCGGCCGAGGTCCTCGGCCACGTCCTGGAGATGCTCCACGATCTGGAGCGCGGTGCAGACCGCGTCCGAGCGCCGGACGCGCTCGGGCGTCGAGGTGCCGGTGATGGACAGCACCAGCCGGCCGACCGGATTGGCGGACAATTCGCAGTACGCCAGCAGGTCGTCGTAGGTCGCGTACCGCCGCACCTGCTGGTCCTGCCGGTTGGCGGCGATCAGACCGAGGAAGGGCTCGGGGCTGAGGTGGTGGCGGCGGACGGTGGGCTGGAGCGCGAGCAGCAGCGGATGCCGGGGAGTGCCGTCGAACACGCGGTTGAGGTCGGCCTCGAAGGCGTCCAGCATCGCGAGCCGGTCGTCGGCGGAGTCGGCGGACAGTCCGAGTCGCAGCGCGTCCTCCCGGCCGCCCCCCGCCAGGTCGCCGTCGCCGATGTCGTCCACCAGCCGGGCGAATCCGTAGACCGCCATCAGGTCCCGGCGCCAGGCACGCGGCAGGAACACCGGTGCCACGGGGAAGTTCTCGCGCGCGGCCTTGTCCAGGACGGCCCGGGACTCGGCGTCCCCGGTCACCATGCTCTTCCCGGCACACAGGCGGCGAGCGTGCCCCGGAGCAGGATGGTCCCGATCATCATGGCCGCCACACCCCCCGTTCTACACCGCCCAGCAGATACTTCCCATTTCGGACACGCCGCACCGGGTGTTGCACCCGGGTGTCGGTCAGCGGTTTCGATCATCTCCAGGCTCCCAGCACCGGTACAGCTTACGACCGGTGATGCTGCGGCGTACGCCGGGGGCGTGACACGTGGTGGGATTGACATACAAGGTCCCCGCCGGATCGTCCGACGGGGACCTCGTACGCCTGCGAGCAGGCAGGGAACGCTACTTGCCGGTGTGCTCCTCGTACGCCTTGAGCACGTCGTCGGTCAGACCGTCCATCAACAGCTCGCCCTTCTCCAGCCACACCACGCGGTCGCACGTGTCGCGGATGGAGTTGTTGTTGTGGCTGACGAGGAAGACCGTGCCCGCTTCCTTGCGCAGTTCCCTGATCCGGGCCTCGGACCGGCGCTGGAACGCGCGGTCGCCGGTGGCCAGCGCCTCGTCGATCATCAGCACGTCGTGGTTCTTGGCCGCCGCGATCGAGAACCGCAGGCGCGCCGCCATGCCGGAGGAGTACGTCCGCATCGGCAGTGAGATGAAGTCGCCCTTCTCGTTGATGCCCGAGAAGTCGACGATCCCCTGGTAGCGGCGGCGCACCTCGTCCTGCGTCATGCCCATGGCCAGACCGCCCAGGATGACGTTGCGCTCACCCGTGAGGTCGTTCATCAGCGCCGCGTTGACGCCCAGCAGCGACGGCTGGCCGTCGGTGTAGATCTTCCCGCGCTCCGGCGGCAGCAGACCCGCGATGGCGCGCAGGATCGTCGACTTGCCGGAGCCGTTGGAACCGATGATGCCGATCGCCTCACCGCGGTACGAGGTGAAGCTGACGCCCTTGACCGCGTGCACCCGGCGGACGTTCGGCGAGCCCTTGCGGGAGATCAGCCGGCCCAGGGCGGCGGTCGCGCTGCCCTTGCCGGTGCCCGCGCCGTGCACCGTGTAGACGATGTGCACGTCGTCCACTATCACGGTGGGAACGCGGCTGTCGGAGGGCTGCTGTGCCCTCTCGACGCTCTGCTGCTCAGCCACGGCCATATTGCTCCTCCGCCTTCCAGAAGTAGACGTAGCCGCCGACGCCCACCAGCACGGCCCAGCCGACCGCGGACGCCCACACGTGCGGCGGCAACTGGGAGGAGGTCACGCTGTCGATGAGCGCGAAGCGCATCAGATCGATGTAGACCGCGGCCGGGTTGATGTCGAGCAGGATGCGTACGAAGTGCGGCGCGTCGCTGGTCAGCTTCTCGATGCTGTACATGACGCCGGACATGTACATCCAGGTGCGCAGGATGAACGGCATGAGCTGCGCCAGGTCCGTCATCTTGCTGCCCAGCCGCGCCACGATCAGCGCCAGGCCGGTGTTGAAGACCCACTGCGTGATCAGCGCGGGGAACATCAGCAGCCAGGAGGCGTTCGGCACCTCACCGGTCATCAGCACGATCGCCAGCAGGACGAACATCGACATGATGAGCTGCTGGAGCTGCATCAGCGTGAAGGCGATCGGCATCGAGGCGCGCGGGAAGTGCAGCGCCCTGATCAGACCGAGGTTGCCGGACACCGCGCGCACGCCGCTGAGTACCGAGGACTGCGTGAAGGTGAAGATGAAGATGCCGGTGACCAGGAAGGCGATGAAGTTGTCGATGCCTTTGCTGGTGCCGATCAGCAGACCGAAGATCAGGTAGTACACCGCCGCGTTCAGCAGGGGCGTCATCACCTGCCAGAGCTGGCCGAGGCGGGCCTGGGTGTACTGCGCCTGGGTGCGCGCCTTGGCGAACTCGTTGATGAAATGTCGACGGCCCCAGAGCTGCCGCGTGTACTCCACCAGGCCAGGCCGGGCGCCACTGACGGACAAGCCGTACTTGGCCGCTACCTGGGCGGGGCTGAGGCCGTCATCGGCCGTGGGTGCCGGGGGGACACCGACGGCGACCGCACCATTGTGCGTTGTCTCGCTCACAGTTGACACTTTCGTCCTCAAGGTGCGCGCCGGGGCAGGGGAATCCCGGGCTGCGCCTGATGCTCTCAGGTCCGAGCTTGTCAGATGATCGGGGGTCGGCCTAGCCGGGTCAACCTCCAGACGGTCCGCCAGCGCATCGGCCGCCGTTGGCCGCAGGGGGTTGTCCATCCCTCACGGAATCCGCCGAGCCACGCTCGCAGCGCCGGCCCGGACGGCCGGCGCACCAGCGTCAGCGCGAACCAGACGCCGAGGTACGCCGGGACCAGCGGCCAGGGCAGATTGCGCCGGGCCAGCCACACCCGGTTACGGGCCACCAACCGGTGGTACACCGCGTGCCGGGCGGGCGAGGTCGCCGGGTGGAACAGCACCATGTCATGCCGATAGTCGATCAGCCAACCCGCGTCAAGAGCGCGCCAGGCCAGATCTGTCTCCTCGTGCGCGTAGAAGAATTCGGCGGGCAGCGGACCGACCTGCTGGATGACGCGGCTGCGCACGGCGCACGCGCCGCCCAGGAAGGTGGTGACCCGCGAGTCCCGCATCGGGTCGGCGGCGCGCAGCCGGGGGACGTGCCTGCGCTGCGTCTGCCCGGTCTCGGGGTCGGCGATCCGGAAGCTGATGATGCCCAGCTCGGGGTCGGCCTCGAAGGCCCGCCTGACCAGCTCCGCGGTGTCGTCGCCCGGCAGCAGCCCGTCGTCGTCCAGGAAGAGGACGACGTCCACTTCCTCGGCGCCGGGGCCGAACATCTCGATGCCGACGTTGCGCCCGCCGGGGATGCCCAGGTTCTCGGGCAGCTCCGCGGTGCGCACCTCGGCGGGCAGCGGCGGCAGCGGTGACCCGTTGCCGACCACGGCGACCGTCACCGGCGGGCCCTGCTGCTTGGCGACCGAGTCCAGCAGGTCGTTCAGCTCCGCGGGGCGGTTGCCCATGGTGATGATGACCGCGCCGACGCGCAGCGGCGTCCCCTGCGTGCTCACTTCAGCCTGCTGGAGGCGAGGACGGAGACCAGGTGCAGCAGGGTCTGGAGCAGCGCGATGCCCGCCAGCACGGCGACGCCGAGCCGGGTGAAGAACAGGTCGCCGCGCGCCTGGTCCACGATCGCGAGCAGCAGGATGAGCAGGGACGCCTCGACGCCCAGCACGAGGCGGTGCCACTTCAGCGCGGCGGCGGCCTTGCGGGCCAGCGCCACTCCGGAGGAGCGCGGCTCGGACGCCGCCTCCTTGACCGGCGGGAGCCCGCCCTGGTGCCGGGCGACCCCGACGAGGTCGGTCTCGGCCTTGATCAGCACCGCGCCGAGCGCGGCGAGGGTGCCGAGGAACGCCCACAGCCAGTCGATCCGGCCGCTGCCCCACAGGTCGGCGGCGCGCAGCCCGAAGCCGACCAGGACGGCGGCGTCGCACAGGTAGGCGCCGACGCGGTCGAGGTAGACGCCGGACAGCGAGAACTGCTGCTTCCAGCGGGCGATCTCCCCGTCCACGCAGTCCAGCAGCAGGTAGAGCTGCACCATCAGCACGCCGAGGACGGCGCCCGCGATCCCGGGCACCAGCAGCGCCGGGGCGGCGAGGACGCCGAAGACGGTCATGAGGTACGTCAACTGGTTGGGCGTGACGCGGGTGGGCGCGAGGTGCCGGTCTATGCGCAGCGACAGCTCACGCATGTAGAGCCGGCCGGCCCAGTGTTCGCCGCTGCGGCGGTCCTTGACCCCCGGGGGGTGAACGACCGGGCGCAGTTCAGCTACTGATGGCTTTGACATAGTCGGCGTATGCGTCCCTGATCTCGGTGGCGGAGAGGTCCAGGTGTTCCAGGATCGTGAAGCGGCCGGGGCGGGTCTGCGGCGCGTAGCGCACCGCTTCGACGAACTCCGGTTCCGTGAAGCCGATCTCCTCGGGGAGAACGGGCAGTCCGTGGCGGCGCAGGGTCTCGGCGATGAGGCCCGACTCCTCGCGCGCGCCGCGCAGGTGCATCGCGAAGGCGGCGCCGATGCCGACCTGCTCGCCGTGGGCGGCGGCCCGCTGCGGGTGGAGCAGGTCGAAGGCGTGGCTGATCTCGTGGCACGCACCGGACGACGGGCGGGTGTCACCGCTGATCGACATGGCGATACCGGTCAGCACCAGGCCCTCGGAGAGCGTGACCAGGAAGTCGTCGTCGCCGATGCCGCCGGGGTGCCGCAGCACGGACTCGCCGGCGCTCCTGGCCATCGCCGCGGCCAGGCCGTCGATCGGCTCGCTGTTCTCGCGGTGCGACAGCTCCCAGTCCGCGAGCGCGGAGAGGTTGGAGATCGCGTCGCCGATGCCGGCCCTGACGTAGCGGGCGGGCGCCTCGCGGATCACGTCGAGGTCGATGACCAGCGCGATCGGCGTCGGGACACCGTAGGAGCCGCGCCCGTTGTCGTTGTCCAGGGTGGCGACCGGTGAGCACAGGCCGTCGTGCGAGAGGTTGGTGGCGACCGCGACCATGGGAAGGCCCACCCGCGCGGCGGCGTATTTGGTGACGTCGATGATCTTGCCGCCGCCGAGGCCGATGACCGCGTCGTAGCGCTTGCCGCGCATGGAGTCGGCGAGCTTCACGGCCGCGTCGATGGTGCCGCCGTGCACCGGGTACCAGTCCGCGCCGGGCAGCTCGGGGGCCAGCCGGTCGCGCAGCTTGAGCCCGGAGCCCTCGCTGACGGCGAAGGCGAGCTTGCCGGAGGTGGAGATCCGCTGATCGGCCAGGAGTACGGCCAGGTCGGCGATCGCGCCGCCCCTGATGTCGACGACGACCGGGGAGGGGATGAGCCTGGTCAGTACTGGCACGCAATCACCCGCCCCTTGGCGAGGTCGTCGTTGTTGTCGATCTCGACCCAGGCGACGTCACCGATCGGGGCGACGTCGATGGTGAAGCCGCGGTTGACCAGCTCCTGGTAGCCGTCCTCGTAGTACAGGTCGGGGTCGCGCTCGAAGGTGGTCTTCAGCGCGTCGGCCAGCTCGGCCGCCGCCTCGCCCTCGATGAGGGTGACGCCGATGTACTCACCGGTGGCCTCGGCCGGGTCCATCAGCTTGGTGATCCGCCGCACTCCCCTGCCGGGCTCGGCGACGACCTTCATCTCCTCGTCGGCGAGGTGCTTGACGGTGTCCAGGGCCAGCACGATCCGCTTGCCGCCGCCGCGCGCGGCCAGCAGGGTCTTCTCCACCGACACCG
This sequence comes from Streptomyces sp. NPDC003300, assembly GCF_040610915.1. Taxonomy (NCBI): domain Bacteria; kingdom Bacillati; phylum Actinomycetota; class Actinomycetes; order Kitasatosporales; family Streptomycetaceae; genus Streptomyces; species Streptomyces sp. NPDC003300. The sequence continues at coordinate 277,566 of NZ_JBEXNE010000009.1, read as the reverse complement.
GGTGCACGGTGTCGCCGTTGGCCAGAATCACCCCGTGCCTGAGGACGTCGCGCGCGCACCACAGGGAGTAGGCGTTGTTCCACTCCTCGGCCTTGTCGTTGTCGATCAGGGTGAGGGTGAGGCCGTACTTCTCCTCCAGCGCCGTTTTGCGCGCGTAGACCGCTTCCTTGCGGTAGCCGACGACGACGGCGACCTCGGTCAGGCCGATCTCCGCGAAGTTGGACAGGGTGAGGTCCAGGACGGTCAGGCTGTCCGCAGCCCCTTCGGGACCGACGACCGGCACCAGTGCCTTGGGCAGGGTGTCGGTGTGGGGGCGCAGGCGTCTTCCGGCGCCGGCCGCCAGCACGAGGCCGATCATGCGGGTTCTCCTGTTTCGTCGTGTACAGCGGGAGCCCCTGCGGACACCCAGAAGCGGACGCTCTCGGTGAGGACCAGCAGCGCGAGCGCCGCGGCGAGCACCGTCAGCGCGACCGTGAAGCCTGTGTGGTGTGCGACGGCGGCCAGGAGGGCGACCACCAGGGTGCGGCCCTCGTGTCCGCCGGCCGCCCGTACCAGGGCCCGCGGCGGCGCCCCGGTGCCGCCGCGGATGCGGTACACCGTGTCGTAGTGATGGTAGGCGACCGCGGCCACCAGACCGAAAGCGGCGGGCAACGCCCCGTTTACCCCGGAGACGGCCGCGAGGGCCAGCACCGTGCCGTACTCACCGGCCCTGAAGATCGGCGGGACCAGCCAGTCCAGGGCCCCCTTGAGCGGCCGGGAGACGGCGAAGGACGAGGTCAGGACGTAGACCACGGCCACCAGCGGCGGCCACCAGCTGCCCCGGGAGGAGAGCGCGGCGGTGGCGGTGACCGCGGCGGCGCCGAGCAGGGCGACCGCGGGCGCCGCGAAGGACGGCATACGACCGGCGAGCGGGCGCAGGATCCGGGCCCCGGCCTCGGCGAGCGGCCCGCTGTCGGCGAGGTCGGCGAGCGCCTGGGCGGCCCGGTCGGTGCGCTGGGCCTTGCGGGTGAGTGAGCGCAGGACGCGGCCCGCGGTGGTGTAGCAGGCGGCGAGGCCGCAGCCGACCAGCAGGACGACGAAGGTGACGCGCGGGGTGGTGACCGCGGTGAGCACGGCTATCAGCGCCCAGCGCTCGCCGATCGGCAGCACGATCATCCGCCGTACCCACACCGTCCAGCCGACGCTGTCGAGCCTGCCGGACAGCGCGGCGGTGGGGCTGGTGTTGGCGGTGGCGTCGTGGTTGGCCTCGTTGAAGGCGAAGTCGACGACATGGCGGCAGGTCTGGAGGACCATCGCGCCGAGCGCGAGCGCCCATACGTCGTGGCCGCCGCGGGCGGCGCCGAGCGCGAGGCCCGCGTAGTAGGCGTACTCCTTGGCCCGGTCGAAGGTGGCGTCGAGCCAGGCGCCGAGCGTGGAGTACTGGAGGGAGTAGCGGGCGAGCTGGCCGTCGGTGCAGTCCAGGACGAACGAGGCGAGCAGCAGGACGCCCGCCGCGACGTATCCGGTCCGGGTGCCGGTGGCCGCGCAGCCCGCGGCGATCAGCGCGACCAGCAGCGACGCGGTGGTGACCTGGTTCGGGGTGAGGCCGCGGCGGGCGCACCAGCGGGCCAGGTAGCGCGAGTACGGGCTGATGCAGTGGGTGGTGAAGAAGCCGTCGCGGGACTTCACCGCGCTGCGCAGCCGTACCGCCTCCTCGTCCACGGCGGCGACGGCCTCGGCCGTCGCGGCGCGCTCGGCGGCGTCGGCGGGGACGGCCGCGACCAGGACGCCCAGCTCGGGGCGGTGCGGGGCGGCGCCCTGCGCGTCGAGGGCGGCGGCCAGCGCGTCGGGGACGACGGCGGCCGAGGTGGCCGCGCGGGCGGCGGGGGCGGTGTCGCCGTCGGCGGCGGACAGCAGGGTGCCGCCGGGGGCCGATACGGACGAGGCCGGTACGGAGGGAGCGGTCTGCGACGGGACGGTGGCGCCGCCCTGCGCGGTCAGCCCGGTGACGGCGGCGGTGAGCGCCTGGCGGCCTGCGGCCTTCGCGGACACGGCGCCAGGAATCGCGGCGGTGTCGAAGCGCGGGTCGGTCAGGGCCAGGCGCAGCGCGTGCCGGTGGCCGACGAAGCGGCGGTCGACGACGGCGACCCGGTCGGCGGCGGGCACCTGGGCGAGCCGCGCGGCGACGGCGACGGGCGTGTCCGCCTCGACCACCTGGAATCCCAGCGCCCGCAGGTCGTCCGCGAGCGGCGACGCTGATCCCGCGGCGGGCGGGCCGGTGAGAATGGCGGTCGACAGAGGAACTCACTCCCTGGATGCGTGCGAAGGGCTTGCCTGTAAGGGCCGCGGTCGGCAAGTCCGGGCCAGGCACGACGGCAGAGGCTATCGGATCCACGTCCGCCACCGTTCACCGCCCGTTCGCCTGAACTTGGCGTGCCCGGCGTGATCATCATCGTTGATCACGGGCGCCCGGACAAACGACGGACGCGCTCACCCGTACGAGTGAGGCGGGCGGTGTTCCCCGCGCCCCTTCTGCGCGCCTCATCACCGCAGGTCACCGCACATGACAACGGTCTCCAGTACCGGCTTGCCCACGGTGGGTAACCGGTGTTGACTGACCGCCGCACACCGGATGGCACGGCGGTCCGACGAGAGGGGGACGCGGCCATGGGGTCAGGCCACGCGCACGGCCACGGCGAAGGTCGCACGCGCAGCGGCGGCCAGGAGCGCGGCGGCGAGCGGAAGGACGGCGACGATCGGAAGGACGGCGACGGCGGCCGGAAGAGGGGCCACGGTCACGACCACAGCCACGGTCTGCGGCCGGGCGCCGACGGCACGGCCGGTTCCGCGTACCGCGGCCGGCTGCGGATCGCGCTCGGCATCACGCTCTTCGTGCTCGCGGTCGAGGTGGTCGGCAGCGCGGTCACCGACTCCCTCGCGCTGCTCGCCGACGCCGGTCACATGGCGACCGACGCGGCCGGTATCGCGATGGCGCTGCTCGCCATCCACATCGCCAACCGCCCCGCCAGCGAGCGCCGCACCTTCGGCTTCGCGCGCGCCGAGATCCTGGCGGCGGTCCTCAACGCGGTGCTGCTCTTCGGCGTCGGCGCGTTCATCTTCTACGAGGGCGTACGGCGGCTGATCAGCCCGCAGCACATCGACGCGGGCGGCACCGTCGTCTTCGGCGCGATCGGTCTGGTCGCGAACTCCGTGTCACTCGTTGTGCTGATGCGCGGGCAGCGCGAGAGCCTCAATGTGCGGGGCGCTTTCCTCGAGGTGATGGCGGACGCGCTCGGGTCGCTCGCGGTGATCGTGGCGGCCGTGGTGTTCATGACCACCGGCTGGCGGCAGGCCGACCCGGTGGCGTCACTGCTGATCGGTCTGATGATCGTGCCGCGCACGTGGAAGCTGCTGCGCGAGGCCGTCGACGTCCTGCTGGAGGCCGCGCCCAAGGGCGTTGACATGGGCGATGTCCGCAGCCACATCGAGGGGCTGCCCGGTGTGGAGGGCCTGCACGATCTGCATGTGTGGACGATCACCTCGGGGATGCCGGTGCTGTCAGCGCACGTGGTGGTCAGCCAGGAGGTCCTGGAGGCGGTCGGCTACGAGAAGATGCTGCACGACCTTCAGGGCTGCCTCGGCACGCATTTCGATGTGGAGCACTGCACCTTCCAGTTGGAGCCGGTCGGGCACGCGGAGCACGAGGCGCGGCTCTGCCACTGAGCGGCACGCGAAGTGAGGCAGACTGAGGGCCTGTCGTCGAAAGCGAAGGATGGACATGCCCACCAGTCCTGCCACCGGCCGACCCGGCTCCCCCACCGCCGTACCGTCGCCCAATGGTGTTGCCGCGCAGACCCTGGCAGATGCCGAGCAGACCCCGGCGGGTCAAGCCGTGGCGGAACCGATCCTGCTCGAACTCGTCGACGAGGACGGCCGGACCATCGGCACCGCGGAGAAGCTGTCCGCGCACCAGGCACCCGGACGCCTGCACCGCGCCTTCTCGGTGTTCCTCTTCGACGGCGAGGGCCGGCTGCTGTTGCAGCGCCGCGCGCTGGGCAAGTACCACTCCCCCGGTGTCTGGTCCAACACCTGCTGCGGGCACCCGTACCCCGGTGAGCAGCCGTTCGTGGCCGCGGCCCGGCGCACCGCCGAGGAGCTGGGCGCGGCGCCGGTGCTGATGCGCGAGGCGGGCACGGTCCGCTACAACCACCCGGACCCGGCCTCCGGTCTGGTGGAGCAGGAGTACAACCACCTGTTCGTCGGGCTGATCGGCGACGCGCTGCGGCCGGACCCCGAGGAGATCGACGACACGGCGTTCGTGGGCCCGCAGGAGCTGGCGCGACTGCGCGCGGACGGACCCTTCTCGGCGTGGTTCCAGACGGTGCTCGACGCGGCGCTGCCGACCGTGCGCGAGGTCACCGGCGGTACGGCGGGCTGGTAATCCCCGTCAGGCGGGGCCCCGTCCGGCACCGGGCAGGACGGGCAGGGCAGCGCGGGACAGGCACGCAGGTCAGCGCAGGACGGGCCGCGGCTTCAGAGGGCGGTGGTCCGCAGCGGGAGCGCCGCCCAGATCACCTTGCCGCCGGTCTCGGTCTGCGCGATGTCGCACTGGCCGCCCGCCTCCGCGGTGATCGTCTTCACCAGCAGCAGCCCGCGCCCGCCGGTCTGCCCGTGGTCGGCCTCCAGCGCCCTGGGGCGGTACGGGTGGTTGTCCTCGACGGCGATCCTGATCCAGTCGGCGCCGACCGCGACCTCGACGGTGATCTCGGGCGACAGCACGGCCGCGTGCTTCACCGCGTTGGTGACCAGCTCCGAGACGATGACCAGCAGTCCGTACAGCAGGTCCTCGTCGATCGGCACCCCCTGGTCGGCGACGAGGGCGCGCACCCCGCGCCGCACCTGGGGCACGGACGAGTCGAGAGCCGGGGCGGTGAACCGCCACACCCCCTCGTACGGTCTCGGAGCCGGAGCCTGATCGGGCGGGACGCTCCCGCGCACCTCCATGACCGCACCCACCGTCGCTTTCGCGTGACGTGTCCCCGCGGCCCCTGCCGACAACCCCGGCAGCTTCCGCCTCACAGGTCGAGTGTCCGTAACGGCGGGAGCCGAACAGGCAGGAAACCGTAAGTCCGCACCTTTCAGTAATTTTTGACCGGAAACGATCGCCGACTTCGTTTTTTCGATCGATTCGCGGCAGTCTTCGGACGCTTCCCGAACTCTTCGACCGAGATCATCTGCACGTGCACCGGCGTACCGGTGCGTCCTGGCACGGCGTACCGGTGCCTCCCGGCGCGGGCGCCGTGCGCCCCCGGCCGGCCGCGCGCCGGTCGATAGGATCTGTCGGCACCGGCCAGCGCATGTCGCCCCCGTGAAGGAGCACGCATGTCCACCTCCGGCCCTGGGCTGCTCGTCAGCGCCGCGGACGGCACCGCGACCGTGACGATCAGCAATCCGGCCCGGCGCAACGCGATGACGACGGCCATGTGGCAGTCGCTGCCGGGACTCCTCCACGACCTCGCGGTCGATCCCGCCGTCCGCGTGCTGGTCCTCACCGGCGCGGGCGACACCTTCTGCGCGGGCGCCGACATCACCGACCTCGCCGACCCCGTCTCGTCGAGCGGCGCGCAGTCCGCCGCCATGGCCGCGGAGGAGGCGCTGGCCGCCTTCCCCAAGCCGACGATCGCGGCCGTACGCGGCTACTGCGTGGGCGGCGGCTGCCAGCTCGCCGTCGCCTGCGACCTGCGCTTCGCCGCGCGGGGCGCCCGCTTCGGGATCACGCCCGCGCGCCTGGGCATCGTCTACGGCGCCGCCTCCACCCGGCGCCTGGTGCGGCTCGCGGGGCCCGGTACCGCCAAACACCTGCTGTTCTCGGCCGAGCTGATCGACGACGAGCGGGCGCTGCGCACCGGCCTGGTGGACGAGGTGCTGCCGGAGGACGAGCTGGACAAGCGGGTCACGGAGTTCGCCGGGGTGCTGCGGTCGCGCTCGCAGCTCACCCAGGCCGCCGCGAAGGAGTTCACCGCGACGGCGGACGCGTCGGACGACGCGGCCCGCGCCGCCCACTGGGCCCGGCAGGCCGCCCTCAGCGGCGACACCGCCGAGGGCGTCGCCGCCTTCCTCGAACGCCGCGAGCCGCGCTTCACCTGGACCCCGGCAGCGGACTGAAGCAATTGCGCGGCCGACCGAGCGGAGGAACGAAGTCGATGGCACGGCTCACGACGGCCGAGGTCCGCCGCTGGCGCGCCCGCTCCCAGGGCCTGACCGAGGACGGAAGCGACGCCGCGGGCGGCAGCGCGGGCGAAAGCGATGGCAGCGGCAGCGGCAGCGGCAGCGGCAGCGGCAGCGGCAGCGGCAGCGATCGTACGGTGGCGGACGCCGTCCGGCTCTCGGCCGGTCTCCAGGCGCAGGACGCGAAGGCGTGCCGCCTCCAGGTCAGGGCGCGGACCGGCGGCACCCACGGCGCGCCGACCGCGGCCGACGTGGACACGGCGTGCGGCGCGGACCGCCGCGCCGTCGTCCGCACCTGGCTGATGCGCGGCACCCTGCACGCGGTGGCGGCCGAGGACGTGCGCTGGCTGACCGCGCTGCTCGGCCCGCGCGCGGCCGACGCGTACCGCGGGCGCCGCGCCCGGCTGGGCCTCGACGAGGAGCTGTGCGAGCGGGCGCTGCCCGCCCTGGAGCGGGTGCTGGCCGACCGGCCGCCCGTACCGCGCGCCGAACTGGTCGACCTGCTCGCGGCGGAGGGGGTGGCCGTGGACCCGGGCGGCCAGGCCCCGGCGCACCTCGTACTCTTCGCGGCGGCCAGGGGCGTGCTGTGCCGCGGCCCCGAGGCGGCGGGCGACGTGTCCACGTATGTCCTGCGTGAGCGGTGGCTGAAAGACGTCCCCGACGACGGCCCGACCGGCGACGACGCGCTGGCCGAACTGGCCGTCCGGCACGCCACCGCCTACGGCCCCGCGTCGGTCGCCGACTTCGCGCGCTGGTCCGGGCTGCCCCTGGGCCAGGCCAGGCGCGGCCACCGCGCGGCGACGGACCGGCTCGCGCAGGTCGCGGGCCCAGACGGCGAGCCGTTGTGGGCGGCGGCCGGCACGGCGCCGCCTCCGGCGCGGCCCGCGGACCGGCCGCAGGTACGGCTGACCGGGCACTTCGACCCGTATCTGCTCGGCTACCAGGACCGCGACGCCCTGCTCGACCCGGCCTTCGCGACCCGTATCGCCACGGGCGGCGGCATGCTCATGCCCTGCGTGCTGCGCGACGGCGCGGTGGTCGCCACCTGGCGCCACACCTGGCAGGGCCGCCGCCTCACGCTCCGCGTCGAGCCGCTGACCGGCCCCCTCCCCGCCCCGGTCGCCGCCGGCATCACGGCCGAGGTCGCCGACATCGGCCGCTTCCTGGGCACCGAGGCCGCGTGGGAGTGGGCGCGGGGACTGTAGGCGTCCCCATAACCGGCCCGGCTGAACGCCCAGCGCATACGGGTCGCACCGGCACGCGGTCCGCGCCGGAGTGGGCGCGGGGGTTGCAGGCGTCGCCCTCAGGGCTCAGTGCCTACGGGTCACCCGCACGCGGTCCCCGGCGGAGTGGAGGCTGGTGTCGCGGGCGTCCCCTCACGGCCCGGCTGAAGGCTTCAGCGCATGCGGGTCGCGCCCACCGCCACGCGGTCGGCGGCGCCCGGCGGCATGGCCGGGTGGCGGCCGAGGAGGATCACGCCGATGGTGATGGCGGCGAGACCGGCGGCCTCCCAGGCGAGGGCGCCGGGGGTGACGCGCAGGCGGTCGCCGAGGAAACCTATGCCGCAGGCGATTCCGGCCAGCGGCTGGGCGGCGGTCAGCGCGGGCAGCGACATCCGCAGCGAGGCGGTCTCGAAGGCGCTCTGGACGAGCAGCATGCCGGTGAGGCCGATGACGGCGATGGCGTACGGCTGCCAGTGCACGGCGAGGGCGGCCACACCCTCGTCACCGGCCAGTTGGCTACAGATCCGGGTGAGGGCGTCCTGGAGCCCGTAGAGCAGGCCCGCGGCCAGCGCGAGGAGCGTGGCCTCGGAGGACGGCGGCAGCCGCTTGGCCGCGCCGGTGAGCAGCAGCGCGAGCCCGGCGACGATGCCGAAGACCAGCCAGTGGCGCAGCGCCCCCGCCTCGGCCGCGCTGCCCTCCGGCTGGCCCGCGACGATGAAGGCGGTCACGCCGAGGGCGAGCAGGACGACGCCGCCCCAGCCGCTGAGGCCGAGGGACTGGCGTGGGGTGAGCCAGCGGGCGAGCGCCATAGCGAAGAGCAGATTGGTGGCGGTGAGCGGTTCGACCAGGGAGACCTCGCCGTAGACGAGGGCGACGGCTCCGAGCACCTGGCCGCAGACCATGAGGCCGACACCGAGCAGCCAGTCCGGCATCCGCACCAGGTGCAGCAGCAGCCGGAAGGACAGGAAGTCCGCGAGCGAGGCACGCGCGGCCGCACGCTGCTGCAACACGAAACCTAGGCCGAGGCAGCACGCGGCACTGACTCCCAGCAGGAACACGGCCACGCGGTCACTGTATAGGCACTGACCGCGGGATCGAGGGGTTCCGTGGGCTTCGCCACAGGTCCGCGTCGCCTTCGGGACAGCGACGCGGACAGCTCACCGACAGCTCACGAACAGCTCGCGGACAGCGGTCCCACGGGAGCCGGCCGGCCCGGCGGACAGCCGAGCGCCAGCCGGCCGACAGCCGGGCGACAGGGCGCCCCGCAGCCGCCGTACGGGTCACGGCCGCGCGTTCGGAACCGTTTCCGCGCTCTCCCACACGGTGAGGAACGCCAGCCGCAGGCACGCGGCGAGCGCCGGGTGCTCGATGTAGAGCGCGGTCGTCGCGCCGGTCCCGGCCACCGGGTCCGGCATGTCGCAGAGCACCAGCGACGCGTCGGCGACCACCAGCTTCAGCGGCAGCGCGGAGGTGAAACGGTGCTCCTCGCCCGCCGCGCCGAAGCGCCGTACGTTCTCCAGCACCTCCGTGTCGTCGAGCGAGTCGTGGGTGTAGATCGCCCGCACCGAGCCGCCCGAGCGGCGCAGCCGACGCACCACCTTGATGCCGGGGGTGTTCGCGGCCGGGGCGACGAAGGGCGGTTTGCAGAAGCTGAGCAGTTCGGTCTTGGCCTGGCCCTGGATGTCGGTGAACGCCTCGGCTATCGATTTGGGGTCGCGCAGGATCTCGACGTAGTCGATCGGCACGGTCTGCGTGCGGCCGTCGGCCCAGACCGGGACGAGGGCGGCGGTCAGCGCGGAGGAGACGCGGTCGAGGCGTTCGAGGGTCTCGCGCTGAAGGGCCATGAGGCGGGCGACGGCCAGTTCCGGCGCGACGGCCGAGAAGGTGGCGACCCGGCCGGGGTGCGCGGTCGCCAGCCGCCGCCGTACCAGCGTGTCGAGCACGTCGTACACCCGCTGCCGGGGTACGTCCGCCGCCCGCGCGACCTCCGCCGCCGTGTACGACTCGCGTCGCACGAGGGCGAGATAGACCCGCGCCTCGTACCGCGCGAGACCCAGCGCGACAAGGTCGTTGACCGGTTCTTCCTCCGTCTCCATGGCGCCACAAGGTATACGGCGGAGATCGACTTGCGGAAGCGAGCCGGGGTCGGATCCAGGCCGATCCGAGGGCAACTCTTTGCCATAGGCCGGTAGTTACTTGGGCCCTCGGTCACTACGTTCAGCATCGGTCACCACTCACGGTGGTGGCAGTCGGCAGTAGATGACATCCGGATCACCAGTGAACGTGCGCCACACGAAGTCCCAGGCGTCGCCGTCGCATGATCGGTTGTCATGACCTTGACATGAAGGTCAGCGGCGGACGCCCTCGGGAGCCGATCCCCCCATGGAGGGCAGTTCATTGAAGTCGTCACACCCCGGCCGGGCCAGACGGGCCGTCCGCCGCACGGCGGTCGCCGTACTGTCGGCGGCGGCTCTCGTCACCGGCGGTCTGCTGGCCACCGCGGCGCCGTCCGTCGCCAGCACCCCGGCGTCGGGCGCGGCAGCCACCTCCGCGTCGTCGAGCACGGCCGCGTCGTCGCACACCTCCGCGTCGTCGAGCACGTCCGCGAGCACGTCGTCCGGCGCGTCCGCGTCCGCGTCGTCGGCCGCTCCCACCCAGCGCCTGTGCGCCGTCCCCGCCAAGAAGGGCCAGATGGCCTGCATGGCGCTGACCCGTACCGACGTCGTCCACCACCTCGGCATCACCCCGAACGCCACCCCCTCCGGCTACGGCCCCACCGACCTCCAGAGCGCGTACGCGCTGCCGTCGTCCGCGGGCGCCGGAGCCACCGTCGCGATCGTGGACGCGCAGGACGACCCCAACGCCGCGGCCGACCTGAGCACGTACCGCGCGCAGTACGGGCTGCCGGCCTGCACCACGGCCAACGGCTGCTTCAAGAAGATCAACCAGAACGGCTCGACCACGTCGCTGCCGAGCGCCGACTCCGGCTGGGCCGGTGAGATCTCACTCGACCTGGACATGGTCAGCGCGGTCTGCCCCCAGTGCCACATCCTGCTGGTCGAGGCCACCTCGGCGAGCATGGACGACCTGGGCACCGCGGTGAACCAGGCGGTCACGCAGGGCGCGAAGTACGTCTCCAACAGCTACGGCGGCAGCGAGGACTCCTCCGACACCACCGCCGACTCGCAGTACTTCAACCACCCGGGCGTCGCCATCACCGTCAGCTCAGGCGACGAGGGCTACGGCGCGGAGTACCCGGCCGCGTCCAAGTACGTCACCGCCGTCGGCGGCACCGCGCTCAGCCGGGCCAGCGGCACCGCCCGCGGCTGGACCGAGTCCGTCTGGAACACCTCGAGCACCGAGGGCACCGGCTCCGGCTGCTCGGCCTACGACGCCAAGCCCACCTGGCAGACCGACACCGGCTGCGCCAAGCGCACCATCGCCGACGTCTCCGCCGTCGCCGACCCGGCCACCGGCCTGGCCGTCTACGACAGCTACCAGGCGTCCGGCTGGCAGGTCTACGGCGGCACGAGCGCCTCGTCGCCGATCATCGCCTCCGTCTACGCCCTGGCCGGCACCCCCGCGGCCGGGACCACCCCCGCCTCCTACCCGTACTCCCACACCGGCTCGCTGAACGACGTCACCAGCGGCTCCAACGGCTCGTGCGGCGGCTCCTACCTGTGCACCGCGAAGGCCGGATACGACGGGCCGACCGGGTTGGGCACGCCGAACGGCACGGCCGCCTTCACCAACGGCGGTTCGACCGGCGGCAACACGGTGACGGTCACCAACCCGGGCGCCAAGTCCACCGCGGTCAACACCGCGGCCTCGCTCCAGATCAGCGCCAGCGACTCGGCCTCGGGCCAGACCCTCACCTACAGCGCCTCCGGCCTGCCGACCGGTCTGTCGATCAACTCCTCCACCGGTCTGATCAGCGGCACCCCGACGGCGGCGGGCACGTACAACGTCACCGTCACCGCCACGGACACCACCAGCGCCTCCGGCAGCGCGTCCTTCACCTGGACGGTCACCGGGTCGGGCGGCGGCGGCTGCACCACCGCGCAGCTCCTGACCAACCCCGGCTTCGAGAGCGGCAACACCGGCTGGACGACGTCCTCCGGCGTCATCGACAACAGCACCGGCGCCCCCGCCCACAGCGGCTCGTACAAGGCGTGGCTGAACGGCTACGGGACCACCCACACCGACACGCTCGCCCAGTCGGTCACGATCCCCGCCTCCTGCACCAGCGCCACCTTCACCTTCTACCTCTACGTCAGCAGCCAGGAGACCAGCACCACCACGGCGTACGACAAGCTCACCGTCGCCGCGGGCAGCACCACGCTGGCCTCGTACTCCAACCTCAACAAGGGCACCGGCTACGTGCAGCGGTCGGTCAACCTGTCGTCCTACGCGGGACAGACGGTCACTCTGAAGTTCACCGGCACCGAGGACTCCAGCCTCGCGACGTCGTTCCTGATCGACGACGCGGCGGTCAACGTCGGCTAGCCCGTCGTCCGCCGGGGTCCTCCGGATCGGCGACACCCGGCGACGAGAGGGCTTCCCGCCCCGGCCCCACAGGGGCGGGAAGCCCTCCTCGCCGCATCGGTGAAGGCGGCACCGCGTTCGCCGTCGCCACGGACACGCTCTAGAGGTCGATGACGACCTTGCCCCGCACGTGCCTGCCGGCCTGGAGTTCGGCAGCGCGGCGGATCCGCTCGACCGGGAAGGTCTCCGCGATCGGCACCCGGAGCCGGCCCGCGGCGACCAGGCGGGCGATCTCCTCCAGAGCGCCGGGAGCCGCGTTCGCGCCGTTGGCCGCGGGCACTCCGTCGACCTGCGCGGCGATGGCGCAGATGCGACCGTCCGGGACGCCGAGTTCCCTGGCGGCGTGCACGGTCTCCACGCCGTGCAGGTCGACGGCGGCCGTGACGCCGCCGGGAGCGAGCGATCGGACCCGGTCGGCCAGGCCGTCGCCGTAGACGACCGGCTCCGCCCCGAGCTCGCGCAGATAGTCGGCCGACGCCGCCGATCCCGTCCCGATCACGCGCGCTCCCGCGATCCGGGCCAGTTGGACGGCGAAGACCCCGACCCCGCCCGCCGCGCCGCCGATCAGCACGGTGTCGCCCGGGCCCGGATCGATGACGGCGAGGGCGGCGGATGCCGTACGGCCGGCGATCGTGAGGGTGGCGGCGGTACGGTCGTCGACGCCGTCGGGCGTGTGGTGGGCCTCGTTCGCCGCCGTCCCCCCGGCCGGGTCGATCACCACGAAGTCGGCGACCGCGCGGGACAGGGCGCCCCCGAACACCCGGTCGCCGGGGGCGAACCCGCTCACCTCGGCACCGACCAGGTCGACCACTCCGGCGTAGTCGGTTCCGAACCCGGCCGGCAGGCTCAGGCCGAACCGGGCGGCGGTGTCCGCGTCGGCGGTCATGATCCAGTCCATCGGATTCAGTCCGGCCGCGGTGACCCGTACGCGGATCTGTCCCGGACCGGCCTGCGGGGCGGGAACCTCGTGGACCTCCAGGGCCTCGGGGCCGCCGAACGACTCGAGCCGGACCGCCCTGCTCCCGCCCGTGGGAGGCTGATCGCTCTGTGCCTTCATGTGCGTCTGTCTCCTTGGGACCGAGGGAACACACCGAAACGGACTATGCTCCGTTTACATGAATGACCGTAACATAAACGGAGCGCGTTCCGTTTCGACGGGCGCGGAGCCCCGCGCGCCACGGGCGGACGCGGCCCGCAACCGCGACCAGCTGCTCGCGGTGGCGACCCGCGTGTTCATGTCGGCCGACGCCGAGCCGTCGATGCGGGCGATCGCCCGCGAGGCCGGGGTCGGGATCGCCACGCTCTACCGGCACTTCCCGACCCGCGAGTCGCTGGTCGACGCGGTCTACCAGGATCAGGTCGTACGACTGACGACCGGTGCCCGCGAGCTGCTCGGTCAGCTGCCCCCGGCCGCGGCGATGCGGCGCTGGACGGACCTGTTCGGGGACTGGATCGCGACCAAGAACGGCATGCTCGACACGCTCCTCGCGATGATCGAGTCGGGCGAGATCACCCATGCGCGGACCCGGACCGAACTGCTGACGGCCATCACGACGATGCTCGACGCGGGCAGTGCGGCGGGCGACCTCCGCTCCGACGTCACCGCCGAGGACATCGCCGCCGCCCTCATCGGCATCTTCACCGTGGCCCCCCGGCCCGGGCGCGCGGCCAAGGCCGACCGCCTGCTGGACCTGCTGATGGACGGCCTGTCGCCCGCCGCCCGGCCGAGCCGCGCCGAAGACTGAGTCGGCGGCAGCCGTGTCGGCGTGCCGCGCCGAAGACCGACCGGGTCAACCGCGGCGGTGTGCCGCGCCGAAGGGATCGCGGGACCCGGGCCGGCCCCCACTGCCGACCCGGGGTCCCGCGATGGTGCCGATCACCGTACGTCGACGGTGATCTTCCACCCCGCGATGGCATGGCAGGACATGACACCGGGGGTGGCGCCGGGGCAGGCGCGCCGGAACCCGCTCAGTTCGGCGGTGCCCACCCGCGCGCCTCGGTAGACGCCGGGAGAGATCTCGGAGAGGGCGGCGCCCCGCTCGCCGGGCGGCCGGTCGCCGGGGGCGGTGGCGACCCGCAGGGTGCTGCCGACACTCAGGCAGACCTCGCGGCCTTCGGCCCCGCCGCCGGGCGTGACCGTGACGTCACCGCAGACCGGCCGGGTGCTGCTGTCGCTCGGATCGGGCGACCCGACACGTACGCCGCTCGCGCTTCCGCAACCGGCCACCAGCAGTACGGCGGCGGCAGCGGCCAATGTCCGAGCGCGCATCGTGTCCTCCTCCGGCGGCCGGTTCGGGGTCCGGTCATGGATGGGACGCAGCCGGACGCCACCGGGTTCCCTCCCGCCCGGAGGGTCCGGGGGCGCCGTCGGGAACGCGGCGCGGGCCGCCTCGGGAAATCGGGGCCAGGCGCGCTCGAAGGTTCGCTCAGCGCTCGGTGATGCGGCCGTCGGCGACCTCGACGCGGCGGGTCGTGTGCACGGCGTCCAGCATCCGCCGGTCGTGGGTGACCAGCAGCAGCGTGCCCTCGTACGCGGCCAGCGCCGCTTCGAGCTGTTCGATCGCGGGCAGGTCGAGGTGGTTGGTCGGCTCGTCGAGGACCAGGAGATTGACGCCGCGGGCCTGGAGCAGCGCCAGCGCGGCGCGGGTGCGCTCGCCGGGCGAGAGGGTCGCGGCGGGGCGCAGCACATGGGCGGCCTTGAGGCCGAATTTGGCGAGAAGCGTACGGATCTCGGCCGGATCCATGTCGGGCGCCGGGGCGCGGAAGGCGTCGAGGAGCGGTTCCTGCCCGCGGAAGAGGCCGCGGGCCTGGTCGACCTCGCCGACCAGGACGCCGGGGCCGAGCGCGCTGTGGCCCTCGTCCAGCGGGAGGCGGCCGAGCAGCGCCGCGAGCAGGGTGGACTTGCCCGAGCCGTTGGCGCCGGTGATGGCCACCCGGTCGGCCCAGTCGATCTGGAGGTCGACCGGCCCGAAGGCGAAGTCGCCGCGGCGCACGCGGGCGCCGCGCAGGGTGGCCACCACGGCGCCCGAGCGGGGCGCGGCGGCGATCTCCATCCGCAGTTCCCACTCCTTGCGCGGCTCCTCGACCACGTCCAGGCGCTCGATCATCCGGTCGGTCTGCCGGGCCTTGGCGGCCTGCTTCTCGCTGCCCTCGGCGCGCGCCTTGCGGGCGATCTTGTCGTGGTCGGGCGCCTTGCGCATGGCGTTCCTGACGCCCTTGTCCATCCAGCCGCGCTGCATGCGCGCCCGCGCTTCGAGTCCGGCCTTGGTGTCGGCGTACTCGTCGTACTCCTCGCGGGCGTGCCGCCGGGCCGTCTCGCGTTCCTCCAGATAGGCGGTGTAGCCGCCGCCGAAGGTGCTGACCTGCTGCTGGGCGAGGTCCAGCTCCACCACGCGGGTGACGGTGCGGGTGAGGAATTCGCGGTCGTGGCTGACCAGGACCGTACCGGCGCGCAGGCCGCCGACGAATTTCTCCAGCCGTTCCAGGCCGTCGAGGTCGAGGTCGTTGGTGGGCTCGTCCAGCAGGAAGACGTCGTAGCGGCTGAGCAGCAGCGAGGCGAGTCCCGCGCGGGCGGCCTGGCCGCCGGAGAGCGAGAACATCGGCTGGTCCAGGTCGACGCCGAGGCCGAGCGAGGCGGCGGCCTCCTCGGCCCGTTCGTCCAGGTCGGCGCCGCCGAGCGCCAGCCAGCGGTCGAGTCCGGTCGCGTACGCGTCGTCGGCGCCCGGAGCCTCGTCCACCAGCGCCTGGGTGGCGGCGTCCAGGGCCGCCTGGGCGGCGGTGACCCCGGTGCGGCGGCTCAGGAACTCCCGCACGCTCTCCCCGCCCGGCAGCCGCTCGGGCTCCTGCGGCAGATGCCCGACGGTGGCGGTGGCCGGGCTGAGCCGCAGCGTCCCGTCCTCGGGCGTGTCGAGCCCGGCGAGCAGCCGCAGCAGCGTGGACTTGCCCGCGCCGTTGGCGCCGACCAGACCGATGACGTCGCCGGGGGCGACGATCAGGTCCAGGCCGGAGAACAGGACACGGTCGCCGTGTCCGGCGGCGAGATTCTTGGCGACGAGAGTGGCACTCATAAGAGGGCGGAGTTTATCGGGTGCGACGGGAGGCGGGCGAAGGGCTTTCACGGCGGGCGGCGGAGGCTTGCCCTCCGGTCGGCGGAGGGCTTGCCTCCGGTCGGGCCAAGGGCTGTCGCCGGGTCTCGCCGTGCCGACGGGTCCGGCTCGACGCGAGGTGGGTGGCCGGTGCAGCCATATTGGCTGGTTGCCTTCTTACGCCGCCTTAACCTACGGTTGCGTAACTTACGTAGGCGTAGGTGCGAATCTCCGCTGCACCCGTAGGCCGTGCGTATGTGCCCGTGGATCCGTCCGCGGCGCCGTACGACCGACCGATCGCATGTCGCGTACGTACGTCCGTACGATCCGTACAGCCCGTGCGGGTCCCGTACACCCCCGTCCCATGTCCGTCCCCTCTCCCGTCCCCAGGAGCCCCCGTGACCTTGACCTCGCCCGACCGTGCCCAACCCGACGTCTGGAGCGACGCGACGCTGCTCTACGCGCTGGAGGAGGTCGTCGAGCGGGAGCTCAACCGGCACCTCGGCGTGGCCAAGGAGTGGATGCCCCACGAGTACGTGCCGTGGAGCGACGGCCGCAATTTCGACGGAATAATGGGGGGCGAAGCCTGGGCCCCCGAGCAGTCCAAGGTCACGGACGTCGGCCGGATCTCCCTCGTGGTCAATCTGCTCACCGAGGACAATCTGCCCAGCTACCACCACGAGATCGCGACACTCTTCGGCCGTGACGGCGCCTGGGGCACCTGGGTGCACCGCTGGACCGCCGAGGAGGGCCGGCACGCGATCGTCATGCGCGACTACCTGCTGACCAGCCGCGCCGTCGACCCGGTCGAGCTGGAACGGTTCCGCATGCAGCACATGTCGGAGGGCTTCGAGCACGACCACCGGCACAGCATGGTCCACTCCGTGGCGTACGTCGCCTTCCAGGAGCTGGCCACCCGCGTCTCGCACCGCAACACCGGACACCAGTCGGGTGACCCCGTGTGCGACCGGATGCTCGCCAGGATCGCCACCGACGAGAACCTGCACATGGTCTTCTACCGGAATCTCCTGGCCGCCGCCCTCGAGCTCGCCCCCGACCTCGCGATGCGGGCCATCCGTGACGTCGTCGTCGAATTCCGCATGCCGGGACACGGCATGCCCGGCTTCGAGCGGGCCGCCGCCCGCATGGCCATCGGCGGCATCTACAACCTCCGCATCCACCACGACGACGTCCTCCAGCCCGTTCTGCGCCACCTCAAGGTCCTCGAGATCTCCGGTCTGGGCCCCGAGGGCCTTCAGGCCCAGCAGGAGCTCGGCCTCTTCATGGGCGGCCTCAACGAACAGGCCACCCGCTTCGACGAGCGCCGCGAAGCCCTTCTCGCCCGCCGCGCCGCCCGCGCCTAATCCCCTTCGGGCCGCGCCCCTACGATGTCCACCTCCCGAAGGTGGGCGCTCTCGGGGGCGCGGCCCCGCGCGGCTGTCTCACCGAGGTCGGCACGCCCGGTCTTTTCAGGGGCGCGGGGAACGGCGCGACCAGCCACGACGGTGGCGCGGCCTCAGAACCGGCCCCAGCGGGGCAGTTGCTGTGGGTTCTCGGGCCGCAGGCCCGGCGGGGGCTCGCCGCGCAGTTCCTCGCGCCCCTGACGGGACCCGGCTCCCGAGAGCCGCGCGGGCCCTAGGCGGCACGCCCGATCTTTTCAGGGGCGCGGGGAACTGCGCGACCAGCCACGACGGTGGCGCGGCCTGAAAACCGGCCCCAGCGGGGCACTTCGGCTGTCGCAGGGACACCGACCCAGTGGGGGCGGGAAACAATCATGCACGCATGCTTGATTGTTGCGGGCCCCGCCTGCCACCCTCGTGGCCATGGCCGATCCGCAGTCCGTCCGTACCGTCCTGGCCGATCTGAGAGCGGAGAGCGACGCGCTCGACGACGTGGTGGCCGGGCTGGAGCCCGAGCAGTGGGCGAGGCCGACACCGGCCGAAGGCTGGACCGTTGCGCATCAGATCGCGCATCTGGCCTGGACGGACGCCCAGGCGCTGCTGGCGGTCAAGGACGCGGAGGCGTTCGCCCGCGAGGTCGGCGACGCGGCGGCGCGGCTGGACGCGTACGTGGAGGACGGCGCCCGGGAGGGCGCGATCCTGCCTCCGCCGGAGCTGCTGGAGAGGTGGCGGTCGGGCAGAGCCCGGCTCTGGGCGACCCTGACCGGCGAACCGCCGGGCAGCCGCTTCCCCTGGTACGGGCCGCCGATGAGCACGGCGTCGATGGCGACGGGCCGCCTGATGGAGACATGGGCCCACGGCGAGGACATCGCCGACGCGCTCGGCGTCGAGCGCCCACCGACCCACCGCCTGTGGCACGTCGCCCGAATCGCCTTCAGGGCACGGGACTTCGCCTTCGCGGTGCACGGCCGCACCCCGCCCGGCACGGAATTCCGCCTCGAACTGACGGCGCCCGACGGCGCCTTGTGGACCTTCGGCCCGGACGACGCCGAGCAGCGCGTTACCGGCCCCGCACTGGACTTCTGCCTGCTGGCGGTGCGGCGCAGGCACCGCGACGACGTGGCGGTACGGGCCCAAGGCCCGGACGCGGACGCGTGGTTGTCGATCGTGCAGGCATTCGCGGGCCCGCCGGGCAAGGGACGGCCGCCGCGCGGCGGCGCGGAGGGGAGCACGTCATGACGCAGGTCGACACACGCGGAGCGGACTTCGCCGAGCGGCGGGCCGCGATGCTGGAACGGCTGGCCGAGGTCGAGGCGGGGCACGCCGCCGCGCTGGCCGGTGGCGGCGAGAAGTACCAGGAGCGGCACCGGAATCGCGGCAAGCTGCTGGCGCGGGAGCGGATCGAGCTGCTGCTCGACCCGGACACACCGTTCCTCGAACTGTCCCCGCTGGCCGGCTGGGGCAGCGACTTCGCGGTGGGCGCCTCCCTCGTGACCGGCATCGGCGTGGTCGAGGGCGTGGAGTGCCTGATCACGGCCAACGACCCGACGGTGCGCGGCGGCGCCAGCAACCCGTGGACGCTGAAGAAGGCGCTGCGGGCGAACGAGATCGCCTTCGCCAACCGCCTGCCGGTGATCAGCCTGGTGGAGTCGGGCGGCGCGGACCTGCCCAGCCAGAAGGAGATCTTCATCCCCGGCGGCGCCCTCTTCCGCGACCTGACGCGGCTGTCGGCGGCCGGAATCCCCACGGTGGCCGTGGTGTTCGGCAATTCGACGGCGGGCGGCGCGTACATCCCCGGCATGTCCGACCACGTCATCATGGTCAAGGAGCGGTCCAAGGTCTTCCTCGGCGGGCCGCCCCTGGTGAAGATGGCGACCGGCGAGGAGAGCGACGACGAATCGCTCGGCGGCGCCGACATGCACGCCCGGCGCTCCGGCCTGGCCGACTACTTCGCACTGGACGAGCCGGACGCGCTGCGTACCGCCCGGCGCGTCGTCGCCCGCCTCAACTGGCGTAAATCCGGGCCCGATCCGCGTCCCGACCCGCTGCCCCCCGCGTACGACGAGGAGGAGCTGCTGGGCATCGTGCCCGGCGATCTGCGCACCCCCTTCGACCCCCGCGAGGTCATCGCGCGGATCACGGACGCCTCGGCCTTCGACGAGTTCAAGCCGCTCTACGGGCCGAGCCTGGCCACCGGCTGGGCGGAGGTGCACGGCTATCCGGTCGGAATCCTCGCCAACGCGCAGGGCGTGCTGTTCAGCGAGGAGTCGCAGAAGGCGGCGCAGTTCATCCAACTCGCCAACCAGCGCGACATTCCGCTGCTCTTCCTGCACAACACCACCGGCTACATGGTGGGCCGCGAGTACGAGCAGGGCGGCATCATCAAGCACGGCGCGATGATGATCAACGCGGTCGCCAACTCGCGCGTCCCGCACATCTCGGTGCTGATCGGGGCGAGTTACGGCGCCGGGCACTACGGCATGTGCGGCCGGGCCTTCGATCCGCGGTTCCTCTTCGCCTGGCCGAGCGCCAAGTCCGCGGTGATGGGTCCCGCGCAGCTCGCCGGGGTGCTGTCCATCGTGGCCCGGCAGTCGGCGGCGGCGAAGGGCCGTCCCTACGACGAGGAGGGCGACGCCGCGCTGCGGGCGATGGTGGAGCAGCAGATCGAGGCCGAGTCGCTGCCGATGTTCCTGTCGGGACGGCTCTACGACGACGGCGTGATCGACCCGCGCGACACCCGTACGGTGCTCGGCCTGTGCCTTTCCGCCGTCCATGGCGCGCCGATCGAGGGCGCCAGGGGCGGCTTCGGCGTCTTCCGGATGTGAGGGGTCCCTTTCCGATGACCGATTCGAGCAGCGCTTCGCCGAGCGGAGACTTTACCCCTGACGGGCAGTCACCTCCGGCGCGCCACAAGGACATCGACTCCGTGCTGGTGGCCAACCGGGGCGAGATCGCGCGCCGTGTCTTCCGGACCTGCCGCACGCTCGGCATCGCCACGGTGGCGGTGTACGCGGACGCCGACGCGGACGCGGCACACGTCGCGGAGGCCGACGCGGCGGTACGGCTGCCGGGGAACGCGCCCGCCGACACGTATCTGCGGGCCGATCTGCTGATCGCGGCGGCGCTCGCGGCGGGCGCGGACGCCGTGCATCCCGGCTATGGATTCCTGTCGGAGAACGCGGAGTTCGCCCGTGCGGTGGAGGCGGCGGGGCTGGTGTGGATCGGTCCGCCGCCGGACGCGGTCGAGGCGATGGGGTCCAAGACGCGGGCCAAGGAGTTGATGGCCGCGGCGGGCGTACCGCTGTTCTCCGCGCTCGATCCGGCGCGGGTCACGGCCGCGGACCTGCCGCTGCTGGTGAAGGCGTCCGCGGGCGGCGGCGGTCGCGGCATGCGGGTCGTACGCGAACTGGACGCGCTGGAGCGCGAGTTGGCCGCCGCGAGGTCGGAGGCCGCAGCCGCCTTCGGTGACGGCGAGGTGTTCGTCGAGCCGTATGCGGAGGGCGCCAGGCACGTCGAGGTGCAGGTGCTGGCCGACGCGCACGGCACGGTGTGGGTGCTGGGCGAGCGCGACTGTTCGCTCCAGCGGCGGCACCAGAAGGTGATCGAGGAGACCCCGGCCCCGGGTCTGGGCGACGAGGTGCGCCGTACGCTGCACGAGTCCGCCGCCCGCGCGGCGCGCTCGATCGGCTACACGGGCGCGGGCACCGTGGAGTTCCTGGTCGCGCGGGACGGGCGTCCGTACTTCCTGGAGATGAACACCCGTCTCCAGGTGGAGCATCCGGTCACCGAGTGCGTCACCGGGCTCGACCTCGTGGCGCTCCAGATCCGTGTCGCCGAGGGGGCCGCGCTGCCGCCCTCGCCCCCGCGGCCGCACGGCCACGCGGTGGAGGCCAGGCTCTACGCGGAGGACCCGGCCCGCGGCTGGCAGCCGCAGCCGGGCGCGCTGCATCTGTTCGAACTGCCGGGCGTGGACGCCGAATTCGCCGTGACGCCGGGGCTCGACGCGGGGTTGCGGCTGGACGCGGGGGTGAGCGGCGGCGAGACGATCGGCGTCCACTACGACCCGATGCTCGCCAAGGTGATCGCCTGGGCGCCGACCCGCGCCGAGGCCGTACGCCGTCTCGCGTACGCGTTGGAGCGGGCCCGGCTGCACGGCCCCGTCACCAACCGCGACCTGCTCGTACGGGTGCTGCGGCACCCGGACTTCGCCGCCGCGCGGCTGGACACCGGCTTCCTGGAGCGCCGCCTGGACGCGCTCATCGGGGCGTCGGGGGCGACCACGGACGCGCCGGGGCCGGCCGACGGGGACGGCGGCCCCGTGCGGTTCGCGGCGCTGGCCGCCGCGCTCGCCGACGCGGCCGGGCGTACGTCGGCGCGCGGGCCGGTGCCGGTCCGGCTCGGCGGGTGGCGGAACGTTCCGTCGCAGCCGCAGGTGAAACGCTTCCGCAGCGAGCCGGACGGCCGGGAGTACGAGGTCGGTTACCGGCTCGGCCGCGCCGGTCTGGAGGCGACCGGCGCCGACGGTATCCGGCTGGTGTCGGCGTCGGCCCGGCGTGTCGTCCTCGACATCGACGGTGTGCGGCGGGTGTTCGACGTCGCCGCTTACGCCGAACGGGTGTTCGTCGATTCCCCGTTCGTGTCATGCGCTTTGACCGCTCTGCCCCGCTTCACCGCCCCGGAGGATCTGACGCCGCGGGGTTCGCTGCTTGCGCCGATGCCCGGCACGGTCATCCGGATAGGTGAATTCTCACCGGGCGACCGGGTCGAAAAAGGCCGCCCGCTGCTCTGGCTCGAAGCGATGAAGATGGAACACGTGATCGCCGCTCCCGCCACCGGGACACTCACGGAGCTCACCGCCGAGGTCGGCCGACAGGTCGACGTCGGCGCCGTACTCGCCGTCGTCAAGGAGGAAACCACGCCATGAGCACCGTTCAGGGAACCTTCGACAGCGCCTTGCTGGAAAGCGACGAGCGGCGCGCCCTGCGCAAGGCCGTCGGGGACCTCGCCCGCCGCTACGGTCGCGAATATTTCTCGGCCACCGTACGTGCGGGCAAGCACACCGACGAGTTGTGGCAGGAGGCGGGCGGCCTCGGATACCTCGGGGTCAACCTGCCTGAGGAGTACGGCGGCGGGGGCGGCGGTCTGGCGGAACTGTCCATCGTGCTGGAGGAGTTGGGGGCGGCTGGCTGCCCGCTGCTGCTGCTCGTCGTCTCCCCCGCGATCTGCGGCACGGTCATCGCCCGCTTCGGCACCGACGAGCAGAAGCGGCGCTGGCTGCCGGGGATCGCCGACGGCTCGCTGCGGATGGCCTTCGGCATCACCGAACCGGACGCCGGGTCCAACTCGCACCGCATCACCACCACCGCGCGGCGCGACCCCGACACCGGCGGGTGGCGGCTGACCGGCCGCAAGGTCTTCATATCCGGTGTCGACATCGCCGACGCCACACTGATCGTCGGCCGCACCGAGGACGCCCGCACCGGCAAGCTCAAGCCCTGCCTGTTCATCGTGGACCGGGAGACACCGGGCTTCGAATTCCGGCAGATCGAGATGGAGTTGGCCGCACCCGAGAAGCAGTTCCAGCTCTTCCTCGACGATGTCGCACTACCTGCGGAAGCGCTCGTCGGCGACGAGGACGCCGGCCTGCTCCAGCTCTTCGCGGGGCTCAACCCGGAGCGGATCATGACCGCCGCCTTCTCCATCGGGATGGGCCGCTACGCCCTGGACAAGGCGGTCGAGTACGCCAAGTCCCGGCAGGTGTGGCAGGCTCCCATCGGCTCCCACCAGGCGATAGCGCACCCGCTCGCCCAGGCCCACATCGAGCTGGAACTGGCCCGGTTGATGATGCAGAAGGCCGCCTACCTCTACGACGCGGGCGACGACATGGGCGCGGGCGAGGCCGCGAACATGGCGAAGTACGCGGCTGCCGAAGCCGGCGCCAAGGCCGTCGACCAGGCCGTGCACACCCTCGGCGGCAACGGCCTCACCGCCGAGTACGGTCTCGCCTCGCTGCTGACCGCGTCCCGTGTCGGCCGGATAGCCCCGGTCAGCCGGGAGATGATCCTCAACTTCGTCTCGCACCACACACTGGGACTGCCGAAGTCCTACTGACGACACACCGCCGAGGAGGCGCCCGTGACCACCGCACCACTACGCACCCGCGCCGCAGCGCCCTTCCGCGCGGTCGCGCGGACCACGGAGGGCGCCGCCGCCCGCACCGAACGGCCGGACCCGTCATGGACCTGGTGACCGACCGCTCCCCCAAACAGGACCGCAGCCGCGCCACCCGTCGGCGGATACTGGAGGCCGCCGTCTCGTGCCTCGCCGAGCACGGCTGGTCGGGCAGCACCGTCGCCGTGGTGTGCGCCCGCGCCGGTGTCTCCAGAGGGGCGGCCCAGCACCACTTCCGCACCCGCGAGGAGCTGTTCACCGCGGCCATCGCGCACATGGCCGAGGAGTGGGTCGCCGCCGTCAGAGAGCGCGCCCTGGCCCTCCCCCGCGCGGGCCAGGACCGCACCTACGCTGTCGTCGACATGCTGGTCGCGGTCCACACCGGCCCGCTGTTCCGGGCTGCTCTGCACCTGTGGGTGGCCGCCTCCGACGAGGAACAGCTCCGCCCCCGCGTCGCCGCGCTGGAGTCCCGGATCGGCCGCGAGGCCCACCGCCTGGCGGTCGAATTCCTCGGCGCCGACGAATCCCTGCCCGGCGTCAGGGAGACCGTCCAGGCCACCCTCGACATGGCCCGCGGCCTCGGCCTCGCCAACCTCCTCAGCGACGACTCCGCCCGCCGCGCGGGAATCGTCCGCCAGTGGTCCCGCGTCCTCGACACGGTCCTGCGCGAACAGCCCTAGCGGCGGCCGGAGTCGGCGCCCGGCCTGCGGGTGAGGGCGGCATCAGTGCAGGGAGGTGTCGGCGGGTCCCGAGGAGAGGCGGGTGAAGTGGACGCGCAGGCCGGGGCGTTGGGGTGCGCAGCAGAACAGGCCCGCGCGGGCGTCGGCGGCGGGGTCGAGCCAGGCCAGGCGGATGGTGCGCCAGGGGTCGTCGGCGCGGCGGGCGCGGACGGTCACGGCGTCGCCCGAGCGGCTGACCCGGACGGTCACCTCCTGGCCCGCCCAGTCCGGGACCGGGGCGAGGGACCAGTCGGAGGTGCCGTGGGTGACGACGGCGCCGACCTGGGGCGAACCGTCGGAGATCTCGACGCCCGCCTTGATCCAGGACTCGGCGTCGACGCGCACCAGGACACCGGCCTGGTCGTACAGCTCGGTGAAGTCGGCGACGAAGGTGACCTCGATGGCGGTGCCGGACGGGAAGGGGGTGAGCAGCGCGTGGCCGTCGTCGCGGACGAAGCCGTAGCTGGTGGTGCGCCAGAAGTCGCTGCCCTCGTTGGCGGTGACGTGCAGACCGGTGCTGTCGGCGACGGCCTCGGCGGGCGGGTTGAGCCAGGTCGCGTCGGACCAGGGGATGTCATGGTCGATCGGAGAGGTCACGGAAGTACCGCCATTCGTTGCCACAGGGTCGATAGCCGAGCCACCGGTTGACGGCCAGCATCGCGGCGTTGCCGTCGTCGTTGCTGGTGAACGCCTCGGTGTAGCCCGCGGCGCGGGCTCGGTGCAGGGAGTGGGCCTTGGCGGCCTTGGCCAGTCCGCGGCCCCGGAAGGCCCGGCGGGTGCCGGTGCCCCCCGACCAGTAGCGGTCGTGGCCGTCGGTCTGGACGTTGACGACCGCGGCGACCACACCGTCCACGACGGCGACCGTCGTCAGGTCGTGGTCGTAGTCGGACCGGTCCCAGGAGGTGGCGCGCCAGTCCGCGTAGCCGGGGACGCCGGTGGCGACATCGCCCGGCTCGTCCTCGATGGTCTCGGCGTCGGCCTCGTACACCGGGCGCGGGTCGGCGGCGTAGTCCGACGCGGGGCGCAGCAGCACGCCGGGCGGCAGCGGGGGCACGCCGGGCAGCGGGGCGCCGGGGGTGAGGTCGAGGCGGAGGAAGCTCGCGGACCGGCCGCGCCGGTAGCCGTGCCGGGCGGCGAAGGCGTGCGCCGAGGGCTCGTCGATCGCCCACGCGTAGACGGTGCTCGCCCCGAGGCCGGCGACATGGGACTCGGCGGCGGCCAGCAGGGCGCCGCCGATGCCCCGGCCGCGCTCCCCCGCGCGCACGTTCAGATTGACGAAGGCCGTTCCGGGGGTGTCGTTGTCCGCGAAGAGCCCGGCTCTCGCACTGCCGACGATCCGGCCGTCGCCGGTCTGCGCGACGAGCATCAGGAAGCGGGTTTTCTCGGGTGCGTCGGTGACCTGCGCGTGCACGGTCCGCGCGGTCGTCACCATGTACGGGACGGTCTCGCGGCCCACGGCGGCGACGGCTTCGGCGTCCGCCGGACCGTACTGTCTGATGATCACCTTCACGGCCCGCACCCTACGCGGCGCCGCCGCGTACCGCCCCCGAATTTCCGGCTCACCTGGGCAGAGGCTCCCGCCAGGCCCGTCCGAGGTGGATGCTGGAGGTGAGGGAGATGGCACGGATGCGCAGAAGCGGATACGAACCCGTCCAGGCGCGCAGCCCGCTGCGGCTGCGGCTAGGGCTCGCGCTGTGCGGTGTGGTCTGGGGCACCGCGGCGGCCGTGGGCTTCGCGCTCGCCGGTCTGCCGGTCTGGGCCGCGGTACTGGCCGCCGTCGCGCTGCTGGCCGCGATCGACGCCGTCCTGGTCGTCCGCCGCATGCGGCAGGGCTCGCGCTACCAGCCGAGCCGCACGACCCCGCCGTACCGCCCGGCGGCGCCGCACGCGGGAAAGCACTGAGGACCGGTCCGGCGACCGCGGGTGCGCGCCCGGGACAAGCGAAAGGGCCCGGCACCTGAGTGCCGGACCCTTCCTCTTCAGTAGCGGGGACAGGATTTGAACCTGCGACCTCTGGGTTATGAGCCCAGCGAGCTACCGAGCTGCTCCACCCCGCGTCGATGAACACCACCCTACGGGGTGCCGGCGCTCACACCAAATCGATGCGATGGCCGCCGCGCGCACAGGGCGCCGGGAGGTTTGGCGGGGGCGCCGCCGCGCCAGGTAGGGATCATGAGCACATCTGGATCAGGACCGAACACGGCAGCGAACGCAATCCCGGCCGTCACCCTCTCCGACGAGGTGCGGGACGCCGTCGCGAGCGGCGCGCCCGTGGTGGCGCTGGAGTCGACGATCATCGCGCACGGCCTGCCACGGCCGCGCAATTTGCGGGTGGCACGCGAGCTGGAGGAGATCGTCCGGGAGCAGGGCGCGGTGCCCGCGACCGTGGCGGTACTCGACGGGGTGCCACGGGTGGGGCTCACCAAGGAGCAGGTGGAGCGGGTCGCCGAGGACGCGTCGCTGCGCAAGCTGGGGTTCCGGGACCTGGCGCCCGCGCTGGCGGCGGGTGCGAGCGGGGCGACGACCGTGTCGGGGACGGCGTTCCTGGCCGCGCGGGCCGGAATCCGGGTGTTCGGTACGGGCGGCCTCGGCGGGGTGCACCGCGACTGGGTGACCGTGCAGGACGAGTCGGCCGACCTGGGGCTGCTGGCCAGGACGCGGATCACGGTGGTGTGCGCGGGCGTGAAGTCGATCCTGGACGTGCCCGCGACGCTCCAGCGGCTGGAGACCCTGGGCATCGGCGTGCTCGGCTTCGGCACCGACCGCTTCCCCGGTTTCTACCTCAGCGACTCCGGTGAGCCCGTGGACTGGACGGTCGAGTCCGCGCGGCAGGTCGCGGACGTGATGGCCGCGCAGGACGCGCTGGGCGGGCACGACTCGGCGCTGATCGTCGCCAATCCGGTGCCGCGGGAGCTTCAGCTCGACCCGGAGCTGCACGACCGGGTGCTGGCGGACGCGCTCGCCGCCGCCGAGGCCGGGGGTGTCACGGGACAGGCGATCACGCCGTTCCTGCTGGGCTACCTCACCGAGCACACCGGCGGCGCGTCCCTGGAGTCCAACCTCGCGGCCGTACGCGGCAATGTCCGGCTCGCGGCCGGGATCGCGGTGCGCTGGTCGCAGCGCGCATGACCGACGACAGCGCCGGACCGGGCGACGGGACGGGCGACGGCACGGGACCGGCGGACGACACGAGACGGTCGGACGGCACGGGACGGTCGGATGGCACGAGGCCGTCCGACAGCGCCGGACCCGCCGCCGTGGAGCCGGTGCCTCCCGGACTCCTCGTCGTCGGCGACGTCGTCACCGACGTGGTGGCGCGGCACGCGCGGCCCCTCGCCGCCGATACCGACACCGCCGCCCGGATCGCGGTGCGGCCGGGCGGCGCGGGGGCCAACGTGGCCTGCTGGGCGGCCGGTCGGGGCGCGCGGGTGCGGCTGCTGGCCCGCGCGGGCGCCGACTCCGCCGACTGGCACCGCGCCGCCCTTGAGGCCGCGGGCGTGGAGCCGGCGCTGCGGGTCGACGACGAGGCGCCGACGGCCGTGGTGATCGCCCTGGTCGACGCGGCGGCCGAACGGACCCTGGTCACCGACAGCGGCGCCGCCTTCCGGCTCGGCCCCGCCGACTGGGACGACGCGCTGCTGGACGGCATGGGGCACGTCCACCTCTCCGGTTATCTCTACTTCTCCGAGTGGGGACGCGAGTTGGCGGCCGTGGTCACCGAGGCGGCGCGCGCCCGGTCGCTGCCGGTGAGCGTCGATCCGGCCTCCGCCGGTTTCCTGCGCGAGGCGGGCGTGGCCCGTTTCCTGGCCGACGTGGCAGGTACGGATCTGCTGCTGCCCAACGACGCGGAGGCGGCGCTGCTGTCCGGTGCGCCCGAACCGGCCCGCGCGGCGGCCGAGTTGAGCGCGGCGCGCGGCGGCGGCACGGTCGTGGTCACCCTCGGCGCGGGCGGCGCGCTGGCCGCCGTGAACGGCGAGGTGACGGTACGGGTGCCCTGCGTCCCGGCCGTCGCGGTGGACAGCACGGGCGCCGGAGACGCCTTCACCGGCGGCCTGTTGGCCGCTCGTCTCGCGGGCGCGGACCTCGCCGCGTCGCTCGCGGCGGGCTGCCGCACCGGAGCGGAGGCGGTGACCGTGGTCGGCGGGCGGCCGGAGACGTAATGGGGGCCGTCTGACCGCGCCCCCGCCGTCACGTCGCGGAGCGCCCGACCGGCGCCGTCAGATGGCGTCCCACGGCGCGGATTCGTACAACTCCCCCACCCGCGTCAGGAGTTCGGCCCGCGTGGGCAGCGGGACGCCGTCGATCTCCGAAATGACCGCCGTGCCGCGCGAGTTGGCCAGGAAGGCGCCGTCGTACGACCCCACGTCGGTGAGCCGCAGCGGGCGGCGGTCCTGCGGGACACCGGCCCGTACGAGTTCACGCTCCAGGACCTGGAGGGTGATGCCGCGCAGATGCGGGGCGGCGTCCGGCCAGACGACGGTGTCGCCGTCGATGAAGCCGACGTTGGTGATGGCGCCCTCGGCGATCTCGCCGCCGGGACCGGCCAACAGCGCCTCGTCGTACCCCGCGGCGGCCACCTGGCGGCCGAAGTACGCCTGCCCGAAGCCGCCGACGTGCTTGAGGTGGGCGGCCGGGCGCTGGTAGGGCACCGACTTGAGGCGCTTGAGGCCGGGTTCGACACCGGCGGGCGGGCGGACGGCGACCATGACGGCGACCGGCTCGTCGGCGCCCTCCACCGGCTGGAAGACGTTGACCCGCACGGAGGCGTCCGCGCGCCCCGACCCGGCCAGCGCGTGCCGTATGTGCGCCCGTACGCGCTCGCCGTCCAGGCCCGCGCCGAACAGCTCCCGCGTGGCGCCGTCGAGGCGTTCGACGTGGAACGCCAGGCCGCGCACCTTTCCGCCGCGTACCTGCATCGCCGTGAAGTGGCCGTAGCCGCCGAGCGCGGGCGCGATGGCCTCCACCGTCGCGGCCCGGCCGTCGATCTCGATGAACGGTGATTGCGTCATGACCTCACCCTAGGCACGGCCGCCCTTCCGGCACACAGGCCCGTCAGCCGGCCAGCGCGGCCGTCAGGTCCAGCTCGACCAACTGCGCGGTGAAGCCGAGCTGTGCCACTCCGAGCAGGGTGCTCGCGGTGTCGAAGGCGTCGCCCAGCGGCGAGGCGTTCAGCGCGTCCCACACCGTGGACAGCGTCTCGCGGTCGTCGCTCACCACGTAGATGACCGAGCGCACGACGTCGCCCGGCCCGGCGCCGACGGCTTCGAGTGCCATCAGGGCGTTGGCGGCCACCTGGCGGGCCTGGGCGGCGTAGTCGCCGCGGCCGACGATCCGGCCCTCGGCGTCGAGCGGGCACTGACCGGCGAGGTAGGCGGTCCGCCCGGCCTCGACGACGGTGATGTGGTGGTAGCCGGGGGTCTGGTGGAGGGCGGGAGGATTGACGCGGGTGATGTGGGCGCTCATGGGTGGTGAGTCTGCCGGGGCGCGGGGGCCTGGGCCCACCCGTTTTCGGCTCCCGGACCGCGCGGGCGGCTCGGGCGGTCCGGGAGTCCGGGCAGCCCGGCCACCGGAGATTTGGCCGGGGGCCGTCGCGGTGTCGGTGGGGGGTGGAATCATGTGCCGCAGCGGACGGGCCCGGCATCCGTGGTGACACGCGCATCGGCCGCATCGGGATCGGCATCGGCATCGGAATCGGCGGGAGACGGGGAGCCATGGACGCGGACGGGGGTGTCGGACAGGAAGAGGCGGGTGCGCGGCAGGCGCCGGTCGGCAAGCAGGCGCGGAAGGTGTCCGGCCAGGCCGCGAAGCTCGTCGCCTCGGCTCGTACGGTCACCGCGGACCACACACGGGTGCGCGCGGACGTGCGGGCCGCGCTGGTCCCGCTGCGGGAGGCACGGGTCCGCCGCGAGCTGGACGGCATCCCGGTCGCCCGGCTCAAGGACGTCACCGAGGGCAGGCTGCGCCTCGGCGCCATGGAACAGGCCGGGTACGACACGGTCGGCAAGGTCTACGGCGCCCGGTCGTACGAGCTGCGGCTGGTCCCCGGCGTGGGCGCGCAGAGCGCCGACCAGGCCATAGCGGCGGCGCGCCAGATCGCGTCGGCGGCCGAGGAGCACGTGGCCGTCCGTATCGATCCGGCCCACCGGGACGACCCGGACACCACCGCCCTGGTGATGGCGCTCAACCGGCTGGTCAACGCGGGTCCCGAGATTCCGCGGGCCGTGGAGACCGCCGCGCGCGTGGACGCCGAGCTGACACCGCTGCTGGCCGCCGCCCGCCCGGCGGGCGCCCGGCTGCGGATGCTGCTGGCGGGCAGGCTCGGGCGGCTGCGCGCGCAGGACGCCGTGCGGCGGATCGAGGAGCTGCTGGCGGAGCACACCGCCGACGGCACCGGGCTGCTGCTGACCCAGGCGAGCACCGACCTGCTGCGCCCGGCGGCGCCCGCCGCCGAGGCGTGGCTGGACTTCGAGGTCAGGCCGTCGGAGTACACCGTCCTGCTCGCGGAGATCGCCGAACTCGCCCCGGACATCGACGCGGCGGAAGGCTTCCTGCCGTCGTCGGTCTCCGAGCGGGTGCGCGGACAGCGTCTTGACGACACGCACCGCCGGGTGTCGCTGCGCGGCTACCAGGCGTTCGGCGCGCGCTTCGCGCTGGCCCAGCGGCGGGTGATCATCGGCGACGAGATGGGCCTGGGCAAGACCATCCAGGCCATCGCGGCCCTGGCCCACCTGCGGGCGGAGGGCCGTACGCACTTCCTCGTCGTCTGCCCGGCGAGCGTGCTGGTCAACTGGTCGCGGGAGATCGAGTCGCGCAGCGCCCTGGACGCGTACCGGCTGCACGGCCCGTACCGCAAGGCGGCGCTGGCGGACTGGGTGCGGGACGGCGGCGTGGCCGTCACCACGTACGACGCGCTGAGTTCGCTGGACGTGCCCGACGGGGTGCCGCTGGGGATGCTCGTCGTGGACGAGGCGCACTACGTGAAGAACCCGGACACGCGCAGGTCGCGGACCGTCGCGCTGTGGACGGCCAGGACCGACCGCGTGCTGTTCCTGACCGGCACCCCGATGGAGAACCGCGTCGAGGAATTCCGCAGTCTGGTGCACCACCTCCAGCCCGATCTGCTCCCCCACATCCGGCACAGCGACGCGGTCGCGGGCTCGCAGGCGTTCCGCAGGGCCGTCGCCCCGGCCTATCTGCGCCGCAATCAGCAGGACGTGCTCACCGAACTGCCGGAGCTGGCGCAGTCCGACGAGTGGGAGGAGTTCAGCCGTACGGATCTGGCCGCCTACCGGACGGCGGTCGCGGAGGGGAACTTCATGGCGATGCGGCGCGCCGCCTACGCGGCGCCCCATCGTTCGGCGAAGCTCCAGCGGCTGCGCGAACTGGTGAAGGAGGCCGAGGAGAACGAGCTGAAGGTCGTCGTCTTCTCCTTCTTCCGCGATGTGCTGACCACCGTGCACGACGCGCTCGGCCCGGCCGCCTTCGGCCCGCTGACCGGCGCGGTCGCCGCCACCGAGCGCCAGGAAATGGTCGACGCCTTCGCGGCGGTGCCCGGCCACGCGGTGCTGCTCAGCCAGATCCAGGCGGGCGGCACCGGGCTGAACATGCAGGCCGCCTCGGTGGTGATCCTCTGCGAGCCGCAGGTCAAGCCGACCCTGGAGGCCCAGGCCATCGGGCGCGCCCACCGCATGGGCCAGATCCGCCACGTGCGCGTGCACCGGCTGCTGATCGCCGACAGCGTCGACCAGCGCATGCTCGACATCCTCGGCACCAAGCAGGTGCTCTTCGACGCCTACGCGCGCCGCAGCGACCTCGCGGAGTCGACTCCCGACGCGGTCGACATCTCGGAGCAGTCGCTCGCGCGGCGGATCGTGGAGGAGGAGCAGATGAGGCTGTCCCTCACCAAGTGACGGGGGCGCGCGGCGCGGCGCCGTAGAGGGCGCCCGAGGAAGCCGGGGCGCCGAGGGGGGCGAGCGTCGCCGGGAGGCCGAGCCCGCCGGGGGCCGGGAGGCGCGGGGGGGCCGGGAGGCGCGGGGGCTGGGGGCCGGGGGCCGTAAATCGGGTTCGTCGTGCCGGACCTCTGCGGTACCGTGATCAGGTCCTGTTGTCTCCGATAGAGGTGGACGTTGCGCATCTGAGGTCCGCGATCATCGCGCGGTACGGCCTTCGCTTCGCCGTATACGCGTCACGTGGCAGTCGGCGTTCCCGCCGCGCCGTGACGTCCGCGCAGATGCGACCTCGGTGCCCTGGGCCGTCCGTCACCTCACGGAGGCCCGCACCCTCCCGCTGTCCGGCCAGGTCGCCGCGTGGTGCTCGCATACGAAGCCCCCCATCCACCGCGCTTTCGACTGCGAGACCCACCATGGCCCATCCCACCGCCACCCCGCCCGGCGCGTCCCTGACCTGCTCGGGGCTGTCCTTCCAGTGGCCGGACGGCACGCCCGTGTTCGACGGCCTGTCCCTGACCATCGGCCGCGGCCGGACCGGGCTCGTCGGCGCCAACGGCACCGGCAAGTCCACGCTGCTGCGGCTGCTCTCCGGCGAACTGCGCCCCGCGCGGGGCTCGGTGAGCGTCGGCGGCACCCTCGCCTGCCTGCCGCAGAACATCACACTCGACACCGGCCTCCGCGTCGACCAGGCGCTCGGCATCGCCGAGCGGCGGGCCGCCCTGCGCGCGATCGAGGCCGGTGACGCGGACGAGGAGCACTTCGAGACGGTCGGCGACGACTGGGACGTCGAGGAGCGGGCGCTGGCGACGCTCGGCACGCTCGGTCTCGGCGGCATCGGCCTCGACCGGGCCGTCGGCGAGATGTCCGGCGGCGAGACCGTACTGCTGCGGCTGGCCGCGCTCCTGCTGGAGCGCCCCGATGTGCTGCTGCTCGACGAGCCCACCAACAATCTGGACCTGGTGGCCAGGCGGCGGCTCTACGAGGCCGTCGACTCCTGGCGCTCCGGCGTGCTGGTCGTGGTCAGCCACGACCGTGAACTGCTGGAGCGCGTGGACCGGATCGCCGAACTGCGGACGGGTTCCGTGAACTGGTACGGCGGCGGCTGGTCGGCGTACCAGGAGGCGCTGGCCGCGCAACAGGAGGCGGCCGGACGGACGTTGCGGGCCGCGGAGGCCGATGTGCGGCGGCAGAAGCGGGAGTTGGAGGAGGCGCAGATCAAGGTGGCCAGGCGCCAGAAGCAGGACAAGAAGCTGGACGCGCAGCGGCGGGCGCCGCGGATCGTCGCGGGCGAGAAGAAGCGGTCGGCGCAGGAGTCGGCGGGCAGGCTCCGCGGCGTGCACGAGGACCGGCTCGACGAGGCGCGCGAGCGGCGCGAGGAGGCAGCGGACGCGGTCCGTGACGACGCCGAGATCCGGGTCGACCTCCCCCACACCGCCGTGCCCGCCGGCCGTACGGTCCTGAGCCTGCGCGCGCTGCGCCCCCGGTACGGCCGGCTGCTCGACGGCACCTTCGAGCTACGCGGCCCCGAGCGCGTCGCGCTGGTCGGACGCAACGGGGCGGGGAAGACCACGCTGCTGCGCACCCTCGCCGGTGAGCTGGCGCCGCTGTCCGGCGAGGCGGTCGGACACGTACCGCTGCGGTTCCTGCCGCAGCGACTCGACGTGCTGGACGAGGAGTTGAGCGTCGCGGCGAATGTGGCCCGGCGGGCGCCCGGCGTCACCGACAACCACATCCGTTCCCAGCTCGCGCGGTTCCTCTTCAAGGGCGCGCGGGCCGAGCAGCGCGCGGGCACCCTCTCCGGCGGCGAACGCTTCCGCGCCGCGCTCGCCGCGACGATGCTCGCCGCTCCCGCGCCCCAACTCCTCATGCTGGACGAGCCCACCAACAACCTCGACCTGGCCAGCCTGCGTCAACTCACCGGCGCCCTGGACTCCTTCGAGGGCGCCCTGCTCGTCGCCAGCCACGATCTGCCGTTCCTGGAGTCGATCGGTGTGACGCGCTGGCTCCTCGTCACGGACGAGCTCCAGGAGACCACCGCGGAGGAGGTCCGGGGACTGCTCGGAGCGGCCGAGGCGTAGGGACGGGCACCAACCGGGACGAGACCCGCAAACACCGAGCCCCGAAACCCTGAGGCTGCCGAGGTCGCTGAGTGCCTTGGCGTACCTCGGACCGGGAAGCCGACCGGGTCGCCGCCCGCTCAGGGCTGGATGTTCTCCAGGTCCTCCAGGAGACCGGGGTGCTTCGGCTCCCAGCCGAGCACCTTGCGGGTGTGGGCGCTGGACGAGGGCTGGTCGGCCGCGAAGATCGGGCCGAGAGTGCCGTACGTCTCGGCGGGCACGGACTCGACCGGCAGGTTCAGCCGGCGGCCGATGACCGCGGCGATGTCCCGGACCTGGTCGCCCTCGTCGGCCACGGCGTGCCAGGCGGTCCCGGCCTCCGCGCCTTCCAGCGCGAGCCGGAAGAGCACCGCCGCGTCGAGCGCGTGCACGGCGGGCCAGCGCTGGGTGCCGTCGCCCGGGTAGCCGGAGACGCCGCTCTGGCGCGCGATGTGGGTCAGCAGACCGGCGAAGCCGCCCGTGCCCTCGTTGTGGACCGTACGCGGCAGGCGCACGGCCGAACTCCTGACCCCGCGCGATGCCAAGTCCAGGACCGCCGTGACCGCCCGACCGCGACCGCCGACGGGTCCCTCGGTCGGCACCGGGTCGCTCTCGACGGAGGCGCGGCCCGGCACGTAGGGCGTGCCGGAGGCGGTGACGAAGGGGCGGTCGCTGCCGACCAGCGCCTCGCCGAGGGCCGCGAGGGCGGCGGTCTCCTCGGCGACCGCGTTCGCGACCGCTTCGGCGCTGCTGAAGTCGTTGGCGAACGCCAGGTGGACCACCCCGTCGGCGCGCCCGGCGCCGGTACGCAGGGCGTCCAGGTCGGCGAGATCTCCCCTGATCGCCTCGGCCCCGGCCGCCTCCGCGGCTCGCGCGGACGCGTCGGAACGGGTGAGTGCGAGGACGGTGTGGCCGTTGCCGAGCAGTTCGGCGACGACGGCGGAGCCGATCAGACCGGTGCCGCCGGTGACGAAGACGCGCATGGAAACACTCCCACAAGTGACGGGACTCTTGTCCCATCACCGTAACAGACTGATGGGACAAGAGTCCCGTCAGATAGGATGACCTCATGAGCCGGTGGGAACCAGGGGCGCGCGAACGCCTCGTCGTGGCCGCCGTCGACCTGTTCACCGAGCAGGGGTACGACGCCACGACCGTCACGCAGATCGCCGAGCGTGCCGGGGTCACCAAGAGCACCTTCTTCCGGCACTTCCCCGACAAGCGCGAGCTGCTGGTCGCGGGGCAGGAGACGCTGAGCCGGCTGCTGGCCGAGGGAATCGCCGAGGCGCCCGCGGACGCCAGCCCGCTGGAGGCGGTCGCCGCCGGTCTCGCGCGCGCCTCGACCGCGATGGGCCCCATGAACCGCGACTTCGCCCCCCGCCTCAAGACGGCCGTCGCCGCCAGCGCCGAGCTCCAGGAACGTGACGCGCTCAAGAGCGTCAGCCTCGCCAACGCGATGACCAGCGCTCTGGCGGCGCGCGGGATTCCCGGTCCGACCGCCGCTCTCGCGGGCGAACTCGGCCTCCTCGCCTTCAAGCGGGGTTACGCGGTCTGGTCCGAGGGCGACCGCGACGCCGGGGACGACCTGGGCGGGCATCTCGTCACGGCCCTCGATGAGCTGCGCGCGGCGAGCGCGTCGCTGGGCTGAACCGGACACAGCATGCGGTCACTTGCCCGCGCCGACCGCGTTCATGTGGATCTGAGTGGTCTGGACGTTCTCGTCGGGGTTGTCGAGCGGGATGTTGATGGTCGCGCCGACGCTCGTGGAGTGGGTCTCGTTGGGCGGCGTGACGGTCATCGTGGTGAAGGTGTAGCCGCTGCCGCCGCTGTTGTTGAACGGGTAGTACAGGACGGCTTCGGTGCGCTCGCCGGGAGCCAGCGTGACGGTGGGCACCTCGCTGCCGGGGCGGCGGGCGACGTTCACGGTGTCCGTGCCGCTCTTCAGGTCGATGCCCGCGAAGCCGTGCATCGTGCAGGAGCCGGAGCCGGTGTTCTTGAAGTGGATCAGCTCCATGCCCTCGCCCGAGATGCCGTGCTCGGCCGAGATGGCCAGGTTCGAGGTCTTGCACATGGCGCCGGCCGCCGACCCGCCGTTCGAGGAACCGCCGTTCGACGAGCCGCCGTTCGACGACCCGGAGCCTCCGGTCGTACCGCCGGAACCGTCGCTCGAACCGCCGCTGGAGCCGCTGTCGGAACCGCCGCTGGAGCCGTCACCGGAACCACCGGAGGAGCTGTCCTGGCCGGGCGCGGCACTGGGCGACGACGTGGCGCCGGGGGCACTGGGCGACGCCGTCGTACCGGAGGCGCTGGAGTCGTCGGGGCCACAGGCCGTGAGCGACATTCCGGCGGCCACGACGACGAGGGCGAGAACCGAGAGCCTCTTGCTGCTGCGCATTGCTACTCCGTAAGTCGGGTGCCGGCCCGCCCGTCGCGGACCTTCTGCGCTGATGGAGGCACCCGGCAGGGGCGGCGGTTGCGCGGGGAATCCCACCGGGACGCCCCCGTGACACGCGAGAAGCATGATCAAGACAGACGGAATGCGGTCGTCGCATCCGTCACACGAATCCCCGGCGGCCCGGTGGGCACGTCGCCGCACCGGGCCGGTGGTCACTCGTCGTAGGTGATGTTCCCGTGCTCGTCCATCGTGGGGTGGATCTTCGACGGGCCGTACGGGTCGACGTCGGAGGGGCGGGGCGGCTCGGGGCCGTCGGCGCCGACCCGGATCAGCCGCGCGACGCGGGCCACGGAGAACTGCCGGCCGCCGACCTCGAGTTCGTTCGCCCGGCCGGCGGCGCGGAACTCCTCGGCGGCGCGGGCGTAGTCGGCCTCCTCGTCCGCGTCCAGCTCGTACATCCGGGGCCACATGGTGGTCAGCGCGTCGGCCAGGGCCCGGCGGGCGGCGTGCGGGGTGGCCAGGATGTTGATGGCCGGTTCCCAGCCGACGTCCGTCCGCTCGACCACCCGGAACGCCGCCGGGAGCAGGACGACTCCCGGATGCGTCCGCAGCGCGGACCGCGAGTCGGCCCGTACGTCGGCGGGGTAGCGGAGGCTGCGGTAGTGCAGGTCGCGCAGCGCGAGGCGTTCGGCGCTCGCCATCACCCCGGTCGCGGCGGCGTGGTCGATGACGACGTCGCCGTCCAGCTCGGGGTCCGCGGCGCGGTCGTCCCAGTCCAGGACCGCGGGATCGGGGTCGGTGGGGCGCGGCGGCTCGACCTTGCCGTCGTGGGTGTAGAAGAACTCGTCGCCGCGGACGACCCGGTAGCGGGTCCCGGCCACGGTCAGCTCGTCGAGGGGTTCCGACTCCAGGCGGTCGACCGCCGACAGCAGCTCCCGGCGCAGCGCCGGGTCGTCGGTGTCCTCCTTGGCCCGGAACCAGAGGCGGGAGTTGAGGGCGTCGCGCGACGCCTGGGGGAACCCGTCCGTCATGGGGGTCAGCAACCGCCATCCGACGTCGCCCGGTGCGCACGCCGCCAGGGCGAAGAGCGGGCCGCGGACGATGTAGTGCCCGTACCGCTGCGCGGCGTCTCTGCGGTCTGCCTCGGCGGCCAATTCGACGGGGTGGCCGCCTAGTTGGACGTTCATGATCAGGTTCTCTGACGCTGTGGGTTCGTCCCCGCTCATGGAGCCATTGTCCCCACACCCGAGCGGCGGCTGTCAGCGAATTGCCTGATACCGCACACCACACGTATGCGACATCGTTGTCAGCAGGGGGCTGAAAAAGGCCGCCCGAAGGCGGCCTTTTTCAGGAAAACCATGGGTGTCCGAGGGGGGACTTGAACCCCCACGCCCGATAAAGGGCACTAGCACCTCAAGCTAGCGCGTCTGCCATTCCGCCACCCGGACGGGGTGTGGCACCGCGACCCGCCGGGTCGTGGTGACGGGGTCAACGATACCAAGGATTCGGAGTGCTTCTCACCTGGGATTGCGGCGGGCGGTCCGGCCGGGTGCGGGGCCCGGACGGACGCTGCGGAGCAGGTGGGGGCGGGTGGGGGCTCAGGTGGCGATGCCGATGGCCTGCTTGACGGTGGCGGGGTCGGAGAGGGCGTGGAGCATGAAGTGGGCGACGTCGGCGCGGGAGGCGAGGGCGCCGCCCCGGAGGTTCTGGTCGACGGCGGTGCGGTAGGTGGTGGAGAGCGGCTTGTCGGTGAGGCGGGGCGGACGGACGGAGGTCCAGTCGAGGCCGCTG
Organism: Streptomyces sp. NPDC003300; assembly: GCF_040610915.1. Lineage (NCBI taxonomy): Bacteria > Bacillati > Actinomycetota > Actinomycetes > Kitasatosporales > Streptomycetaceae > Streptomyces > Streptomyces sp. NPDC003300. Next base: position 238,985 of record NZ_JBEXNE010000009.1, on the reverse strand, counting down.
TCGCGGAGGATGTCCTCCATGAGGGCGAGGTCGGCGAAGTGCTTGCCCAGGAAGAGCTTGCCCATGGGGGCGCCGACATAGCGCATGAGGGGGCCCTCGCCCGGGTCGTGCTTGGGCGGGTTCGGACGGCCGGGCGACGGGGTGGTGGAGACCGGCGCGGCGCTGACGACGACGATCCGGCGGGCGCCGGTGGCCTGCATGGCCTCGACGATGGCGCGGGTGCCGACCGAGGTGATGCCGGTCTGGGCCCGTGAGCTGGGACCGAACGCGGACAGGACGCCGTCGGCGCCCTCGACCGCGCCGCGCAGCGCGTCGGCGTCGGGGTGGGTGAGGTCGGCGGTGACGGAGTGGACGTCCCGGGTGAGTCGCGCCGGATTGCGGACGACGGCCGTCACGTCGTGTCCCGCGTCGACCGCCTGATCGACCAGGAGCCGGCCGATCCCCCCGGTCGCCGCGAAGATCGTGAGCTTCATGTGGTGGCTCCCTGTGTGTGCGTGTGCTGTGCCAGGTTCAACGCGGCGCCCCACCACCGGGTTTCGGGGTGCGGGCGCCGGGCACTTGACGCACGGTCAGGAGCGGCCGTTCAGGGGGCCGGTCAGGAACCGTTGTTCGGGGCCTGCTTCGGACGGGCGGCGATGGCACGGTGGTGCCGTACGACCTCGTCGATGATGAAGTTGAGGAACTTCTCGGCGAAGGCAGGATCGAGCTTGGCGTCCTCCGCGAGGCGGCGCAGCCGGCCGATCTGGTCGGCCTCGCGGGCCGGGTCGGCGGCCGGGAGGTGGTGGGCGGCCTTCAGCTCACCGACCTGCTGGGTGCACTTGAAGCGCTCGGCGAGCAGGTGCACCAGCGCCGCGTCCAGGTTGTCGATGCTGCCGCGCAGGGCGCGGAGTCTTTCCAACGCCTCCTCGTCGCTCACCAGTGAGTGCTCGGCGGTCGGCTGGTCGCTCATCTCGGTCTGCCATCCTGGTCGGTCCGTGGTGCTCGGCGGCGAGTTCCCGATCACCCTACCTATGTCACTCTTGAGGCATGGGACGGGTCACCGAGCGGCGCCGCGTACTGCGGATCAGGGACGGCGTGGCGGGGCACCGCGCGGACACGCTGGTGGCCGAGGAGCCGCTGGAGATCCGGCTGAACGGCAAGCCGCTCGCCATCACGATGCGCACGCCCGGCGACGACTTCGCGCTGGCCACCGGCTTCCTGGTCAGCGAGGGCGTGCTCGCCGCGGCCGACGATGTCAGGTCGGTGGTGTACTGCGCGGGCGCCACCGCGGACGGCGTGAACACGTACAACGTCGTGGACGTCCAGCTCGCGCCCGGTGTCCCGCTTCCGGACATCTCGCTGGAGCGGAACGTTTATACGACGTCGTCCTGCGGGCTGTGCGGCAAGGCCAGCCTGGACGCGGTGCGTACGGCGACGCGGCTGCCGATCACCGATCCGGACTCCCCCAGGCTCACCCCGGCGCTGCTGTCCTCGCTGCCCGACCGGCTGCGCGCCGCGCAGGCCGTGTTCGACCGCACCGGCGGGCTGCACGCCGCCGCCCTCTTCGACGAGCACGGCGAGCTGCTGGACGCGCGGGAGGACGTGGGGCGGCACAATGCGGTGGACAAGCTGGTCGGCCGGGCGCTGCGCGAGGGCCGGCTGCCGCTGGCTGGACACATCCTCATGGTCTCGGGCCGCGCCTCGTTCGAACTGGCGCAGAAGGCCGTGATGGCGGGCATCCCCGTACTGGCCGCCGTCTCCGCCCCCTCCTCGCTCGCCGTCGATCTGGCCGCGGAGTCCGGTCTCACCCTCGTCGGCTTCCTGCGCGGCAACTCCATGAACGTGTACGCGGGCGAGTCCCGTATCGCGCTCGCGGCGGAGCACACCGGGTGACCTGGTAATCGGGTCACCGGCTCATCGGGTGATCCGCTGAACAGGGCCGTCAGCGGCCGACGTCCCCGTCGTACCGCTCGCGGATGATGTCGGCGTGGCCCGCGTGCCGCGCCGTCTCCTCGATCATGTGGACCAGCACCCAGCGCAGGGACGGCGGCGGGGTCTCGCGCAGGGAGCGGGCGCCGGGGCGTTCGAGGTCGGCGCAGGCGGCGACGGTCTCGTTGCTGCGCAGGGCGGCGGCGCGGTAGGCGGCGATCAGGTCGGCGCCGCTCTCGTCGTCGGACGGCGGGATCTCGTCGTCCCGCAGCGGGAGGTCGGCGCCCTCGTAGGCCCAGACGAACCAGTTGAACTCGACGGCCGTGAGGTGCTTGACCAGGCCGAGGAGGCTGGTGCCCGAGGTGACGCCCGGCGCCTTCGCGACCTCGTCCGGCACGCCTTCCGCCTTGGCGACGACGGCCTCCCGCAGATAGTCGAGGAAGCTCAGCAGCGTCGTCGGCTCATCCGCGTTCAGCCCCGGCGGGCGCAGGTCGCCGCGGAGCGGCGGCGGGTCCGGCTGGTCGCGTGGCGTCGTCGTCCTGGTCATCGCGCCACGCTACCTCCGGGTCGGGCTGGCGTGCCCAGCGTTTCGCGATCACCGCGCAGACCATGAGCTGCATCTGGTGGAAGAGCATCAGCGGCAGTACGGCGAGCCCGGCGCCGGACCCGAACAGCACGGTGGCCATGGGCAGTCCGGACGCCAGGCTCTTCTTGGACCCGGCGAAGACGATGGTGATCCGGTCGGCCCGGCCGAAGCCGAGGCGGCGCGCGCCGAAGGAGGTGAGGCCGAGCATCAGGGCGAGCAGCACCGCCTCCAGGACGAGCAGTTCCGCCAGCCGCGGCACCGCGACCTTGTGCCAGATGCCCTCGGCCATGCCCGCGCTGAAGGCGGTGTAGACGACCAGCAGGATCGACCCGCGGTCGACGTAGCCGAGCACCTTGCGGTGCCGGGTGAGGAAGCCGTTGATCCAGCGGCGCAGCACCTGCCCGGCGACGAAGGGCGCGAGCAGCTGGAGGGAGATGTCGAGCAGCGCGTGCGCGTCGACGCCGGAGTCGCCGCCGATGAGGGCCGCGGCCAGCAGCGGGGTGAGGACGATCCCGGCGAGGCTGGAGAAGGACCCGGCGCAGATGGCGGCGGCGACGTTGCCGCGGGCGATCGAGGTGAACGCGATCGAGGACTGGATGGTGGACGGCAGCAGGCACAGGAAGAGGAAGCCGGGGTAGAGCTGCGGCGCCAGGACGTACGGGACCAGGCCGCGGGCGGCCAGGCCCAGCAGCGGGAAGGCGACGAAGGTGGCGGCGAGCACGGTGAGGTGCAGCCGCCAGTGGCGCAGCCCGGTCAGCGCCTCGCCGGTGGACAGCCGGGCGCCGTAGAGGAAGAAGAGCAGCGCGACCGCGCCGTTGCTGGCACGGCTCGCGGTGTGCGCGGCGGTCCCGGTCGCGGGCAGCAGCGCGGTGAAGGCGACGGTGGCGAGCAGGGCCGCGATGTACGGGTCGACGGGCAGCCGCTTGAGCAGCCCCGACCGCTTCGGGGCCCGCGGCGCGGAGTCCGTCGCGGCGGCCCGCGGCGCGGTATCTGTCACGGCCTGCGGCGCGGTGTCTGGCGGGTCCTGCGGCGCGGTATCTGATGGCACCGCTCCAGCATCGTCGGGGCGTCGGCGATCGGGAAGCCCGGTTGCCGTACTCACTGTCATCACGGAACGCGATAGCCGGACTAGACTGGCGGGCATGTTCGATCCCGTGCAGCTGCGGACCTTCCTCGCCGTGGCGCAGACGCTGAGCTTCACGCAGGCCGCGCAGCGGCTGGGGCTGCGGCAGTCCACGGTGAGCCAGCATGTGCGGCGCCTGGAGGAGGCGGCGGGCTGCCGGCTCTTCGCCCGCGACACCCACGGCGTGGAGCTGACCGAGGACGGCGAGGCCATGCTCGGCTTCGCCCGGACGATCTTGGAGGCGAACGAGCGCGCGGCCGGTTTCTTCACCGGCACCCGGCTGCGCGGACGGCTGCGCTTCGGCGTCTCGGAGGACTTCGTGCTGACCCGGCTGCCGGAGATCCTGGAGGGCTTCAGGCGCGAGCACCCCGAGGTCGACCTGGAGCTGACCGTCGAACTGTCCGGCACCCTCCACCAGTGGCTCGACGCGGGACGGCTCGACCTGTGCCTGGCCAAGCGGCAGGGGCCGAACGGCCCCGGGCAGCTCGTGTGGCGCGACAAGCTGGTGTGGATCGGCGGCGAGCGGCTGCGCCTGGACCCGGACCGTCCGGTGCCGCTGATCGCCTTCCCCCCGCCCGGCATCACCCGCGCCCGCGCGCTGGAGGTACTGGAGCGCGACGGGCGGGCCTGGCGGGTGGCGTGCACCAGCGCCTCGCTCAGCGGTCTGGTCGCGGCGGCCCGCGCGGGCCTCGGCGTGATGGCGCACGCGCAGGGCCTGGTGCCCGCCGGGCTGGTACGGCTGCCCGCCCGGTCCGGACTGCCGGAACTGGGCGCGGTGGACTTCGTCCTGCTGCACGGGCGGCGGCAGGCCCGCGCCCAGGACGCGGCCGACGCGCTGGCCGCGGCGATCCTCGCGGGCGGCGACCGGCTCCACAAGCCGCTGCCCTGACCAGGCGCGGGGCCGGACGCGGGGCGGATGACGCGGGGCCGGGCGCGGGGCCGAACGACGCGGAGCCGCGGGCGGGGCCGGGCGCGGGGCGCACGGGGCCCCTGGGACAGTGGAGCGCCAGTGACCGGTCGGCGCAGATTTGGTGGAGATAAAAGTACGGCGGCGGAAGCATCGGAAACGGCCGCGTGGGCACGACTCCCTTGTGAGACGCGGTCATACGCCCGCCACCAGCACAGATGTCCGATAACACGGGTCTGTCACGGCCCTCCCGCCCGTGCGGCGGATCGGATAGCTTACGGGCCCCGCACTGTGCGGTATGAGGAGAGCACCCGTTGCGCGAGTTCACCGTCCCCCCCATGGCCACGACGCCACAGGCCGGAGGTTTGGCGGATGCCGTGTTCGGCAACGCACGGCAGGCCCCCGACAAGGTGGTGTTCGGCCGCGCGGACGAGGACGGCGTCTGGCAGGACGTGACGACGAGCGAATTCCGCGACCAGGTGCTCGCGGTGGCCAAGGGGCTGCTGGCCGAGGGCGTACGGTTCGGCGACCGGGTCGCGATCATGTCCCGTACCCGGTACGAGTGGACGCTGTTCGACTTCGCGCTGTGGGCGATCGGCGCCCAGTCCGTACCGGTCTATCCGACCTCCTCCTCCGAGCAGGTGCGGTGGATGCTGCACGACTCGGGCGCGGTGGCGGCGGTCGTGGAGCACGAGGACCACGCCATGACGATCGGCGCGGCCGTGGACGAACTGCCCGCGCTGACCCGGCTGTGGCAGCTCGACTCCGACTGCGTGACCGAACTGTCGGAGGCCGGGCGGCAGATCGGCGACGACGTCGTGGAGCGGCACCGTCTCGCCGTCACGCCCGACGCCGTCGCCACCGTCATCTACACCTCGGGCACCACCGGGCGGCCCAAGGGCTGTGTCCTCACGCACGCCAACTTCATGGCGGAGACCGAGAACGTGGTGGCCCGCTGGGAGCCGGTCTTCCGGAGCAAGCCGGGCGAGGAGCCGTCCACACTGCTCTTCCTGCCGCTGGCGCACGTCTTCGGCCGCATGGTAGAGGTCGCCGCGGTACGGCACCGGATCCGCCTCGGCCACCAGCCGAGCATGACGGCCGCCGAACTCATCCCGAGCCTCGCCGCCTTCCGGCCGACGTTCGTCCTGGCCGTGCCGTACGTCTTCGAGAAGGTCTACCAGGGCGCGCGCCGCAAGGCGGAGGCGGACGGCAGGCTCGGGCCGTTCGAGAAGGCGGTCGACGTCGCGGTGCGGTACGCGGAGGCGGTGGAGGCGCGAGCCTTCGGTACCGGACCAGGTCCGAGCACGGCCCTGCGGATGCAGCACCAGCTCTACGAGAAGCTGGTCTACAGCAAGGTCCGCGACGCGCTCGGCGGCCGGGTGCGGCACGGTATCTCGGGCGGCTCGGCGATGGACCGGCGGCTCGGCCTGTTCTTCTCCGGCGCGGGCGTCACGATCTACGAGGGCTACGGCCTGACCGAGACGACGGCCGCCGCGACCGCGAACCCGCCGGAGCAGACGCGTTTCGGCACCGTCGGCCAGCCGGTGCCCGGCACCACCGTGGCCATCGCCGACGACGGCGAGATCTGGCTGAGCGGCGGCCAGGTCTTCCACGGCTACCTCAACAACGCCAAGGCCACCGAGGAAGTACTGCGGGACGGCTGGCTCGCCACCGGGGACCTGGGCGCGCTCGACGAGGACGGTTATCTGACGATCACCGGCCGCAAGAAGGAGATCCTGGTGACCAGCGGCGGCAAGAGCGTGTCGCCGGTCGCGCTGGAGGAGCGGGTCCGGGCGCACCCGCTGGTCGCGCAGTGCGTGGCCGTGGGCAACAACCGGCCCTTCGTCGCCGCGCTGATCACCTACGACCGGGAGGCCGTCGAGCACTGGCTGCGGATGCGCGGCAAGCCGAATCTGCCCGCCACCGAGCTGGTGCACGACCCGGACCTGGAGGCGGAGATCCGGCGGGCCGTGGTCGCCGCGAACACCCTTGTCTCGCAGTCCGAGTCGATCCGCACCTTCCGCATCCTGGCGGCGCCGTTCTCGGAGGAGCGCGGCACCTTGACGCCGTCGCTGAAGCTGAAGCGGCGGGCGATAGAGAACGCGTACGCGCGGGAGATCGAGGCGCTCTACCGGGGCTGAGACGGGAGCCCGGCCCGCCGGGCCTGCGTCAGGAAGCCCACGTCAGGGGCTGGCCCTACGCCAGGGGCTGCCGGTCGCCGGATGCGGCCGGGCCGCCTGGTGCGGCCGGTACCGCAGCGCCTGACAGGCCGCCGTCCGCCTCGTTGAGCTGCCGGATGCGCGCGCTCAGGTCCGTACGCCAGTCGACGGTCTCGGACTCGACGTGGCCGCGCACCGTCGTGACGAGCCGGGCGATGAGGGCCAACTGGCGCTCGACCTCGGCCGGTTCGAGCGGTCCCGAGGTACGGGCGGCGGCTCCTCCCGGCCCGGCCCGCAGCACGTCGGCGGCCCATTCGAGGCGTACGGCGTTCAGCTCGCCGCGCAGCGCGTGGGCGACGGTGATGTCCCGCATCCAGCCCGCCGACAGCCCGAAGAAGTGGTCGAATCCCTTGCAGCCCGCGGCGAGGGCGAGCAGGACGTATCCCCAGCCCTGCCCGGAGCCGCCGCTCGCCGCGGTGGCCAGCGGCACGGCCGTACCGGCCACCGCGAGGGCGATGGCCAGCGCCTGGAGCGTGCGGGAGGCGGTGCGCTTGCGCCGCTTGTCGCGCTGGTACCAGTCGATGGCGTCCTGCGCCTCCTGCTCGGCCCAGGCGCGCAGCCGCGCCAGCGCCTCGCGCTGCCCGTCCGGTCCGTCGACCGCGATGTCCGGGAAGGGCCTGCCGCCCAGATCGCGGGCCTGCCGTTGCCGCCGCCCGGTCCCGGACGCGCCCGTCGGCGTACCGCCGCCGTCCAGCTCAGTCATCCGGCGAGGTTATCGGCTGCCGCGCCGCCGTCACGTCCGGTCGCGGTAACGCGCCGTTTCTCAGGGCGGGTTCACCGCCGAGCCGTGGGATTCCGCACCCACAAGCCCCGCAGGGCCCCCACCGAGCCCGAGGGGCGCCGTGTGACGCGTATACGGAAACGTGCGGCGCGCTGACGGGACGTGGGGCCGAAGGGCGTGCGCGAGCCATCGCGGTGTCCGGTTCCCGCCGCGCCCGTCCGCGCCGTGCGGGGGACGGGCGGTCGGCGGCACCTGCGGTGCGCTGGAGCGCGCCGCGCTCGGGCCGGTCGGGCCCGGCCGCGCGGAACCGGTGAATCCGGACAACGGTACCCGCCTCGGGCCGGATCCGGACCCTTCGGCCAGACGTAACACTGGCCTCACCACGTAACCGGCGCGCAAGGTCCCGGGTGAACCCCTGTTCACCTGGGGCCTCTAGCATTTCGCACATGCTGGACTACGACGTGGAGGCGGCGCGTTACGACGCCACGCGCGGCGGTGTGCCGCGGGCCCGGTCAGCGGCCCGCGCGATCCTCGCCCTGGTGCCCGAACGCGCGGGCACACTGCTGGACATCGGCTGCGGTACGGGTCTGGTCACCGGGCTGCTCGACCGGCCGGGACTGCGGGTGTTCGGCGTCGACTCCTCCGAGGGCATGGCCCAGGTGGCCGCCGAGCGCCTCGGCACGTCGGTGGTGCTGGGCAACTGCCATCGGCTGCCCTTCGCCGACGCGTCCTTGGACGCGGTGAGCGCGGTGTGGCTGCTGCACCTGCTGCCGGACGCGCCCGCGGTGGTCGCCGAGTGCGCCCGCGTACTGCGGCCCGGCGGGGTGTTCGTGACGACGGTCGACAAGGACTCGGGCCACGACATGAACAGCGACGTGGACGAACTGCTGGCGCCGTACCGGGTGCGGAAGGCGTACGACGCGGCCCCGCGGATCCTGGCCGTCGCCTCAGAGCACGGGCTGCGCAGGGCGGGCGAGGCGCGCTTCACCGGCCACGGGCAGGGCCGCTCCCCCGAGCGGACCGCCGGGGATCTGGAGCGCGGGTACTACGCGTCGGCGCTGGCGCTGGACGACGAGCAGGCCGGCGCGCTGGTGCGGCGGCTGGCGCTGCTTCCCGGCCAGCAGGTGCCGCGCCCCGACCCGGTGTACCGGCTGCTGGCGCTGCGCAAGGAGAGCTGAGGGGCGACGCCGGACCGGCCGGGGAGGGCCGGGCCGGCGCCGGGCGGCCGTGCCGGTCACTCCTTGGCGAGGTCGGCCAGGCTCGCGAGGGTCCACGCCTCCGCCGCCTCGTGCGTGACGCCGAGGCCGGCGAGCGCTCTGGCGGCGGGTTCCTGGTCGTCGCTGAGGACGCCGAGCAGGATGTGTTCGGTGCCGATGTAGTTGTGGCCGAGCCGCAGGGCCTCGCGCAGCGCCAGGTGGAGGGTCTTCTTGGCGGCGGGGCTGACCGGGAGGTTGCCCTTGAGAGGCTCTTCCTCGGTGCCGGGGGTGGAAACGGCGGCGCGGACGGCTTCCGCGCTGACGCCGAGGGCGCCGAAGCACAGGGCGGCGAGGCCGTGGGGCTCGTCCAGCAGGCCGAGGACCAGGTGCTCGGGTGCCACGGCGCTGTGCCTGGCGCCGCGGGCCTCCTCCTGTCCGGCGGCGACGGTCTTGCGGGCGCGCGCGGTGAAGCGGTTGAAGCCCGCCTCCACGCTCAGATACTCCAGGTCCTCGGGGACCTTGGGCACGAACCGCTTCTGCGCGGCCTGCTTGCTCACCCCCATGTGCTGGCCGATGTCGGTCCAGGAGGCGCCCGCCCTGCGGGCCTGGTCCACGAAGTGGCCGATGAGGTGGTCGGCGATTTCGCCGACGTGGGTGGCGACGGCCACCGCGTGCTGGAGGTCTTCGAGCGGTTCGCTGCCGGGGTGCTGTTCCTTGACGTAGTCGATGAGGTCGTCGAGTCGTACCGGGTGTTGGGTCATGCGTCAACGTTAGGTTGACGATTCCTCGATCGTCAACCTTTAGTTGACGATCGGCTCTTTCTTGACCGATCGTTCTCATTGACCCTAGGGTCATCGGCATGGCGAGGAGCAAGGAATTCGACCCGGACACGGCGCTCCAGGCGGCACTTGAGCTGTTCTGGCGGCGCGGTTACGAGGCCACGTCGATGGCCGACGTCGTCGAGGCGCTGGGCATCGCGCGGGCGAGCGTCTACGCCACCTTCGGCAGCAAGCACGAGCTGTATCTGCTGGCGCTGCGCCGCTACGGCGAGCTGTGCGACCCGCGGCTGCTGGAGGAGTTGTCACAGCCGGGGCCCGCGCTGCCGGGGGTACGGGCGGTGGTGACCCGCTTCGCCGAGGAGTCCGCGCGCGACGAACTGCGGCGCGGCTGCTTCATGACCAACACCGCGGTGGAACTGGCCCCGCACGACCGGGCCGCGGCCCGCCGGGTGGAGGCGAGCTGGGACCTGCTGGAGGCCGGGCTGACCTCGGCGCTGCTGCGGGCCCGCGCCCAGGGCGAGCTGCCCGCCGGGCGGGACCCGCGGGCGCTGGCCCGCATGCTCCTGGTGCTGCTCCAGGGGATCCGCGTGGTCGGCAAGGCCGGCGGCGACCCGGAACGCCCGCGCGACGCCGCGGCGCAGGCGCTGGCCCTGCTCGACTGACCGGACGGGTCCGAGCCCCCTTTTCGCGACCGATCGTTCTCATTCCCGTAGGCACCCAAGGCATCTGGAGAGCCGTCATGTCCGACACCTTCACCGGCAGGGCCGTCCTCGTCACCGGCGGCGGCAGCGGTATCGGGCGGGCCGTCGCGCTCGCCTTCGCCCGTGCGGGCGCCCGCGTCGCCGTCGCCGGGCGGAGTGAGCGGACCCTTGAGGAGACGGTCGCCCTCATCGCGGCCGAGGGCGTCGGCGAGGCCGCCGCCGTACCCGCCGACATCACCGTCGCGCCGGACGTCGAGCGCCTGGTCGACGCCGTGACGGCCCGCTTCGGCGGCCTCGACGTGGCCGTGAACAACGTCGGCGTCATCACCCCTCCCGCCCCGGTCGCCGACATATCCGAGGCCGACTGGCGGCACAGCCTCGACACCAACCTGACCGGGCTGTGGCTCTCCATGAAGTACGAGATCGGCTACATGCGGGCGCACGGCGGCGGCGCCGTCGTCAACGTCGCCTCCAACATCGGCGCCCACCGCCGCGTTCCCGGCCTCGGCGCGTACACCGCGGCCAAGGCCGCCGTCAGCGCCCTCACCCGCGCCGCCGCCCTCGACCACATCGGCGACGGCGTCCGGATCAACGCCGTCAGCCCCGGCGCCGTCGACACCCCCATGTCCTCGCGCCCCGGCGAGACCCCCGCCGCCAAGGCCGCCCGCCTGCGCGCCCAGATCCCCCTCGGCCGCGCGTCCAGCGTCGCCGAGATCGCCGCCGCCGTCCTCCACCTCGCCTCCCCCGCGGCCACCTCCACCGTGGGCACCGACCTGGTCATCGACGGCGGCGCCACGGCCTGACCGGCGGCGGCGTCAGGTCGGTTCACGCCGTCGTCGCGCGGGTCGGTTCCTCACGAACCGGTTCCTGGTGGGTGGGTTCCTCGCGGGATCGCTCCTCGCCGGGCCGCTTCTCCTGGGATGAGGCGGGGCGCGGCGGGGTGAGCCATGTGCGCAGCAGGGAGTGCAGGGCCTCGGCTCCGACGAGGGGGGCGGGCGGCACGGGGAGTTCGACGGGGGTCAGGAGGAAGGGGTGGCTCTGCGGGCCGCCCAGGCCCCCGTGCGAACCGGCCTGTTCCTCGAAGGCGTGCACGGCTCCGGAGCGCGGATCGCAGGCGGAGTTGACCATGAGGTCGGCGATGTGGGGGAAGCCGTCCGCCCGCAGCACGGCGTCCGCGGCGCCCTCGCCGAAGGGCGCGAGCGGGTCGTCGCCCTTGATCCGCCCGGTGGCCAGCTCGCGCTGCGAGCCGTCGGGGCCCAGCACGAGCGGACCGCGCTCGGCGCTGTGCACGAGCACGAAGCCGATACCGGGGTGCCCGGTGAGCGCGTCGAGGAGCGCGGGCGAGCGGCGGTCGATCTCCTCCAGCGTGGCCCGCCCCTCGATCTCGGGGAAGGCGACGAGCCCGAGGTTGCCCGAGGCCAGCACGACCGGCTGCGACGCGGGCCCCGCGCACTCGGCCTCCTCCTGCGCCCGCCGCTCCTGCTCGGGGCGGCGCAGCGCGGTGCGGGCCGCCGCCCGTGCCTCGGCGCCGCGCGCCGCCCGCCGCCTGGCCTGCCGTTCGGTCCCGGCCAGCCCGCAACCGGCCCGCACCAGTTCGCGGAAGGTCACCCCGTACGCGCTCTCGAAGGTCTCGCCCTCGCTCTGCCCGTGGTCGGACAGCAGGACGATGCGGTACGGCCGGGGCGCGTACCGCGAGGCGTCGGCGATCAGCGCCACCGAGCGGTCGAGCCGGCCCAGCACCTTGCGCGCGTCCTTGCTGCGCGGGCCCGAGTGGTGGGCGACCTCGTCGTACGCCACGAGGTCCGCGTAGACGGCGGTCCTTCCGGCCAGCATGTCGCCGATGACGGCGGCCACGGCCACGTCCCGTTCCACGACGGTGGCGAAGGCGCGCAGCAGCGGGTAGAGGCCGCCGCGCTTGATCCGGGGCCGGTCCCTGCGCAGCCGCGACGCCGTCGACTCCCCGATCTCGCGGCACACCTCGGCGCTGAACGACCAGGCGGTGCGCACCGCGTTCGCCGGGTCGGAGAAGTAGGCGAAGTAGCCGGATCTGGAGCGGCTGAACTTGTCGCGGCGGGCCGCCACCGACATCACCAGCGCGGACTGCTCCGCGCCGCCGGTGAACAGATTGCCGCGGCTGGCGCCGTCCTCGGCGAGCAGGCCGCGAAAGCCGGTACGGGCCACCGCGCGGCGCTCCAGTTCCGCGGCGCTGGAGGGCCGGTTGCAGACCATCAGCTGGCCGGTCTCCTTCTCGAACCAGCGGAAGGCGGGCACGTCGTGGTTCGTGCCGTGCAGGATGGCGAGCTGGCTCGCGCCGGTCTGGCTGCTCCAGTCGGTGCGCCACGGGGTGAGCCGGTGGGTGGTGCCGAGCCAGCCGGCCAGGGTCGGCATCGCGGGCGGCGCGGAGGTGAGGGCGTCGCGCAGCACGTCGTGGCCCACGCCGTCGAGTTGCAGGAAGACCGTGCCGGGCGTGGTCGGCAGCGGCGGGTCGCTCGCGCGGGTTCTGCGGCCCGCGAGCCGGGCGAGCCTGCGGCCGTACGCGGCGTCGTCCCGTACCGCGAGGGCGGTGCTGGTGGCGGAGGACGTCGCGGACATCACGGCGGCGATCACCACGGCGGTGGCCGGGGCGACCTGGCCGCGGCCGTCGGGGGTGAAGCGCAGGGCGACGAGCAGCAGCGAGCCGTTGAGGAAGAAGACCAGGGCGCCGAGCACGAGGGCGGGCACGAGCAGCAGGGCGCGGACCAGCAGCGGCCACACGAGCGCGCTCAGTACGCCGAAGGCGCCCGCGCCGATCGCCGAGGTCACCGCGATCTGGGTGGGGCTGTCGCCGTTGGGAGCCTCGAGGCGGAAGTCGGGGAGCACCCAGGCGAGTACGGCCAGGGTCGCGCTGGAGACCATCCACACAGCGAGCACCCGGCCGACGGCCCTCACCACGCTCCGGCCGACGGCCCGTTCCCGTCTCTTCGCAGGCTGCGGCACACCTCCACAGTGCCATACCGCCCGCCGCGTCCCGGCGCCCCGTCGGGGCGCGCGCCGGGCCCGGCCCTCGGCAGGGCATACGCTCGGGCCTGCGAGGGTGTGCGCGGGCACGGTACGAGTCCCCTGACCGGGGAGGTGCGACGCGTGTGTGCGATACGGGCGCCCTGGACGGATGCCGGGAAAGGACGGGCGCGGTGGCGGTGGAGATCACGTGGTGGGGCCATGCCACGGTGACCGTGCGGGACTCCGGGGTACGGGTGCTCACCGACCCGCTGTTCACCCGGCGGCTCGCCCATCTGCGCAGGCGGCGCGGCGCCGTACCGCCCGCGTCGGCGACCGCGGCCGACGCCGTACTCATCTCTCATCTGCACGCCGACCACCTGCACCTGGACTCGGTGCGGCGGCTGGCGGCGGGCACCACCGTGGTCCTGCCGCGCGGCGCGGTCGCCGCGGTGCCGGGGCTGCGGCGGCTGCGTGACCGGCTGCGGCTGGTGGAGGTCGGCGCGGGCGACTCGCTCCTGGTACGCGGCGCGGACGGCGGGGAGCTGACGGTCAGGGCGGTGCCCGCCGCGCACGACGGACGGCGGCTGCCGTACGGGCCTGAGCGCTCCCCCGCGCTCGGCTATGTGGTGGAGGGGGCCGCGCGCACGTACTTCGCCGGGGACACCGGGCTGTTCGACGGGCTGGCCGACGCGGTCGGCCCCTGCGATGTGGCGCTGCTGCCGGTCGGCGGCTGGGGCCCGTTCCTCGGGCACGGGCATCTGGACGCGGCGCGGGCCGCGCGGGTGCTGGCCGATCTGGCGCCGCGAGCCGCGGTGCCGGTGCACTACGGCACATTCTGGCCGATCGGCATGGACGCGGTACGGCCGCACGAATTCCACACGCCCGGCGAGGAGTTCGTGCGGATCGCCGCCCGGCTGGCCCCGCGGGTGTCGGTGCACCGGCTCGACCACGGGCAGTCGGTGCTGGTCGAGGACGCCGGGCGGGAGAGCCGCGGGTGATCGGGTTCCTGGCGTCGGCCGCCGCCAATTCCCCCGCGTCCGAGACCACGCAGCAGGCCATAGGTTATCCGTCGCTGTTTTTGCTGGTGTCGCTCGGCTCGCTGGTGCCGGTGGTGCCGACCGGCGCGGTGGTCTCCAGCGCGGCCGTCGTCGCCTTCCACCAGTCGCAACCCCCGCTCGCGCTGCTCGGGGTGTTCCTCGTGTCGTCCTTCGCCGCCTTCCTCGGCGACGTGGCGCTGTACTGGCTCGGCCTGCGCGGGGTGCGGTCCCGCAACGGCTCGCGCTGGCTGCACCGGCTCCAGGACCGGGTGGACAACACGACGCTGGAGAAGGCGCAGAACCGGCTGGACGCGCACGGCGCGGCCGTCCTGGTGCTGTCCCGGCTGATCCCGGCGGGCCGTATCCCGGTGATGGTGGCGTGCCTGCTGGGCGAGATGTCGCTGCGGCGGTTCGTCCGCGGCGACATCCCGGCCTGTCTGGTGTGGGCGGCGGCGTATCAACTGGTCGGCATCCTGGGCGGGTCGCTGTTCCCCGAGCCGTGGCAGGGGGTGGCGCTCGCGGTGGGGCTGACGTTCGCCTTCGCGGCGGGGCCCATGATCGTGCGGCGGCTGCGCCGCAAGTAGGCCGCGCGCCGCAAGCGGGGGCGGCCGTCCCGCGATCAGGCCGCCGGGCTTGCCCTCACGGCGTGCCGTGCCTCGGCGTGCCGTGCCCTCACGGCGTGCCGGACAGCACCCGTGAGCCGCCGATCGGCAGGTCCCACAGGTCGTCGCGGGGGCGGCCGGTCGCGGCCCACGCGGCGTGCAGCCGGGTGAGCGGTTCCAGCGGCGGCTCCGCGGAGAGCAGGAACGTCGCCCAGTGCATGGGCGCCATCGCGGTCGCGCCCACGTCGAGGCAGGCGCGTACGGCCTCTTCCGGGTCGGTGTGCACGGTGCTGAGCATCCAGCGCGGCGAGTAGGCGCCGATCGGCAGCAGCGCGAGGTCGATGCCGGGGTGGGCGCGGCCGATCTCGCGGAACCAGTGGCCGTAGCCGGTGTCCCCGGCGAAGTAGACGCGCCGCCCCGAGCCGTCGGTCAGCACCCAGCCGCCCCACAGCGAGCGGCAGGTGTCGGTGAGCGTGCGCTTGCTCCAGTGGTGCGCGGGGACGAAGTCGAAGCGGACACCGCCCAGTTCCGCCGCCTCCCACCAGTCGAGTTCGGTGACCCGCGTGAAGCCTCGGCGGCGGCACCAGGCGGCCAGGCCCGCGGGCACGAACAGCGCGGTGTCGCGCGGCAGCCGCTTCAGCGTCGGCGCGTCGAGGTGGTCGTAGTGGTTGTGGCTGATGACGACGGCGTCCACGGGGGGCAGCGTCTCCCAGGGCACGCCCACCGGGGTGACTCTGGCCGGGGTGCCGGGGATCCGGCGGGACCAGACGGGGTCGGTGAGCACGGTCAGCCCGCCGATGCCGATCACCCAGCTCGCGTGTCCCACCCAGGTGAGGCTGACCGTGCCCGCCGTCGTCGCGGGCAGCGGTCCTTGCTCGACCGGCAGCGACGGCACCTGCGCGAGCGCGGCGGCCGGCGGGCGCATGCTGCGTTCCCGTACCGAGCGCAGGACGTCGCGCAGCCCCGGCAGCGGGTCCGTCAGCCGGTCGGCGAACGACTTGGGCCAGGTCCTCAACTCGCCCAGCGGACGCGGACCGGCGAGGGTGCTCTCGCTCTCGGCGAGGGTGCGCTCGCTCTGATCGGTCATCGGGACTCCCATCCGTCACGGTCTCGGCGCCGTCGGCGACACTCGCCGGGCAACAGCGGGCCGGGGCGGCGGCCCCGGCGGTTCCGGCCGGGCCGGGAAGCCCGACGGGACCGGCAGGACCCGTGGCCGCGGCACAGGGTGTGGGGAGGGTGGGCGAGGCGCGTGTGGCCCGCCCGGCCGTCCCGAACACCGCTCGCACCCACCGGATCCCCGATCATCGTTCATCGACCTACCCAAAAAATAGGTCAGGTCCCACGCCCCCGCGATCCGGTGTCCGCCGATTCGCCGATGTCGGCGGATTCACCGATGCGCGCGGATTCGCCGATGCCCGCGGATTCGCCGACCGCCCCGCCCGCGGGGCCCGACCCGCCCTCCGGGTACCCGGTGGCGTGGCCGCTGACGGCGACGGCCAACGCGGCCAGCGCGGCGACGACATGCGGGACGGCGAGCGGGTCGGGCGCGGCCAGCGCGACCCGCCGCTCGTCCTCGGTGGCGCCGTGCAGGTGCCCCGTGCTGATCCGCACGCGCGGCTCGTCCGGGTCGTCGCCGAAGCGGTGGCCGCCGAGTACGGGGTAGCCGAGGGCCACGGTCAGCCGCTCCTCCAGCGCGGCGGCGTCCAGGCCGGGCGCGGGCAGCGTCGGGTAGAGCTGGAAACCGGCGCGCGGCGGACGGCAGGTCGCCCCCGCGCCGGTGATCGCGCGGAAGGCGGCAGCGGCGGTACGCGCGTGCAGCCGGTTGGCCGCGGCGGTGCGGTCGGTGACCTCCGCGGGCTCGGTGAGGACGTATCCGGTGGCGGCGGCGACCGGCGCGGGCAGCACGGCGCGCAGCGCGGCGAGTACGTCGAGGGCCCGCTCCCGCCAGGCCGCGCCGTGGGCGGTGGCGGGGAAGCGGGCGA
The DNA here is from genome assembly GCF_040610915.1 of Streptomyces sp. NPDC003300. Taxonomy (NCBI): domain Bacteria; kingdom Bacillati; phylum Actinomycetota; class Actinomycetes; order Kitasatosporales; family Streptomycetaceae; genus Streptomyces; species Streptomyces sp. NPDC003300. The sequence goes on along the minus strand of NZ_JBEXNE010000009.1, from coordinate 222,245 downwards.
GCGCGGCGGGCACCGCGGCCGGGACCAGCGTGGCGCCCAGGTCGGCCAGGACGACGGTGTGGTCGGGCAGCATCTCGGCCGGGCTGAGCAGCACCGTGTCGCGGTGGTGGAGCGTGTCGGAGTACGTCTCGTCGGAGACGATCAGCAGCCCCGCCTCCGCCGCGGCCTCGCACGTCTCGTGCAGCAGCTCGGGCGCGGTGACGGTGCCGGTCGGGTCGTCGGCGGCGGACAGCACCAGCAGCCGCGGGTCGGCGCCCGCCGCGCGCGCCCGCCGTACGGTCTCCAGCAGCGCGAAGGGGTCGGGCACGCCGCCCTCGGGCGGGGTGGGCGCGGTGTGCACCCGGCGGCCGAGCAGCCGGGCCACCGGGGCCTGCCACGCGGGAGCGGGGCGGGCCAGCACCGGGTCGCCGTCGACGGCGGCGAGCAGCGCGAAGAGCAGCGGCTCCGCGCCGGGCGCGGCGAGCACGTGGTCCGCGCGGCAGGGCAGGCCGCGCCGGGCCCAGTAGCCGCAGGCGGCGTCGAGCAGCCGCGGACCGCCGCCAGGGACCTCGGCGCCGGGCCGGGCGTCGGCGGTCCGTTCCCGCCAGTACGCGGGCAGCGGCAGTCCCGAGTCGGGTCGCAGGTCGTACCGCGGGCCGAGCCGCATCCGGTTACCTCCGCTGCGTAGGTGGGCACCCCTGGGGCCCACTTTCTCCCGCGGCGGCGCGGTCCGCATCCGACGCAACGGCGCGGTCCGCATCCGACGGAACGGCCGGTGGAGCGGCCGACGGCCGAGTGCGCGGGTGAGGAGGCGGCGGCGCGCCCCGCATTCAGCGCAGCAGCAGTGCGGGCAGGTCGCGCATGTCGTCGAAGACCGTCGTGCCGGGGCCTTCGAGCCAGCCCGCGGGGGTGAGTCCGCCGCAGTAGCCGTACGCGCGCATGCCCGCCGCGCGGGCGGCGGCCACCCCGTACCGGCTGTCCTCGACGACCACGCAGCGCGCGGGATCGACGCCGAGGCTGCGGGCCGCGTGCAGGAAGAGGTCGGGGGCGGGCTTGCCGTGCTCGACCTCGCTCGCGCTGAAGATCCGGCCCTCGAAACGCTCGTAGAGCCCGGTGAGGCCAAGCGTGTGGCGCAGCCCCTCGTGGCTGGTGCTCGACGCGACGCAGCTCGGCAGGGTGAGCGCGTCCAGAGCCTGCGTGATGCCGTCGACCTCGGTCAGGTCGGCGTCGAACGCCTCCTGGTAGAGGTGCCGGTAGGGGGCGTCCCAGTCCTCGGGCAGGGAGCGGCCCAGGTGTTTCTCGATGGCGGTGGTCATGTCGCGGTAGGAGCGGCCCACGAACCGTTCCACGATCTCGGCCTCGCTCAGCGGCCAGCCGACCGCGGCGAGCACGAACGCGTCCACCTTCACCGCGATCTTCTCGCTGTCGACCAGCACACCGTCGCAGTCGAAGATCACGAGTTCCGGCTCTGGCCAAGGGGCGTGCGGGTGAGCTTCGTTCACCCGGTGAGACTACAGCGGCGGCACCGCTGGACGGCGGACACGGGGGCGGCGGCGCGGGTGCGGTACCGGTGGGTCCGCGGGCGGATACGCGGGTGCGGTACCGGCGGATACGCGGGCGGGTACGCGAGTGCGGTACCGGCGGATACGCGGGCGGCCGTCCGTGACGGAACGGCAACGGCCTTGATCAGGCGGTGTGCCGCGGCCGGGGGTGGGTAACCGGCCCGCATGACGTATCCCTGGAAGAACTGGGACAAGGCGCTGTTCGCCGAGGTGGCGGAGCGCCACTGGCCGGGCGCGGAGCCGGTGCTGCCCCGGCTGAGCAGTGCCGCGAACCACGGCCGGCTGTGGTTCGCCGTCGCCGCGGGCGTCGCGGCCACCGGCGGCAGGACCGGACGCCGGGCGGCGGCGCGCGGACTGGGCTCGCTGGCACTGGCGTCGCTGACGGTCAACACCGCGGGCAAGGGCGCGGTACGGCGGTCACGGCCGATACTCGACACCGTCCCGGTCATACGGCGGCTGCACCGCCAGCCGATCACCTCGTCGTTCCCCTCGGGCCACGCGGCCTCGGCCGCCGCCTTCGCCGCGGGCATGGCGATCGAGTCGCCGCGCTGGGGCCTGGTGATCGCGCCGCTCGCCGCGAGCGTGGCCTTCTCACGGATCTACACCGGAGTGCACTATCCGAGTGACGTGGTGGCTGGCGCGGCCCTGGGCCTTGGCGCCGCCGCCGTCGTACGCGCCCTGGTGCCGCCCGCTCCGGGAAAGCCGGAGCCGGGCGCCGACGCGCAGGTGCCGTCGCTGCCCGAGGGCCGCGGGCTGCACGTGGTGGTGAACTCCGCGTCGGGGCCGCCGCCGCTGCTGTCGGCGCCCGTCGACCGGATCGCCGCCGCGCTGCCCGAGGCGTCGGTCGGCGAGTGCACCGAGGACGACGACCTGCTGGAGATGCTGGAGAAGGCGGCGCGCACGGCCGTGGAGCAGGGCGGCGCGCTCGGGGTGTGCGGCGGTGACGGCACGGTGTGCCTGGCCACGGCCGTCGCCCTGCGCCACCGGCTGCCGCTGGCGGTCTTCCCCGGCGGCACCCGTAACCACTTCGCGCTCGACCTCGGCCTGGAGACCGTCGAGGACACCGCGAAGGCGGTCGCGGCGGGCCGGGCGGCCAATGTGGACGTGGCCCGGCACACCAGCCTGGACTCGCCGTACAGCGAGTCGGCGCCCTTCCTCAACACCTTCAGCATCGGGTCGTACCCGGAGCTGGTACGGGTACGGGAGCGCTGGTCGCGGCGGGTGGGGAGCTGGCCCGCCAGTGTGCTGGCCGCCGTGCACGTCCTGCGGACCTGCGAGCCGGTGGACATCGAGGTGAACGGACGGCCGCGCTCGGTGTGGCTGATCTTCGCGGGGAACTGCCGCTACTCCAGTGTCGGGCTCGCCCCGGTGCGCCGCCGCGACCTCAACGACGGCGTGCTGGACGTGCGCATCGTGGACGGCGGGCCCTTCGCCCGTACCCGGCTGCTGGGCGCGGCCCTCACCGGGGTGCTGACCCGGTCGCCGGTGTACACGTCGGCGACCGTACGGCGGCTGCGGCTGCGGCTGCCCGGCGAGGGCGTCCACCTCGCCTACGACGGTGAGGTGGCACCCGCGCCCGGTGAGCTGCTGCTCGACAAGGTGCCCGGCGGGCTGGTGGTGTACCGGGGCTGACCGGGTCCGGGGGGGCGTGCCGGGGCCTGCTCGGAGCCGCCTCAGGCGGCTCGGGCGGGGCTGACGACGCGGGCGGCGGTCAGTTCTGGCCGCCGACCAGCCCGGCCAGGGCGCGGACGCCTTCCCCCGAGATGCTCAGCGAGTCGGGGCTGCCGGTGTCGATGGACAGGATCAGTTCGTCGGAGGGCCAGGCGCCGCTGAGCACGGCGAGCTGGACCAGCCGGTAGCGACTGGTCGTGGGCAGCGCTTCGGCCATCCGGGTCTCGGAGGTGAAGACGGGCACGAGCTGGCGGCCGTCCTCCTGTTCGTACACCGGGAGCTGGATCTGCCGGGGAGGCTCGCCGCCGTTGGGGTCCTCGTCCACGCCCGGCACCGGCAGCAGGACTTCGCTGACCGCGAGCGTGCTGAGGGCGACGACGTTCTCGCTGCCGTGGGCGATCTCGCGCAGCGCGCGCTGCGCCGGGGGCAGGCCGCTGTCCGGGTCGAGGCCGTCGGGGGTGATGTCGGTCATCGCTTCTGGTTCCTCTCGCCGCTTCTGGCGTCAACGGTGCTCGGATCCCCCGCACGTACCCGGCTGAGCCGAGAGCATGCGGTCCACGAGGTGAAATCGCGTTGCCAGGACCCGCTGGCCGCTGGTTACGGTGCGTCCATGGTTGCCAGAACCCCCGCTCACACGGTGCTCGAAGGCCGTTTCGTCCGCCTCGAACCGCTCGCTCCCGGCCATGTGCCCGATCTGTTCGCCGCGGGCGGCGGTGACGAGGAGGTGTGGCGCTGGCTGCCGGTGGAGCCGCCGCGCACCGAGGACGAGCTGCGCGATCTCGCTGTACGGGTCGCCGCCGACGCGGAGGCCGCGGGCGGTCTCGCCTTCGCCGTCGTGGAGCGGGCGAGCGGCCGGGCCGTCGGCTGGACGACGTACCACGACGTGAGCGCCAGGGACGAGCGGCTGGAGATCGGCTGGACCTGGTACGGCCGCGCCCATTGGCGGACCCCGGTCAACACCGAGGCCAAGCTGCTGCTGATGGGCCATGCCTTCGAGGAACTGGGCATGGGGCGGATCTGCTGGAAGACGGATCATCTCAACATCAGGTCGCAGCGGGCCATCGCGCGGCTCGGCGCGGTCCGCGAGGGGGTCTGGCGCCGCCACCGGCTGCGCTCGGACGGTGTGACGTGGCGCGACAGCGTCTTCTTCTCGATGCTGGCCGAGGAGTGGCCGGAGGCGAAGCGGCGGTTGCGGGCACGGCTGGAGGGCGGCGCGGAGGCGGGGGCCGGACGGGTCGGGGCGGGCTGACGGTCCGGGGTGGGCCGACCGTGGGCCGACGCTGTTCGGGGAAGGGCGTCGGCCCACGGTCGGCGGCTGGCGGTCACGCGGTCGGCGGTCACGCGGTCGGCGGTCACGCGGGGGCCGGTCTCACTCGTACTCCGTGCCGCCTTTGCGGGTCAGGTAGGCGTCGCTGACGACCTTGGCGATGGCCCGGCCGCCGAGCACGTCGCTGTAGCGGTCGTCGGCCGTGCGCACCACGACGCCCTCGCGCAAGTGCAGGCCGCGGCCGGAGACCGTCTCCGTGCCCTGGGCCAGCGCCAGCACCGCCTCCTGGTCGAAGGGGCCCTCGAACAGCTTGGGCACCAGCGGCACTTCGCCCGCCAGCAGCGCGAAGGCGTCCAGCCAGCGCACCCGCCCGCCGATGTCCGCGCACACGTCGAACGCCGCGTAACCGGGCGCGCCCTGCGCGCGGGCGTCGGCGCCGTAGCCGAGATCCTGCACGCCGCTGCCGTACACCTCGCCGTAGACGCCGATCCGGTCGGCGCCCAGCCGCTCGGCGAGCCGGGCCGCGACGGCGGGCAGGCCGTGGCCGAGGACGGCGCGCCAGTAGAGATTGCGGTCGGTCTCGGTGAGGGCGAGGCGCTGTCCGCCGAGGCCCTTGGACGTGACGTGCACGGCGCCGCCGTCCGCGTAGTAGGTGAGGCAGCAGGCCGTGCCGTGCAGCTTCTCGGTGACGGTGACCGGGTCGCCGGGCGCGAAGATGTCCGGGTAGCGCTTGAGGTTCTCGATGTCGATCCAGGGCAGCAGGTCGGGCGCCGACTCCACGTCGCCGCTCATCGACACCGGCACCGGAGGCACCCATTTGACGATGCCGAGCCGTTCGGCGAAGTCCGCTCCCCCGGCGGCGGCCCGCTCCAGATCCGTACCGTCGAGCGCGGCCGGACGGCAGACGATGCCCTGCGACAGCTCGCCGCGCAGCCGGACCGCCCTGACGCGGTTCGCGGCGCTTCCGGCCAGCCTGCCGGTCAGGCCCAGCTCCGTGATCAACGGCTCGGGCAGCACGGCCTGTTCGGGGATGTAGACGGCGAAGTCGCCGCTGCGGTAGGCGCCTTTGGCGACCACGGCGCGGTAGAGGCCGACCTGCGCCAGTTCGAGCGCGTCGGCGTTGGGGTGGTCGAGGATGGTGAGCCGCTCCGCGGTCACGCGCAATGTGGACATGACGGTCCCCCCGTATGTGGTGGTCGGATGGTGGTGGTCGGGTGTTCTCCCCGACGATCACTGTGGCGGGGGGCGCGGGCGCCCGGCCACCGGTTTTCGGCGCGGTGCGGCGGGGGGACCGGGGCGGGCGTGTGCGAGTCTCTTGGTGTGCGATACATCATCATCGGAGCGGGAGCGGTCGGCGGCACGATCGGCGGGCGGCTGTTCGACGGCGGTCACGAGGTCGTCCTGGTGGCACGCGGCGGCCATCTCGACGCGCTGCGCGAGCGGGGCCTGCGGCTCGAACTGCCGGACCGCACGATGACGTTGCCCGTGCCCGTCGCGGACGGGCCGGAGGCGCTGCGGGCGCGGCCCGACGACGTGCTGGTGCTGGGCGTCAAGACGCAGGACACGGCGTCGGTGCTGACGCGGTGGGACGGGTACGGGGTCGGCTCGGACGGTGCCGGTCCCGCCGTGGTGTGCGCGCAGAACGGGGTCGAGAACGAGCGGCTGGCGCTGCGCCACTTCCCGAACGTGCACGGGATGTGCGTCTGGCTGCCGACCTCCCACCTGGAGCCGGGTGTCGTGCAGGCGCCGGGTGCGCCGCTGTCCGGGATTCTGACCTTGGGCCGCTATCCGTCGGGCGCGGACGACACGACGCGGCGGATCGCCGCCGACCTTGAGGGCTCGGGCTTCGCGGCGCCGGTCTCGCAGGACGTGATGGCGTGGAAGTACGGCAAATTGCTGTCGAATCTGGGCAACTCCCTGGAGGCGGTGTCCGGTCCGATCGGTGAGGGGCCGCTGTTCGAGGTGTATCAGCGGGCCCGCGCGGAAGGAGTCGCGGTGCTGGACGCGGCCGGTGTCGCGCACGTCAGCCAGGAGGAGCAGGCCCGCGTGCGCGGCGACCGGGTGGAGCTGCTGCCCGTCAACGGCGGTGAGCGCGGCGGCGGTTCGTCCTGGCAGAGCCTCACCCGGGGCACCGGCTCCATCGAGGCCGACTACCTCAACGGCGAGATCGTGCTGCTGGGCCGCCGCTTCGGCGTGCCGACGCCCGTCAACGAGGCGCTGCGCCGTACCGCCAACTCCTTTGCCCGCGACGGCCGCCGCCCCGGTGACCTGACGGCGGACGAGACGGCGGCACTGGTCGCCGCGAGCCGGGCGTAGGCGGCACGGCGGCCAACGGACGTCGGCCGCAGTCGCTGTGCGGCCGGGACCGCCCGCTCCCTACGGCACCGTCTCCGGCCGCATCCGGAAGTCGTACGCGGCGGGCAGCGGGTGTTCCGCCCGCGCGCGGGTCCTGATGTCGTCGGTGACGGGGCCGTCGCCCGCGACAAGGCGCTCGGCTATGGCGTACCAGGTGTCGGTCAGCGCCTCGGCGCCCTCGTACAGGTCCTCCACGACGAAGCCCTCGTCGAACAGCGCCCGGGCCTCGGCGACTTGGCCGCGGGCGAGCGCGGTCTGCGCGCGCAGCAGCCGTAGCCGCCCGCAGTCCGGGCCGTGCCGGTCGCCCTCCGGAGCCTGGTCCGGATCGGCGAGGACGCGTTCGGCGTCGGCGGCGCGGCCCGCGGCGAGCAGGACGGGCACGGCCTCGACGATCAGGGCGCGCCGGACGTCCGGGCGGTCCGGAAGCGCGGTGAACGTCTCGCGCAGGCTGTCGTACGCGGCCAGGTAGCGGTCGGCGGCGCGGTCGGTCTGGCCCGCGTCGGCCTCGGCGACGGCCAGGGCGCGCAGGCCCCACGGCGAGGGGTGGGCGGCGACCGACCGTTCCCAACTGCGCACGGCCTGCGCGCGGTCGCCCGCGGCCCACTGGGCGATGCCGAGGTAGTAGTCGCGGAACCACTCGTTGCCGGGATAGGTGTCGGCGGACTCCAGCAGTTCGCGCCACTCCGGGGAGACGAGCGCGGGTCCCGGCGGCGCGTCGGCGGCGGGTCTCGGGAAGATCCCGGCGAGCAGCAGTTCCAGCCAGGGCTTCTGCGGGTCGCCGAGCGTGGTGGCGGGGAACGGGGTGCCGGGCAGGTGGAAGTGGCCGCGCTCGCTTTCGAGGGCGCCCCAGCCGGAGCCGGTGGCGAGCAGGTCCTTGGGGTCGGTGTCGGCGTGCGCCAGCCACGCGGTGTAGGCGGCGTCAACGGTGGCGCGCGGGAGGGCGGCCTCGAGTCGTCCCCCGGCCTCGGCGCGCGCGGCGGACCAGTCGTCGCCGTGCACGAGCGCGGGGTCGGCGGCGAGCGGTCCGTACGCCTCCAGCCAGGAGAATTCCGAATCCGCGGCCATGGGGATGTGTTCGAGCTGTGTCCTGGCGAGACCGGCCTGGATCTCCAGGTAGCCGCCGGTGCCGGGCTCGGTCAGCCACTCCTGCCAGCGCCGCCCGCCGCGGCCGTGGCCCCACAGGAAGAGCTTGCGTCCGCGCAGCAGGTCGGTGGAGGTCTGGACGAGGCCGTGTCCTTCGCCGTCGAGGGCGGTGATCCAGCGGCGGTCGGTGTCGGCCACGTCGAAGAAGTAGTCGGCGGCGTGCTCGGAGCGGGTGGTGTAGGTGATGTCGGTGGCGCCGTCGGGCGCGGGGACCGGCACATGGCTGAGGGTGCGGCTGTAGCCGAAGTGCCAGGCGGCGTCGGCGGGGGCGAGCACCCGGGTGCGGTCGGTCTCGGGAACGGCGATGTTGGACCACCAGTAGGCGGGCACGGTGCGCTCGTGCGGATTGCGGACCCGGATGCCGACGTAGAGGAAGTCGGAGTCGGCGGGCAGCCACATGTCGATCTGGAAGGGCAGGTCGCGCAGCCGCTCCCACTCCCACAGGCGCAGCATCTCGCCGCCGTCCGGGGCGGGGACGCGGGCGGCGTGCAGCGGGGCGCAGGTGTGGGCGGCGTGGCCGGTGGCGCCGAGATTCCACTCCACGCCGCCGGAGAACCAGGCACCGGCCAGCGCGAACGCGGCGGGCTGGAACACCGGGTTGCGGTAGAGCAGTTCACGTCCGGTCGCCTTGTGGACCAGCGAGTACAGCCTGCCGCCGAGGCCGGGCAGCACGGTGGCGCGGATGCGGTCGTTCTCGATGACGAGTGCGTCGAGGGCGGCCGGGGCGCGGTCCCGGCCGTAGCCGTCGAGGACGCGAACCGGCAGCACCGAGCGCAGTGGCGCGTAGCCGAGCTGCCTGGCCATGTCGGCGGGCAGTCCCTCGCGGTCCTTGAGGTCCAGCCGGTGCAGCTCGTCGAGCGGGCGCAATGCGGGCAGCGGGTTCTCCGGGCCGAGGGCCGCGGCCGGAATGCTCACAGCGGTACGCCGCACGGTCGTAGGCAAGGCCACCTCTTCTGGCACACGTGGCCGCCTTCGGTCGCGGCGGCCGTCTGATGACCATGGAACAGGTTTCCCGTCGCGGTGAACAGAGCCCGCCGTGGTCAGGGTTGGGCAAAACCTGTGGAATCGGTCAGAAATCCGGCCATAAATTCGGCCGCGGGACCGGCCGGGCGCGGCCTTCTCGATCTTCCGCGCACCGCACCGGACATGGGGCCCGCGGGCTGTCCCGGCCGCCGGACCGGGGGCATTGTCGGTGGTCGCTGCTACAACGGTGGCCATGACGACTTCGCGCTCCTCGCAGACGCCGGCCTCGCCCGAACTCCGGTTCACCGACTGGCTCGAACTCATCGAGGAGCGGTCCGCGGTCCTGCGCGAGGCCGCGCGGGCCGCACCCGTCGAGGCCCGGATTCCGGGCTGCCCCGACTGGACCGTCCGGGATCTGCTGACGCATGTCGGCCAGGTGCAGCGCTTCTGGGCGGCGACGGTCGCCGCGGGCCCCGCCGTCCGGCCGCCGTCGGACGGGGCGCTCGGCGACCGCATGCCGGGTGACGACCTGCAGTCCTGGTCGGCGGCCTCGACGGTGCTGCTGCTCGACGCCCTGCGGGCGGCCGGTCCCGACACCGGCTGTTGGACCTGGTGGGCGGAGTCGGGCAACGCGGCGACCTCGGGTTCCGTCGCCCGCCACCAGGTCCAGGAGGCGGCCGTCCACGCCCGCGACGCGCAGGAGGCCGCGGGGGTCACCGAACCGCTGCCGCCCGCCCTCGCCGCCGACGCCCTGGATGAATTCCTGCACGTCGGTTTCGGCTCGATGGACGGCTGGCCGCACGCACCGGCCCGTGTCGCGCTGGTCGCCGACGAGGGCCCGGCCTGGACCCTGATCCTCGACACCACCGGTGCCTCGGCGGTCCGCGGCGGACCCGGCGACGGCCCGGAGCCCGGTGCCACCCTTTCCGGCCCCGCCAGCGATCTGCTGCTGGCGCTGTACCGCAGGGCCCCCTGGGACGGGACCGACGCGCTGCGGCTGACCGGAGACCCCGCGCTGGTACGGCAGTTGGTGGTCTGGCCGCCGCTCGGCTGACCACGTACCGTCCTGCGTGAGGGAGTGATGCGCATGTCTGGTCGCGGGATACGAGCGTCCGGTGTGGCGTTAGGGGTGATCGCCCTGCTGTCCGCCTGCTCCTCGGGCGGTTCCACGCACCGCCCCGTCGTCACCGACTCCGCCCGCGTCACCATCGAGGCACCGCCCCCGGTCGGCAGCATCGAGCACCCCCGCCCGGTGGCGTGCGTCGAAGCCGTGCGCTCGCCCGGCGGCTCCGCCACCGAGGTGACCACGGGCAACAGCCCCGCGAAATCCGCTGGTTCGACCACCATCGCACCCACCTCCCCTTCCTCTACTTCCTCTTCTTCCGCTGCTTCCGCTTCGTCTTCCGCCGCACCGGCCACCGCGAAGAACGATGTAACAGTGGGTCCCCTCACCTGGACCGGTCTGCGCGCCCTGGCCGACGGCGACCAGACCGGCCACGGCTACCACAACTCCGACGGCTGGCATTACAAGGTCGCCGCCTCCATACGGACCGGGTCGACGGTCACCTTGACCATCGGCGCCGAGCAGCGGGCCAAGGCCGGGCTGGAGTACGGCCGTGCCTTCGGGTCCACCCCGGCGCCCGCGATCACCTTCGACGCCTGCCCGGCCCAGCCCGTCGTCTTCATCGGCGGCTTCTTCGTCGCCGGTGACGGCCACGCCTGCGTCCCGGTGGACGTCCAGGTCGGCCAGGGCGCGCCGCGACGCGTGGTGATCTCCTTCTTCAACGGACAGTGCCCCGCTGCGTAGGCTGGGATCATGACCGAGCCGACGCCCGATCCCGCCGCCGAGAGCGAGCCCGCTCACGACCCCGAGCTGCTTCAGCTCGCCGCCCAGGTCTTCGACCTCGCCCGGCAGGGCGACACCGACAAACTGGCCGCCTACATCGACGCGGGAGTCCCCGCGAATCTCACCAACGACCGCGGTGACACTCTGCTGATGCTCGCCGCATACCACGGTCACGGGCAGACCGTGCGGGCGCTGCTGGCCCGCGGCGCGGAGCCGGACCGTGCCAACGACCGGGGCCAGACCCCGTTGGCCGGCGCCGTCTTCAAGGGCGAGCAGGACGTCATCACCGCCCTGGTCGACGGCGGCGCCGACCCGGCCGCGGGCGTGCCGTCCGCGGTCGACACGGCCCGGATGTTCGGCAAGGACGAGTTGCTGAAGCTCTTCGGCGCCCAGTGACCCCCGCGACGCTCGTCCCCTCCTGCGTGGCCTCGGCCCTCGGCGGTGCGGCACCCACCTGGTCCTACACCGAACTCACCCACAATCAGGACAACCAGGCCACCGACGGCATCTGGCGGGTGACCGGCCCCGACGGCAGCGCGGTCCTCAAGGTGTGCGTCCCCAAGGGCTCGGGCAGTTGGCAGACCAGCCCCGAGCCGCAGCACTGGAATCACTGGCGCCGCGAGCCGCTCGCCTACCGCGACGGCCTGACCGCGACCGTCTTCGCCGACGCCGGGATCGACGGCCCCCGCCTGCTCGCCGCGGACGAGCGGGCGGACGGCTCCTTCGCCCTGTGGCTGGAGGACGTCACCGGGGTGCCCGGCTCACAGTGGCCGGTGGAGCGCCTGGCCGCCTTCGCCCATGGTCTCGGCTTCGCACAGGCCCGCTGGACCGGGCGGCTCCCTGCGGAGCCCTGGCTCTCCCGGGGCTGGCTCCGCCAGTACGTGGAGAGCAAGTCCCTGCCCGCTAAACTCCCCTGGGACCTGCCCGACGCCGCCGCCGTCTGGCCCGCCGCCCTGCGCACCGGCCTGCGCCGTATGTGGGAGCAGCGCGACACCCTGCTCGCCGCCGCCGAATCCGGCCCCCGCACCCTGTGCCACCTCGATGTCTGGCCGCTCAACCTGATCGCCCGGGACGACTCCCCCGCGCACTCCCCCGGCGCCCCTGCCGCCCAACCGGCCGGCGGCCGTACCGTCCTGCTCGACTGGGCCTTCGTCGGGGAAGGCGCCGTGGGCGAGGACATCGCCAACCTCATCCCGGACTGCGTCGCCGACGGCCTGATACCAGGGGAGTTGCTGCCGGAGATCTCCGCCGCCGTCATCGAGGGCTATCTGGCCGGTGCCCGCGATGCCGGGGCCGCCCTGGGCGAGGACGAGCTGCGCCGCTCGGTGGCCGCCGCGGGCGCCGCCAAATACTGCTGGCTCGCCCCTTTGATGCTCACCCGCCTCGCCGTCGGCGGCCGGGTCGGCTCCGCCGCCTACGACGTGGACCACGACCCCCTGGCCGTACTCCGCCGCAGGACCGGCCTCTTCGAGCACCTGGTCTCCTGGTCGGAACAGATCCTCAGCCCCGCCCGCTGAGGACCCTCCCGCAGAAGACCCTGACGAACGGGACCCCCTCCCCACGGTGGCCTGCCCGACGTCGGCCTCGCGCTAGCTGATGGCTTCCGTCCGCTCGGCCAGGCTGGTCGCGCCGCGCTCGGTCAGCGAGCCGTGCAGCCGCAGCCGGGATATGCCGCCGTCGGGGAAGATCTCGATCCGGACGTGGGTGGCCGGTATCGGGTTGACCAGGAAGCGGTGCACGCTGTCCGGCTGGAGCTTGACCCGCGGCAGCAGCGGGATCCACTCGCCGTCCTCCCCGTCGCGGACCGACAGCGTCGCCCAGCCCGCCGCGTTGCCCTTGAGATAGGCCGTGTCGATCTCGATGGCACGGATCACGCCCTGGTCCACGAGCCGGTACTGGATCCAGTCGTTCCCGGTGTCACGGCGGCGGCGGGTCTCCCAGCCGTCGTCCATCTTCCGGGAGCGGCCGGGCAGGATGGTGTGCTCGGGCGGGGAGTAGAAGCGGTCGGAGGCGTCCTCCACTGTGCCGCCGTTCTCCAGCGCCACCAGGTCGAAGGTGCCCAGCTCGGCCAGCCACCCCGGGTCGGGCGCCACCTCGCCGTAGACCCGCAGCCGGGCGATCCCCCCGTCGGGGTGCTGCCGCAGGCGCAGGTGGGTGAAGCGGCGCTCCACATGCACCGCGAACGCGTTCTCCGCGTGCCCGCCGACCGCCGTGCGCGGGACCAGCTCGGTCCACTCCACCGCCGGGTCGAGCAGATCCTCGGGCGCCGCCGACATCGAGTGCGCGGTGGCCTCCACCGACACCGCCTGCGGGTAATTGCCCCGGAAGTGCGCGGTGTCGATCACCAGGCCGCGGATCACGCCCGGCGTCCCCAGCCGTATCAGCGCCCAGTCGTGGTCGGCCGGATCGGGGTGCGGGACCTGCGCGGACGCCCCCCGCCTGCGCCGCGTCTCCCAGCCGTCCATGATCTTGCCCTTGTGCCCGAAGCGCTCGGGGTCGAAGACCGCGGGCCCGGCCACCAGCAGATTCTCCCGCTCGGCGAAGAACTCGTCATTGGCGGCGACCACCCCCGCGCCCAGCCTGCGGTCGGCCAGGTCCGCGAGTCCCGCGAAGGGAAGCTCCACGCGGCGGTAGTCCGCGAAGGGGTTGCCGCCGCCGTAAGGAAGCGCGTCACCCGTGAAGGAGGTCAGGTCCGTGAAAGTGCCGGCCCCGGTCCCGGCCGCCGCGCCTGTCGCCGCTCCCCCAGCCGTTCCCCCAACCGGTGCCGTCCCCGGCGCCGATCCCGCTGCCGTCGTCTCATGCGTCTCTGTCGTCGTCATGCCTCTACTCTCGGCCGACCCGACCCTTCACGTCCATCGAAACTTACTGAAGCCATTATTCAGTCCAACTGCATGGTCGGGTCCAGCTCCGCGGCCCGCCGCAGCGCCCCCAGCGTCCGCCGCAGCAGCGGGGCGTCCTGCGAGCCGCCGCGCACCGCGCCCACGATCCGGCGCCGCGGCCGGTCCACGTCCAGCGGCCGTACCGCCAAGTCCTGGGTCAGAGCGCCGGACGCGGACATCCGCGGCACCAGCGCGATCCCCATTCCGGCCGCGACCAGGGCGAAGATCGCGGGCCAGTCGGCGGCGGCGTGCGCCTGCTCCGGCACGAATCCGGCCTCGGCGCAGGCCGCCAGGGTGATCTCGCGCCACGGTCCGCGACTGCCGAAGATCCACGGGTCCTCGGCGAGCTGGGCCAGTCGCAGCCCCGGCGCGGCGGCCAGCGGATGCGTCGCGGGCAGCGCGATGTCCAGCGGGTCGGTGAGCAGCGGGGCGATCACGAAGCGCGTGTCGCGGGCCGTCGGCGCGTCCACGGCCAGCGACAGCGCGAGATCCACGTCTCCGGCGGCCAGCTCCTCGTACACCTCGGCGGCCTCCGCCTCGCGCACCGACAAGGTGATGCCGGGCGCGTCGCGGCGCAGCAGCCGCGCGGCGGGCACCACCAGGCGCGTGATGGACGTGGCGATGGCGCCGACCTTCACGACGCCGACCTCGCCCTGTGCGTACCCGTCGAGTTCGGCGCCCGCGCGTTCGAGTTGCGCGAAGACGACCTCGGCGTGTCTGAGCAGGACGTGCGCGGCGCCGGTCAGCCGTACGCCGCGACCGCGCGCCTCCAACACCGGCGTGCCGATCTGCTTGGAGAGCGCGGCCAGTTGCTGCGAGACGGCCGACGGGGTCATCCGCAGCGCGCCCGCGGCGGCCGTGACCGTACCGGTGTCGCGCAGCGCGCGGAGGATTTGCAGCTTGCGGAGATCCCAGTCCTTCATGCAGCCAGCCTAAACAATTCCGGCCCGATACCCCGGCTCAAACCGAACGGTGCATGGGACGCAGGAATCGTACGAGGCGCCCGTACGCGCCCCCCGAAGGCCCCCGCGCGCCCGCCGGACGGATCAGGACGCCGCGCTCCCCTCCGCCACCACACCCTCGCGGTGCTGCTGCGGGCTGATGCCGCGGACGCGCTTGAAGGCGGCGCTGAGCGCGAAGGGGCTGCCGTATCCCACCTTGCGGGCCACGGCGCCAATGGTGGCGTCCGGCTCGCGCAGCAGGTCGGCGGCGAGGGAGAGCCGCCAGTTGGTCAGGTACGACATGGGCGGTTCGCCGACGAGATCGGTGAAGCGGCGGCCGAGGGCGGCGCGGGAGACGCCGGTCCTGGCGGCCAGCGCCGCGACCGTCCACGGGTGCGCGGGGTCGTCGTGCAGCAGGCGCAGCGCGGGGCCGACGACCGGGTCGCTCTGGGCGACGTACCAGGCGGGCGCGCCGGCCTCCGGGCGGGAGAACCAGGCGCGCAGCACCGCGATCAGCAGCAGGTCGAGGAGCCGGTCGAGGACGACCTCCTGCCCCGGCTCGTCCCTGACGATCTCCTCGCAGAGCAGTGCGGGCAGCGGGCTGGCCCAGGCGTCGCCCGGCATGACCAGGACGTGCGGCAGGGCGGAGAGCAGCCGCTGGCTGATCTCGCCGCGCATCTGATACGTCCCGGTGATCATCACCACGGAGTCCTCGGCGGTCCCGGCACCCCTCTGACCTGCGCCGACGGCTCCCGACACGGACCGCACCGGTCCCGGCGCGCCGACCGTACCCACCGCCTCGGGCGGCACGTCACCCCACGTCCGGACCCCCAGCTCCATCTCCTCGCACAGCTCGACGCCCTGCGGGGTCGCGGAGACCTGTCCGGGATGGATGACGATCTGCGGCTCGGTGGCCGGCGCGTCCGCGACCGTGTACGGCTCCGGGCCGCGGATCACCGCGATGTCACCGGGGCACAGCCGTACGGGGTCGCCCTTGTCCGGTACCACCCAGCCGTCGCCGCGCACCATCAGGGCCAGCGTCAGCGGCGCCCGGTCCTCGATCCGCAGCGACCAGGGCGGGGTGAGGATCGACCGCAGCAGGAAGGCGCCTCGGGCCCGCGGCCCGTCCAGCAGATTCGCCAGTGCGTCCATGCGCCCAGCCTAGGACTGGACGCCCGCGCATGGGGGTGAGCTTTTCGACGATGGTCCCGCCGCCCTCGCCGCCGTTTCACTGAGGCCATGACACCGAACGCGCATACCGCGCCCCGCGACCGGACACCTCAGCGGGCACCTCAACAGCCACCTCAGCAGGCTCCGCACCAGCAGGATTACGCGGCGTGGCCGTACGGTACGCCGCCGCCTCAGCCGATGTCCGGCGGCGGCGCGGCGGACCCGGAGCGGCAGCCGCGCCGGGAGCGGCCGCTCCCGCAGGACCGCTCCGGTCGGGACCGCCAACCCGCCTACCAGCGGCCCGAGTCGGGCCGGAATCCGACCGCTCGTCCCCGAGGACCCAGAGGAGTTGCCATGTCCGGCGACATCCGCAGTCTCGTGCTGCTCGCCGCCACGCTCGCCACCGGCCTGATGGCGGGCCTGTACTTCGCCTTCTCCGTCGCCGTCATGCCGGGCCTCGCCGCCTCCGACGACCGGACGTTCGTGGAGGCCATGCAACGCGTCAACGTGGCCATACTCAACGGCTGGTTCAGCCTCGCCTTCGGCGGCGCACTGGTCCTGGGCGGGATCGCGGCGGCGCTGCACTGGCGCGGCGACGGACGGTCCGCGCTGCCGTGGATCATCGCGGGGGTGGTCCTCTACGCCGTCTCGCTCGTCGTCACCATGGGCTTCAACGTCCCGCTCAACGACAAGCTCGCCGCCGCGGGCGACCCGTCGAAGATCCGCGATCTCGCCGCCGTCCGGGAGCAGTTCGAGTCCGCCTGGCTGCGCTGGAACGTCGCCCGCGTCCTGACCACGACCGCCGCGCTCGGCTGCCTGGCCTGGGCCCTGCGGCTGGGCCGGGGATGACCCCCGCCGGGCCGACGGGCGAACGGCACGCGGCTTCGCGGCCGTTACGTCCTAAGGCGTGTCCGGCGGATCATGGGCGCTCCATGGGGCGTGTGGTGTTCCCCCGGACTCCGTCCGGGGGCCCTTGAGCGCAAGGCTCCGGGGTGGCCTCATAGCGGAGCTATTCGGGTGTTCCGGCGACGCGGCGGGCGTGCGTGCCAGGCGCCGCCAGCCAGAGGCGACTTCACGGACACGCCCTGGGCGGTCACCGCGGCCGCGATCCGCCGCGCCACCTCGTCGGGGGCGACGTCCGCCGTCTCGACGATCTCGGCCTCCTCGCGCAGCCAGGGGAGGGCGGCGGCGTACGGGGCGACGTGGTCGTGCCGCCAGCGTCGGATGCCGGTGCCCTCGGGGTCGTTGTCGATCCGCGCGGCGAGCGTCAACGGGTCGGCGTGCAGCACGAAGTGCCGCAGCGGAATGCCGGACTTCGCGAACCCGTCCCGCAGTTCGGTCCAGTACGCCCGCACCAGCACCGACTGCGGTACGACCAGCGTCCCGCCGACGTAACCGAGGATCTGCGCGGCCGTCTCGACCACGAGGGCGCGCCACGGCGGATGGTCCTGGAAGTCGGCGACGGGGACCGAGGCGAGGACGGGGCGCAGCATGGAGCCGACCGTCTCGGAGTCGAAGATCCGCGCGTCGGGGAGGAGTTCGGTGAGCAGCCGGGACGTCGTGGTCTTGCCGACGCCGAAGGTGCCGTTGAGTCACACGATCACGCCCGCGAGCACAACGGGCACGCGGGCGGCCGTCCGGGGACCCCGACAGGGCTACGGGGCCGGCACGTACGGCCGACGGCGGGCGTTCGGCGTCAGGTGAACGATCCGTGGCGGCCCTCGCCGGAGGCGAAGCGGGAGGCGCCCGCCGCCGCCTCGGTCAGGGAGATCCGGCCGTGCGCCAACTCCACGGCCAGGGCGGCCTCTTCGGGCAGACCTTCCTGCTCCAGCAGGGAGAGCCGGTCCTCGCGCAGGCAGGTCTGAGGGAAGGCGGCGATCTCGGCCGCGAGTCGCTCGGCGGCGGCGCGGGCGGCGCCGGGCGGGACGACGCGGTCGACAAGGCCGATGGCGAGGGCTTCCGCCGCGTCGACCGGACGGCCGGTGAGGACGAGGTCCATCGCCCGGCCCGCGCCGATCAGCCGGGGCAGCCGTACGGTGCCGCCGTCGATCAGCGGCACGCCCCAGCGGCGGCAGAAGACGCCGAACACGGCGTCTTCCTCGGCGACGCGGAGGTCGCACCAGAGCGCGAGTTCGAGACCGCCCGCGACGGCGTGCCCGGAGACGGCGGCGATCACCGGTTTCCCGAGCCGCATACGGGTCGGCCCCATCGGGCCGTCGCCGTCGTCGGCGACCGTGTTGCCGCGTGCGGTGCCGATAGCCTTGAGGTCCGCGCCCGCGCAGAAGGTGCCGCCCTCGCCCCAGAGGACGGCGACGGCCGCCTCCTCGTCCGCGTCGAAGGCACGGAAGGCGTCCGCGAGCGCGGCGGCCGTGGGCCCGTCCACCGCGTTGCGCGCCTCCGGCCTGGACAGCACCACGGTGGTGACGGCGCCTTCGCGCTCGCTGCGTACGGACATCTCTCGCACCCCTTCCGGTCGGCCGTCTGCGTGTTTACGTGTCCATGTGTCCATGTGTCGCGGGCATCGCACATGGACCGTGTACCCGCAGCGTTAACACGCGGGCACCCGCCTGAGCAAGACACCCCCTGGGGGTATATCGTCAACCGGGTGACAGCGGACGGCGACGGCCCGGCACACGCGCACCGGTCGCGTACGCCCCGGCTGTTGGCGGTGTGCGCGGTCCTGCTCGGGCTGTTCTTCATGCACGGCGCACCGGCTTCCGCGAGCGAGGGCTGCCACGGCGTGCCCATGGCCATGGCCATGAACATGGGCACGGACATGGGTATCGCGCGGATGTCCGCTACCGCGCCCGTCGCCGCCACCACCCACTCGACTCCGCACGTACGGCCGCAGGCCCCCGCCCCCCACGTCGCCAAGACCGGCTCCGGCGGTACGTGTTGGGCCACGCCCGTACGCGCGCGGGCACCGCTCACCGGCTGGGCGCAGGTCGCCTTCGCCGTACCGCCGTTGCTGGGGGCGGGGTTGGCCGCCTCCGGCACCGCGCCGTCTCGGGACCGGCGGCGCGCTCCGCCGCCGGGCGGGCGGGCGATATTGCTGCGGGTGTGCGTCGCGCGGACGTGAAGGGGCCCGCCGCGCCGGGGAGTTCCCGGTGCGGCGTCGCGCCCTCACATCCGTCCGCATCGCATCCATATGCGCGCCGTTTTCCGCGCGCTCACCCGAAAGAGCATCATGCGAACACTCCGGCCCGCTCTCCTCGCGGCCACCGCCGCGACCTGCGCTCTGCTGCTCGGCCTGACCGCCTGCGGCGGCGGCTCCTCCACGACCGCCGGCCAGGCGCACGGCCACGCCCCGGCGTCGTCACCCGAGTCGCGCACGTCGCCCACCGCGTCCATGCCCTCGAAACCCTCCATGCCGTCCACGCCCTCCACGAACGGCATGGACGGCATGAACGGCATGGACGCCCCAGCCTCCGCCAACGGCCTGTCCGCCGACCGCGACGGCTACCGCCTCGTCTCCCCCGACGCGCGACTGCCTTCCGGCGCGCCCGCCACGTACCGCTTCTCCGTCACCGCGCCCGGCGGCAGGCCGTTGACCGCCTTCGCGCTCGACCAGACGCAGCGGATGCACTTCTACGCGGTCCGGTCCGATCTCACCGGCTTCCAGCACGTGCATCCGGGGATGGCGAAGGACGGCACCTGGACGGCGCGGCTGGCGGCGCTCGCACCCGGCGCGTGGCGGTTCTTCGCGTCCTTCACGCCGGACGCGGGCCCCGGCAAGGGGACGGACGTCGTCCTGAGCCGTACGGTCACGGTCCCCGGCACCGCCTCGTCGCCCGTGCCGCTGCCCGCGCCCAAGACCAGCGCCACGGTGGACGGTTACACGGTGACGGTGAAGGGCGACATCATGGCGGGCATGGCGGGCATGGCGCATACGCTGGCCGTGACCGTGACCAGGAACGGCCGCCCGGTGACCGATCTCCAGCCGTACCTGGGGACGTACGCGCACCTGACCGCGTTCCACACCGGCGATCTGGCGTTCGCGCACCTGCATCCGACGACGGCCGTGAACGGCGATCACGGCGGCCCCGAACTGGCCTTCCACGCCGAGCTACCGACAGCGGGCGACTGGCGGCTGTTCCTCCAGTTCCGCACGCAAGGCACCCTGCACACGGCCGCGTTGACGCTCCGCGCGGGCTGACGCACCGCCACCACGGGCGCTGTACGCGGAGTTGACTCAGGGCGGCGTCAGTGGTGTTCCTGGACGAGCACCGCGAGGGTGTCCGGCTCCAACGCGCGGAAGATGTGCGGCTCGTCGCCCGGATAGGCGATGTAGTCGCCGGGGTGGAGTTCGACGGGATCGTCCGTGAGGCCGACCAGCGCGCGGCCGGTACTGAGCACCACGTGCTCGATCATGCCGGGCGCGTGCGGGTCGGACTCGCGGGCGGTGCCGGGCTGTACGGACACCAGGTAGATGTCGCGGCGCGCGTGCGGCGGGCAGGAGGCGAGGAGCGTGGCCACGTAATCCGCGCGCTCGGCGGCGAAGGCGACGCCCTCGCCCGCGCGGACGACGCGGACGCGGGGGCGGGGCGGGTCGACGAGCTGGGCGAAGGCCACGTTCAGGGTGACGCTCAGCGCCCACAGGGTCTCGACGCTGGGGTTGCCGGTGCCCGATTCGAGCTGGGAGAGCGTGGATTTCGCGATGCCCGCGCGGCGGGCGACCTCGGCGAGGGACAGGCCCGCGCGGCGGCGCTCGCGCTGGAGGGATTCCGCGATGGCCGCCAGCGGTGCCCGCCCGCTCTGCCGCTCCCGTCCACCCTCGTCCGCGCCGCGTCCCGGCTCCCCCGACTCTCCTGACGCGTGCGCCCCCTTGTCCGCCGCCATCGCCGCACCCTTCGTTCGCCAAACTAGTCCACTCGTTCGCCTTGACGAACGATCCTCGCTCCGTTCATTATAGACGGCGATGCGTTCGATATGGCGAACTCCGGAGAAGGACCTGGTGCGGGACATCGCCCTGGTCTGCGTCGCCGATGCCGTCGTCGGGGTGTCGTTCGGCGCCATCGCCGTGGGGCTCGGCCTGCCGGTGTGGCTGCCGATGCTGCTGTCGGTGGTGGTCTTCGCGGGCGCGTCGCAGTTCATGTTCATCGGCATCGTCGCGGCGGGCGGCAATCCGGTGGCGGCGGTCGTCGCGGGCCTGCTCGTGAACGCGCGGCACGTACCGTTCGGCTTCGCGGTCGGCGACGTCTTCGGCACCGGGCCGCTCCGCCGCATCGCGGGCAGCCATCTGATGGCGGACGAGACCGTGGCCTTCACCCTCGCCCAGCGCGAACCCGAACGGCGGCGGGCGGCGTACTGGGCGTGCGGCATCGGCCTGTTCGTCTGCTGGAACGCCGGTGTCGTCCTGGGAGCTCTGGGCGGCGGCGCGGTCGGCGACACCGACGCCTTCGGGCTGGACGCGGCCTTCCCAGCCGTGCTGCTGGCCCTGGTACTGCCGTCCCTCGGCGACTCCGCGACGCGCAGGGCAGCGCTGGCCGGAGTGGCGATCGCACTCGCCGCGACGCCGTATCTGCCCGCCGGACTGCCGGTGTTGCTCGCCTTGGCCGGGGTCGGAGCGGCGCGGGCGGGCGGTCGTCGCGAGGAGCCGGACCCCGCCGTGCGGACCGGAGCGGGACGATGAGTACGGGGACGAGCCTGCTGCTCGCCACCGTCGCCCTGGGCGCGGGCACCTTCGCCTTCCGTTTCGCCGGGCCCGTGCTGCGCGCCCGCGTCACCCTCTCGCCGCGCCTGGAACGGCTGATGGCGCTCTGCGTCGTCGTGCTGCTCGCCGCCCTGGTCGCCACCTCCAGCCTCACCGAGGGCCACGGCTTCGCCGGAGCCGCCCGCCCGGCCGGGGTCGCCGTCGGCGGTCTGTGCGCGTGGCGCCGGGCACCCTTCCTCGTGGTGGTGCTCGCCGCCGCGGCCACCACGGCGGCGCTGCGGCTGCTGGGCGCGAGCTGAAAGCGGTACGGACGTGACGCGGGCCCCACAACCCACCGAAGCGCCCCTGACGTGGCGTCAATTCCGTTGAAGATCGGCTCGATTCGTAGCTGACAGCCGGATTCCAGATCGTGTTACGTGACATGTCTCCGTCGATTCACGCTCGGCAGTCACCGTCCGGACGGAGAGACACCCCCCCACTGGAGGACACGTGACCGGTCCGCTGTCCCGACGAGTTTCCCTACGACTGCGCACGGCGCTGCTCGGCGTGCTCACCACATGCCTGGCGTTCACCGTCGCCGGAGCCGGAGGCGGCGCATCCGCGTCCGCCGCTGACACCGGCTCCCTGCCGTTCTCGGGCGCCACGACGTCCGGCCTGCACAACACCTACGACCCCGCCGCCTTCCCGTACCTCGCCCAGGCGTTGGACACGGGCACGTCGCTGATCGAACTGGACGTGTGGGACGACTTCTTCACCCAGGAGTGGAAGGTCAGCCACTCCAGCCTGACCAGCAACGGCAACAACTGCGTGGACGCGTCCTCGCCGTCGCAGCTCTACACGGGTGGCGCGAACAAGGATCTGGAGAGCTGCCTGGACGACGTACGCGTCTGGCTCGGCGCGCACCCCGGCCACGCGCCGCTGATGATCAAGCTGGAGATGAAGGCGGGCTTCCAGGCCAACCTCGGCATGAGCCCTGCCAAGTTGGACCAGTCGATCAGCGCGCACCTCGGCAGCCTGGTGTTCAAGCCGTCCGACCTGCTGGCCAAGCCCGGCGGCGGCAGCTACGGCACGCTCGACGAGGCCGCCCAGGCGGGCAACTGGCCGACGCGGCAGCAACTCGCGGGCAAGGTGATCCTGGAGATCATCCCCGGCACCGTCGAGGAGAACAACCCGACCGACACGCTGTGGACGGACGTCGAGTACGCGAGCTACCTCAAGGGGCACGTCTCGACCGCCCAGGTCTTCCCGACCGTGCACAACGTGCAGTCGGGTGACCCGCGTTCGCGCTACTCCGACGCCTCGCTGCGCCCGTGGTTCGTGATCTTCGACGGTGACGCCTCGGCGTTCCTCAACGTCGACACGAACTGGTACGACGCGCGTCATTACCTGCTCGTGATGACCGACTCGCAGAATGTCGCGCCCGCCCTGGACGACGCGAATCCGTCCCCGGCCGACGCGCAGGCGCGGATCGCCCAACTCGCCGCGGCTCACGCGACGATCGCCTCGAACGACTGGAAGGGGCTCCCCCAGATCCAGTCGCTCGTCCTGCCGCGCGGCAACGGCTGACGGTCCTGGTTCCAGGGCCGACCGCGGCCGCGCAGCACGGCACCCCACGGCGACCGCCGGCCGTGGGGTGCCGCTCCTTCTCCGCCTACCCTTCCCGTTCCGCTCAGACGGGGACGGCGCCGCCGAACGCGGGTGCCCGGTAGGTGTCGAGGCGGGCGGCCTTCGGGCCGGCCGCCTCCTCCCGGTGCAGGCCGCGGACCGCGCGCAGCGCCGCCGCCAGCGTCCGCGTCGACGCCTCCGTCCACGGGCCGCCCGGCACCAGCACCACGTGCCCGATGCCCAGAGCGGCGAAGTGGCGGCAGTGCGCGACGAGTTCGTCCGCCGACTCCTGCGGCCGCAGCCCGACGCTGACGGATGTGTCGATGTCGCCGAGCGGGCGGCCGATCTTGCGGCAGTGCACGGCGAGGATGTCGAGCTTGCGGCGGATGGTGGCGCCGCCGTTGGGCACGTCGAGCAGATTGCACGCGTCGGCGTACCGCGCGACCAGCGGCAGCATCCGGGCCTCGCCGTTTCCGCCGATCAGCACCGGCGGGTGCGGGCCGCTGAGCGGCAGCGGACTGGGGTACGGCCTGGCCAGGTCGCAGTGCGCGCCGCGGAAGGGGCTGTCGTCGCCCGACCACATCCGGTGCGCGAGCCGCAGCACGTCCTCCATCCGCTCGAAGCGTTCGGGGGCGCCGGGCGCGGGCGGGCCCAGCGCGGCGGCCTGGTGGTCGGCGTATCCGGCGCCGATGCCGAGCCAGGCCCGGCCGCCGGACAGGACGTCGAGCGTCGTGACCGCCGTGATCAGCGGGCCGGCCGCGCCGTTGCCGACCGGGCTCGCCATGGCGCCGAGCCGCACCCGTTCACTGCGCGACGCGAGGAGTCCCAGCGTCGCGTACGCCTCCAGGACCGCCTCGTCCGGTGAGCGCGTCGGGTCGGTCCGCGTCGGGTCCGTCCGCGTCGGGTCCGTCCGCGTCAGATGGTCCGTGACCCACACCGTGTCGAGCCCGATCTCGTCGGCGGTGGCGACGACCCGCTCCAACTGCCGTGCGGAGCCGCGCGGTCCCTCGGGCCAGGCGTCGTGGGCGACACTGATACTGATCCGCATCGTCTACGCCTCCGGTCCCGGACGGTCGCCGGTCGGACTGAGGTGGAGCGCGGCCAACCGCCATACGCCGTCGGTCTCGACGATCGTCTGCGTCACCCGGAAGTACCCGTCCGCGTCCCGCCCGTCGAAGATGCTCTGCTGGCCCTGCACCCCGGTGGCGACGGCCGCCCGCCCGTACTGACGGATCGTCACCTCGGCCCAGGTGAAGGCGTCGTGGACGAGCGCGCCGGAGGCGTAGCGGTCGAGCCACTGCTTCTTGTCGAGGACGAAGCCGCGCGGTCCCACCGCGCTGAAGTCGTCGGTCAGCAGCGCGTCCAGCGCGGTGACGTCGCCGCGCCGTTCCGCCTCGGTCCATCGGCGCGCGAAGTCCGTCAGCTCCTGCTCGTCTTCCATGGCCGTGCCTCCTCGCGAGCGGGTGCGAAAGCCCCGGCGGAGGCCGGACTCCCGGCCACCCGTGTGCCGGTCCGGGGTGCCTCACCAGACTCCCGCGTACGCCGCCGCGCCGCATCGCCCGGCGGTATGCCTCTGCCGTACTCCCCCGGTCAACCCGCCCCGCCCCCACCCGTACTCCCCGGGGAGTAACGCCCCGCCCCCGCCCTCCCCTCACCCCCTTCGCCGGGCGTCCCCGCCCCACAATTCGCTGGCCGCCCCCACCGCCGCGACGGCACTGTGTCCCCATGCGAGAACCCGCCCGGCGCGTCCGCGCCCTCCACACCCCCACCACGATCACCGTCTACCAGGCCTACGCCCCCGCGATCGGCCTCCCCGCCGCCCGCGACGGCCGCTTCCCCGCCGCCTGGAGCCGGGACCGCATGACGTGGATCAAGCCGTCGTTCCTGTGGATGATGTACCGCTGCGGTTGGGGCGCCAAGGCGGGGCAGGAAACGGTGCTCGCCGTGGAGATCACCCGTGACGGATTCGAGTGGGCGCTTCGGCACGCGTGTCTGTCCCACTACTCCCCCGACGTGCACGCCGACCGGGACGCGTGGCGTCGGCAGCTCAAGCGCGCTCCCGCGCGGGTGCAGTGGGACCCCGAACGGGACGTGCGGCTGCGGCCGTTGCCGTACCGGTCGCTGCAACTCGGGCTGTCGGGCGAGGCGGTGCGGGAGTACGCGGACACGTGGATCGTGGGGATCAGGGATGTGACGCCGCTGGCGCGGGAGGTGCACCGCTTGGTCGGGGCCGGGGACGTCGAAGGGGCGGAGCGGCTGGTGCCGGAGGAGCGGGCGTATGACGTCGTGGGCGGGCTGCCGGAGCGGGTGGGCGGGAGTTCGGGTGTCTGACCCGTGGGCGGCGGTGGGCGGGGCCCGGGGCGAGGGTGCCGCCCTGTGGGTCTTCTCGGTCGTGTTCGGGCGGGTCACCGTCGGCAGGGTGGCGCAATTCGCGGTGCGCTGGCGGGCGTGCGGATGCGCGGCCTCGGCGATCCGTCAGCGGGCGCGGAGACCGGGAGAGGACTACGCCGACAGCGAGGCGTGGTCGCCCATCACGATCACCGGGTGGTCGGCCGGGACGAGCGTGTGCAGGAGGTCGACCATGTGCGCCGCGGAGACGCTGACGCAGCCGTGCGTCGGGCCGCCGTGGTCGACGTGGACCCAGATGCCGCCGCCGCGGTTGGCACCGAGCGGCTGGGTGCCGTCGAGCGGGGACGTACCGGGCACGCGGTTGTAGTCGATGGCGATGACGTAGTCGAAGGCGGCGTCCAGCGGCTCGCCGTCGAAGCCGACGCCGCCCGCGCGGAAGGCGGACGAGTGGTGGTAGGGCAGCTTGGCGCCCGGATCGGCGTCGAAGCCGCCCGCGTCGCTGAGGGTGAACACGCCGATGGGGCTGTGCAGATCGCCCGAGTGGTGCTTGTCGGTCCAGCCGCGCAGGGCGTTGTGCGCGGGCCAGGCCGCGCCCGCGCTCCAGTGGCCGTCGGCGGTACGGGACCACAGGGTGACGGTGGAGTCGGCGGAGTTCTTGGCCTTGCCCGAGGCCACCAGCACCTGCCGGGTGGCGGCGGGGATCGCGGAGCGGGTCTTGGGGCCGAGGCCCGGGATCACGGTGGGCGCCTCGTCCTTGACGCTCAGGGTGCCGGGGCCCGCGGCCTTGGCGGACGCGCCGGGCACCGCGGCCTGACCGTGCCCGGAGCCGCCGTTCCTGCCGCTGTCCGCGGCGGCGGAACCCGCGCCGTGCCGGTCCATCACCACATATCCGGCGCCGACGACCGCCAGCACGACGAACGCGGCGGCGCCGATCCCGGCCCTCCGTCGCAGCACATGTTTCCGACGCCGGTGGCGGTTTCGGCCACGGCCTTCTGTGGAGCGGCTCTCAGCGAAGGAGCCCGCGGGAGCGGAAGTCATCCCGGCGATCCTCGCAAACTCAGACCCATATGCACCACCCAGGGTGACCTCTCGCCCGATTTGCCCCGCATATCCCCCACCGTCCGCACCCGCCGCGCACACCGTACGCCCTGACCGGGCGTCAGCGAAGGATCAGCGGACGGCGCGGTGGATCGCGACCAGCAGCCGCCACACGTGAGCGGCGAAGGCGTCCGGCGAAAGGTCCAGACGGCCGTGCAGCCAGTCGGCGAGCAGGCCGGTGAACACGGCCGCGGTGGCGGAGGCGGCGAGCGCGGGCGACGGGGCGCCCGCGCGGGTGCGGTCGGCGAACGAACGAGCGCGGAGTTCGTCGTGGAGGAGCGCGCCGAGCGGGCCGCCGCCGCCTTCCGCGATCAGACCGCGGTAGAGGTCGGCCCGCCCGGCCACGACGGCGAGGAATTCGGCCAGCGGGGCGGGCGGCGCGTCGGGCCCCGGCGGCGCGGTCCAGGCGTGCAGCGCGTCGACCGCTTCCCGTACGACGTCGGCGCAGGCGTCGACCGCGAGCGCCTGGAGACCGTCGTAGTGCAGATACAGGGTCGCCCGGCCGACCCCCGCGCGGCGCGCCACCGCCGACAGGCTGATCTGGTCCAGCGGGCGCTGCGCGCACTCGTCGAGCAGCGCGGCCCGCAGCCGGGCGCGGGTCCTGAGCGTACGGGGATCGGACGTCGCGCCCCCCCCGCTCACCTCACCCGTAGCGATCACACCCCTCATCCAGCCACAAGCACCGCCGCCAGCGCCACGACCGCGGGCGCGAACTGCACAAAGAGAATCTTGCGGGACGCGGTCGCCGCGCCGTACGCACCCGCCAGGATCACACAGCACAGGAAGAACACCCGCGCCTGGAAGCCCACCGGGTCGGAGGCGATCAGGCCCCAGACGAGTCCGGCGGCCAGGAAGCCGTTGTAGAGGCCCTGGTTGGCGGCGAGCGGCGCGGTGATCCTGGCGCCCTCGTCGTCGAGCCCGTGCAGCGCCCGGCCGCGCGGACCGCGCCACAGGAACATCTCCAGCACGAGCGCGTACACATGGAAGGCGGCGACCGCGCCGACCAGGATTCCCGCGACGACCTTCACGACCGTGCACCACGCCTTCCGTTGACCGGACTTCCCACTCCCCGACTTCCTGGACAACTGTACAGGAAGTCGGAAACCCCTCTCCCTGCCGGGAAGCCCGCCGGGCAGTGGCCTCTGCGCCAGGAAGTCCCTCCAGGCCGGGGGAAGTCGCCTCTGCGCCGGGCAGTCGCCGTTTTACGCGGTCGGCCGCACGCGGCTCACACGTCCCGCACCAGCGCCTGCGCCAGCTCGCGCGGTCGGCTCAGCGCGAGCAGATGCCCGCCGGGCAGTTCCTCGACGTCCACGCCGATCCGCTCCTTGCCCAGCCGCCGCTGGAATTCCAGCGGGAAGAAGCGGTCCTGCGCGCCCTGGAGGAAGCGGGTGGGCACATCGGGCCACGCCGTCAGCGGCCACGGTTGCGTGAAGACCCGTTCCGGCGCGCCGCCCGACGGGGCGGAGTTCATGGCCTCCTCGGTGATCTCCCGCGGCACGTCGTGGAAGAAGTCGACGCGCACGTCGAACGCGGTGTCGCGTCCCTCCTCCCGCGCGTACGCCTCGCGCGCGGCCTGCTGGCCGGTGTGGTCCCACCACTCCCCCGCCGTCTCGCCGGGCAGCGGCACCATCGCGTTGAGGAGTACGAGCCGGTCGGCACGCAGCCGCTCGCAGGCCAGCGGCGCGGAGAATCCGGCGAGGGACAGCGCGACGAGGACCAGCGGCCGGGCCAGCCGGTCGACGTCGCCGCACGCCGCCACGATCGCGTCCGCGTAGGCGTCGAGGTCGGCGGCGCTGTCCTCGGGCAGGTCGAGCGTCACCGCCTCGTGCCCGCGGGCGCGCAGTTCCGGTACGAGCCGGTGCCAGCCCCAGGCGCGGCCGTCCGCGCCGGGGACGAGTACGAAGGTCGCCATCGTTCACGCCTGCTTTCGTCGGGGCGCGCCCGGGACACGGGCCCGCTGCTCCCCATAGGACCGCGGGCGCGGCCGAAACTCATCGCGGATCGGCGGCGGCCGTCCCCGGTCGGCCGGGCCGACGACGGCGGTTTCCGCGCCGCCCGCGTCGTCGTCCCGGCGCCGGTCACGGCCGCCGCCCTTCCCGCCCCCGACTCCGCCCTGACATACGGCGTCGGTACGTCGTCCCCGCCCGGCCGGTCGGGCCCTTCGGGTGCCTCACGGGCTCACCGGCTCAGCGGCTCACCGCATCAGCGCATCACCGCCTCAGCGACTCAGCGGCTCAGCCCGAAAGTGATCCGGTACCCGGCCTCGCCCCGGCTGGTGAAGGTGCTGGTCGCGTCGTCGTCCACGTACGAGTACGCGAACGGCTCGGCCTTCTTGAACACGTCCGCGTACCTCACCGGCCACTGGTCGGGCAGGCACATCGAGCGCGGCGCCCACGTGCCGCGGCAGCAGTACTGGTCGGTGTCGAAGACCCCGCAGGGCGACTCGCAACCGACCACCCGGCCACCGGACGTCACCTGGAGGGCGGCCGGACAGTCCACGGCGTGGGTGCAGCCCGCGGCCGAGCAGCCGTTCGCCGAGATCGGGTCCTTCGTCGTACCGCCGACGAGGTTGATGTACATCGGGAGGTTGGAGCCGTCGACGAGGCTGACGTCGTAGAAGTCCATCCCGTCCCACGAGTTGAGGTTGAACTCCGCCAGCGTCGCCGGGATCACCCCGTAACCGGGGCACTGGAAG
The DNA here is from genome assembly GCF_040610915.1 of Streptomyces sp. NPDC003300. Taxonomy (NCBI): domain Bacteria; kingdom Bacillati; phylum Actinomycetota; class Actinomycetes; order Kitasatosporales; family Streptomycetaceae; genus Streptomyces; species Streptomyces sp. NPDC003300. The sequence continues at coordinate 193,069 of NZ_JBEXNE010000009.1, read as the reverse complement.
CGGCCGTCGCAGTCGCCGGTCTCGCAGTGGCCGCGGCCCGAGGCGTCGAACGAGCAGCCGGTACGGCCCCAGAAGCGGCCGTTCCAGTGGTCGGGCACGCGGACGCCGAGGGTCTGCCCAGGGCGCAGGACCCAGCCGGTGGTGGTGAGCGCGGGCCGGGCGGTCTGCTCGCCCGAGGCGAGCCAGATCGTCTGGTCCACGTCGTTGACGAAGGTGAACACCCGGGTGCCGGAACGCGGTGGGAGCTTCGTACCGGCGGGCGGCGCGGCGGTACGCGACACGGTCGGCCGCGGGGGCTGCCGGGAAGCGGTCGGCTTCGGCTTCTTGGCGGCGGTCGTCGCGGAGGCGGTGACGGTCGGTGTCACGGACGGCGCGGCCGTGGTCGTGACCTGCCCCGCCGATACGGGCGCGGCGCCCGCCGTGGCCGAGGTGTCGGCCGAACCGCCGCCAGGCCGTTGGCCGGAGACCACCCAGACCGCCACGCACAGGGCCGCGACGGCCAGCGCCACCGCCGCCGACACGGCACCGCGCCGTGATCGTCCGCCGTGCCGAGCTCTGCGTCCCATCGCTTCCTCCGCGCCGTGGCCGCCGTGGCCGCCGTCAATACCGTTGATGCCTGTGGCCAGCGCATCCCGTACGTCCCGCACATGCCGACTCACCGGCGATCAGGAGACGGCCGGTGAGCGGCGGGGATAACGGATTTCCGGTACGGCGAAGGCCCGACTCCGGCCGCGGGAGGGGGCGTTACGCGTAGACCCCGGCGAGCCAGCGCGTCCAGTCCGCGCCGATCCGCTCGGCGTCGGCGCCCGGCGCGAAGTCGTGCACGCTCACGCCGACCGTCGCGCCGAAGTGGTTGCGGCCGAAGAAGCGGTACATCGCCTGGTCGGTGCGGAGCCCGATGAAGTACGGGTTGCGGAAGTCGAGCACGGCCTCCACCCGTCCAGCGCCCGGCAGTTCGACCTGTACGGTCGCGCCCTCGGCCGCGTCGTCCGCCAGCCCGAGCGCGCGGGCCGCCGTCTCGAAGGCGTCGGGCGCGCCGGACGCCTTCGGGCCTTCCGCGCCGCCGAAGACGGCGATGCGGCCGGTGAAGTACCGCAGGTACTCCCGCAGGGTGTGCATGTAGAAGTCGGTGTGCTTGTTCGCGCCGTCGTACTGGTTGTCCCAGTCCTCGACGAGGATGCCGCTGTGCACGTACCGCACCCATGAACCGCCGCCCTCGCGGGGCTCGATGAGGTGGTCGACCTGGTTGAAGGTCTGCACCGAGATGCCCTCGGCGTCCTCGGTGCGCCCGGTCAGCCGGTGCGGCGGGTCCCACGCGACCACGGTCCCGCCGAACGGCGCCGCGCCGCCCTCCTTGGGCTCGTACTCCATGGGCCACAACCAGCCCCCGGTACCGGTGGTGATGGCGTCCCAGACCTGCGACGGGCTGGCGTCGACCTCGAATTCACGGACGATCTCGAAGTGCTTGGACATGGTTGTTCAGAGCTCCTTGCTCCAGGGGATACGCGGATGGGGGCCGTGCGGGTGCGGGAGGGCGGACGGGCCCTACGCCTTCCGCGGCGCGTAGACGACGTGGTGGACGCCGGACGCGAACATCTCGGAGGAGACAACGGTGAACGGGGTCTGCGGCAGGCCGTCCTGGAACAGCCGCTTGCCGCGGCCGACCACGATCGGGTGCACCAGCAGGTCGAACTCGTCCACCAGGCCCTGCCCGAGCAGCAACTGCACGAGCGTCGCGCTGCCCATCACGGTGATGTTCGCGCCGTCCCGCTGCTTCAGCTCGCGGACGGCGGCGGCCGGATCTCCGCTGAGGACGGTGGAGTTGTTCCATTCGGCCTTCTCCAGCGTGCTGGAGACGACGAATTTGGCGATGCCGTTCATGTGGTCGCCGCCGGGCTGGCCGGCCATCGCGGGCCACGCGGCGGCGAAGCCGTCGTAGGTGGTGCGGCCGAGCAACAGGGCGTCGGACGCGTCCATTTGGGCGGACACGGCACCGGCCATGTCGTCGTCGAAGTACGGCCCGTGCCACTCGTGGGGCGCCTCCATGACTCCGTCGGCGGACAGGAACTCACTGACGACAAGCTTCCTCATGACGCTTCCTCAGGGGGTGTGGTGGGCCGGCCGACGGCCGGTTCGACAGCGGCGGCATCGGCGCCACCGCTCGTGACGGCGGGGGCCTCGGGGGTCTTCACCGTGGGGTGCAGGGCGACGACGATCCGGTGCGGACGCCCGCCCTCGGCCTCCTCGTCGTGGTACTTGGCGACCAGCGCGGCGATGCCGCGGGTCAGTTCGTCCACGAACGCGGCGCGGTCCGCCGCCGAGCCGAAGCGGACCTCGCCGTCGAGCGCGAAGGTCGCGATCCGCTGCCGCGCCCGGTCCGCGCCCGTGATCAGCGTGCCGACGTCCCGCACCAGCCGGGCGGCGACGGCCAGCAGCCAGCGCGCCGAGAGCTGGTCGCGGAAGCGGGCCGGATCGGGCTGCACGGCGGCCAGCGCCATCGGCGAGATCACGTACGAGGCCGCGGTCGCCCGCATCAGCCGCTCGGTGACATTGCCCTTCTTGCGCTCGCCCGACAGCTCGACCAGGCCGTGCTTCTCCAACGCCTTGAGGTGGTAGTTCACCTTCTGCCGCGGCAGCCCCACCCTCGCCGCGAGCATCGTCGCCGATGCCGGGCCCGCCGCCAGCTCGGCCAGCAGCCGGGACCGTATCGGGTCCAGCGATGTCGCCGCCGCTTCGGGGTTCTCGATCACGCTCACGTCCAACATGGCTTCAGCGTCTCACCGAAAACTTTTTTTGTCCAGACGCATTCTCTTGTCGGTGGGCGAGCGGCCTTCGGCGCGGGTAGTGGTCAGGCTGATGCAGGCACTGGCCGGTCCCATGGGGGCAGGGCACTGCCCGGTCCCATGGGGGCAGGGCACTGCCCGGTCCCATAGGGGCACCGGGCGGTCCCACCAGCGGCTTCGGCGCGCGGTGAAGGTCCGCGCGGTGCCGGTCCGCGCGGGGTCAGCCGGGTGGGGTCAGTGCCGCGCGGGATCAGTGCCGGGTGGGATCAGTGGCGGGTGGGGGCGGCGTCGCGGAGTGCTTCGGCGACGACGGCTTCGAGGCGGGTGTGGTGGGCGCCGCGCCAGTAGACGCGGCCGCAGGAGGCGCACGCGGCGAAGACGTCGTAGGAGCGTTCGGTGCCGCCCTCCAGGCGGTCGCGGACGGACTCCTTGTCGGCGGGGGTCAGCAGGCCGTTGCAGGCGACGCAGCGGGTCCAGGGCGCGAGGTCGGGCGCGAACCGCTGGAGGATGTCGCGCAGTTGGTCGGCCGGGCGGTCGCTGTAGACGTACGCGCCCGCCCACAGTTCGCGGCGGCGCAGCAAACCCCGGTCACGCGTGAGCATGACCCTGCGGTCGCTCGCCGAGAGCGCGGCGAGCGCCGGGTCGCCGATGTCCTCGTTCTCGTACGCCGCGTCGACCCCGAGCAGCCGCAACCGCCGTGCCAGCGTGCCGAGATGGACGTCGAGCAGAAAGCGCAGCGGCGCGCCCGGCACCTCCTGCGGCCGTACGACCGCGTGGACCCGTACCGCCTCGCCCGGCGCCGGGACGTGCGCGTTCGGGACCGCGCGGCCGTCGACGGACAGCCCGCCGACCTCGGTGAGCGGCACGCCCAGCGACTCCACGACGTGCCCGAGCGACGACGTGCCGTCGGTGACCACGGCGCCGGGTTCCTCGCGGCGCCGGTCGGCGGCCACGAAGAGGTGCAGCTCAGCCGGGATGCTGACGGTGATGTGCGGTCCGTTCACGGACTCAGCATGCCATCGCCCACCGGGCCCGGCCACGGAGTTCCGCGCCGCTCGTCAATGACTTGGAGACGGTGGAGCCGGGGGTGTGACGCGCGCGCCGCGCCGCCGTGGCCTAGATGTCGTAGGTCACCGTCACCGGGGCGTGGTCGCTCCAGCGCTGGTCGTAGCTCGCGGCGCGCTCGACGACGGCGGTGGTGGCCGCGCCGGCGAGGGCTTCGGTGGCGACCTGGAGGTCGATGCGCCAGCCGGTGTTGTTGTCGAACGCCTGGCCGCGCATGGACCACCAGGAGTAGGGGCCCTCGACGTCGGGGTGGAGGCGGCGGACGACGTCGGTCCAGCCCGCGGGGCCGAAGAGTTCGGTCAGCCAGGCGCGTTCCTCGGGGAGGAAGCCGGCGGATTTGCGGTTGCCGCGCCAGTTCTTCAGATCCGCTTCCTGGTGCGCGATGTTCCAGTCGCCGCAGACCAGGGCATGGGTGCCGGTTTCGGCGGCGTGGTCGCGGAGCGCGCCGAGGTGGACGGCGAAGTCCTTCATGAAGCGCTCCTTCTCCGTCTGGCGCTCGGTGCCGACCTCGCCGGAGGGGAGGTAGAGGCTGCCGACGGTCAGACCGGGTCCGGTGCCGGGCAGGTCGACCTCCAGGTAGCGCCCGGCGGCGGCGAATTCGGTGGCGCCGAAGCCGACGCGGACGGCGCTGGGCTCCTCGCGGGTGTACAGCGAGACACCGGCCCGGCCCTTGGCGGAGGAGGGCGCGTGGAAGGCGTGCCAGCCCGCCGGGTCGCGCAGCTCGACGGTGAGCTGGTCGGGCTCCGCGCGGACCTCCTGGAGGCAGACCACGTCGGCTTCGGTCTCCTCCAGCCAGGTCAGGAAGCCTTTCTTGGCGGCGGCGCGGAGTCCGTTGACGTTCACGGTGGTGACGGTGGTCGACATGCGCTGGACGATACCGGGGCCGGTCGGCTGGACCGCTTCGGTATCCCCCGTCCGCACGTGCGTACGACCGCGCACGTACGATATCGGGCGTGGAGATCAGAACGACGCGTTACGACCACCCCGACGCGGTGAAGCTCAACGACCTGGTGCAGCAGGAGTACGTGGAGCGGTACGGCGACGGGGACTCGACCTTCATGGACGCGGCCCATTTCGACCCGCCGCGCGGGCTGTACCTGCTGGCCTACGACGAGGACGGGCACGCCGTGGCCAGTGGCGGCTGGCGCGCCCAGGACGACTCGCCCGACGGGCACGCGGACGGCGACGCGGAGATCAAGCGGATGTTCGTGGTGGCGCGGGCGCGCGGGCGCGGTCTCGCCCGCGCGATCCTGGCCGAGCTGGAGCGGACGGCCACGGCGGCGGGCAGGACCCGGATGGTGCTGGAGACCGGTCAGCGGCAGCCGGAGGCCATCGCGCTGTACCGCTCGTGCGGCTACTTGCCGGTGCCGAAATTCGGCTACTACCGGCACGACGAGCTGAGCGTGTGCCTCGGCAAGCCGCTGGTCACGCCGCCGGGCCCGTAAGCCGCCGATCCAAGCCGCTGATCCAAACCGCCGGTCAAAACCGCCGGTCCAAGCCGCTGATCGCACCGCACCCGCGCGTACCCCACGGATCGCGGCGCCCCGCACGAGGTCCCGGCGTCAGCGCCCGCCCCTGTTGCGGCCGCCGCGCCGCAGGTACATCCCGGCCAGCGCGCCGACGATGAAGCAGCCGAGCAGCGCCATCCACAGCGGCATCGTGACCTCGGGGATCAGCAGCCGGATCTTGACGTCGCGGGTGTTCTCGAAGATGAAGATCAGGGCGAGGACCGCGAGCACGGCCACGGTCACCCGGCCCGGGGTCACCAGCGAACCGAACCTGCTGTCGCTCGGCGGCTTCTCGGTGCTCACCACGCTCACCTGCTCCCGGTTCGGCGCTGTCCCCTTGCGTTCATGATCGGTGCGGGGGCGCCGGGGCGGGCTGCGGACTACTCCGAACGGGTGAGCGCGTCCGCTGCGCGCGCCTGTGCGCTCACCTGCGTGCTCGCGTACGGGCTCCCGTGTGTACTCGCCTGAGCGCTCGCCGCCAGCAGGCGCAGCGCCGCCTCGTCCGGGGTGCCGGGCGCCGCGCTGAACAGCAGCAGCCGGTGCCCAGAGCCGTCGGCGGTCCGCAGCATCTCGAAGGCGAGGTCGAAGCGGCCCACCACGGGGTGGTGGAAGGTCTTGGTGCCGGTGGTGCAGTTGCTGACCGGGTGGCGGGACCACAGGGCGGCGAATTCCGGACTCTTCATGGACAGCTCGCCGACGAGTTCGGCGAATCCGCGGTCGTCGGCCGCCTCGCCCGCCGCCAGCCGCAGGGAGGCGACGGCGCGCCGGGCCTCCTCGTCCCAGTGCGGGTGCAGTTCCCTGGTGTGCGGGTCGAGGAAGAGCATCCGCTGGGCGTTGGGGCGGTCGGCCGGGCGGTCGGGCGCGTCGGGGTCGAGGTGGCCCGCGGTGAGGGCGTGGCCGAGCGCGTTCCAGGCCAGGACGTCGTAGCGGCGGCCCATCACGACGGCGGGCACCGCGTCCATGGCGGCGATGAGCTGCCGCGTGGCGGGCCGTACGGTCTCGGCCCGCTGCGGGGCGCGGCGTCCCGCGCGGCCGGGGCGCGCGAGGTGGCGCAGGTGGGCGCGCTCGTCGTCGGTGAGCCGCAGCGCGGTGGCGAGCGCGTCGAGCACGGCCTGCGAGGCGTTGGCGCTCTGGCCCTGTTCGAGCCGTGTAGTACGCGACGCTGACGCCCGCGAGCTGGGCCAGTTCCTCGCGGCGCAGGCCCGGTACGCGGCGCCGGGCACCGTACGGGACGACGCCGACGTCCTCGGGGCGCAGCCGCGCCCGCCGGGTGCGGAGGAATTCGCCCAGTGCGGAGGGGGTGCGCGCGGTGCCGTCCATGCGTCCAGTCTGCCCCGGCGCCCGGCGCGGAGCCTGACCCTGCCGGTGGTAGGCACCGCCGACGTACGTACGGCCCGCGTAGGCACCGCCCGCGTACGAAGAACGGGGGTCTGGGTACGGGCCGCGCCGCCGACGAGCCTTCCGTGGTGACCGCACCAGCGCTATGGAGGGCCGCAGGATGACGCCACCGACACCAGCACCCACACCCACACCGGCATCCGCACCGGCACCCGCACCCGCACCCGCACCGACGACGGGCGCGGGCCGCGCGGCGGGGACGGGCCGCGCCGCGGGGACGGGGAGCGCGCGGACGGACGGGACCGGCGCACCGGACACCGCCCCGAGGTCCGGCCCGCCGCCGATGAGCGCGCGGCAGCGCTGGACGCTGATGCTGCTGCTGGGCGCGCAGTTCATGATCGCGGTGGACTTCTCGATCCTGAACGTGGCGCTGCCGGTGGTCGGCCGCGGTCTCGGCTTCTCGCTGGCGAATCTCCAGTGGATCGCGACGGCGTTCGCGCTGGCCGCCGCCGGATTCACGCTGCTGTTCGGCCGGGTCGCGGACCTGTTCGGGCGGCGCCGGGTGTTCCTGGCCGGGATGGCGGTGCTCGGGGTGTCGTCGCTGGCGGGCGGGCTGGCGACGGGTCCGGCGATGCTGCTGGCGGCGCGGGTCGCCCAGGGTCTCGCGACGGCGGCCGTGACCCCGGCCGGGATGGCGCTGCTGACCACGTCGTTCCCGCAGGGGCCGCTGCGGGACCGGGCGCTCGGTCTGAACGGGGCGCTGATGTCGGCCGGTTTCACGGCGGGCGCGGTGCTCGGCGGGGTGCTGACCGACCTGCTGAGCTGGCGCTGGGCGTTCTTCGTCAATGTGCCGGTGGCCGCCGTGGTGCTGCTCGCCGCGCCCGCGCTGATCGCCGAGAGCCGCCCCGCCGCGCGGCCCCGGCTCGACGTGCCCGGCGCGGTGACCGTCACCGGCGGGCTGCTCGCCGTCGTCTACGGCTTCACGTCGACGGGCGAGCGCGGCTGGCTCTCCCCGGTGACGCTGACCGCCCTGCCGGTGGGCGCGGCGCTGCTGGCCGCCTTCGTCGCTGTGGAGCGGCGGGCCCCGGCGCCGCTGGTGCCGGTACGGTTCCTGCGCCGCCGGTCGGTGGTGTGGGGGAACGCGGCCGGGCTGATCGCCTTCGTGACGGAGACGTCGCTGGTCTTCCTGATGACGCTCTACCTCCAGAAGGTGCTGGGGTTCTCGGCGCTCGCGACCGGTCTCGCCTTCGGTGTGCTGGGGGCGGGCACCGTCGTGGGCGGGGTGCTCGGGGCGCGGGTGATCGGCCGGATCGGCACGCGGGCGACGCTGATCGTCGGCGGCGGGGTCCAGGCGGTCGCCACCGCGTCGCTGGTGCCGCTCGGGGAGGGTCGCGGATGGCTAGGGCTCCTGCTGGCGGCGACCTTCGTCGGCGGTGTCGGCAACATGCTGGCGATCGTCGGCTTCATGGTCACCGCGACGTCCGGGCTGCCGGACGAGGAGCAGGGTCTGGCCACCGGACTCGCCACGATGACGCAGCAGGTCGGCATCACGCTGGGCATCCCGGTGATGAGCGCGGTCGTCACCGCCCGCGCGGGCGCGGCCTCGTCGGCGGCGCCGCACGTACTCCTCGGCGGGATCTCGCTCGCCGTACTGGTCAACGCGGCCCTGGTGGCGGCGGGGGCGGTGGCCTCCGCGCTGTTCCTGCGGTCGCCGAAGGGGCGTGAACCCGTCCGCGCGCGGGGGTGACGGGAGGGCGGGGCGCGGGGGCGCGCGGGGACAGGGGGCGGGGACGGGCGACGGGTGACCAGGGACGGCCGCGGGCCCGTGCCCCGTACGTCCATCATGGACTCGCCCGCCGCGCCCCCTGCTGGCAGCATCGGACGCATGGACCACAGGCACCGCTCGGACCGCAGGGACGTCCTCACCGACCTCAGGGAACCGCCGGTGCTCGGGGCGGGCGACTACACCTTGCGCCCGTGGTCGATGGCCGACCTGCACACGGTGCGCGAGGCGTCGACGGACCCGCTGATTCCGCTGATCACGACCGTGCCGCCGGTCTACAGCGACGCCGAGGGGATCGCCTTCGTCGAGCGGCAGTGGGGACGGCCGGCGGCGGGCCGCTACCCGATGGTGATCGCGCGGGCGTCCGACGGGTGCGCGGTCGGCAACGTGGGGCTCGACATCATCAGCGCGGACCGCGCCACGGTCGGCTACTGGGTGCTCGCCTCGGCGCGCCGCGCGGGCGCCGCAGGTTCGGCGCTGAAGGCGATCACCGAGTGGGGCCTGCACGAACTGGGCATCGCCCGGCTCGACTTGTACGCCGAGCCGTGGAACACCGGTTCGCTGCGCACCGCGGAGAGCGCCGGTTACCAGCGCGAGGGGCTGCTGCGCGACTGGGCGCGCGTCGGCGGGGAGTTGAAGGACGTGGTCATGTACGCAGCTCTTCGTACACCGCGATGACGCTGCGCGCCTGCTGCTCGACCTGGTCGGCGATCGGCACCCAGCGCGGGCGGTAGGCGCTCTCGTACGCCGCGCACCACTCGTCCACCAGGCGCGTGACGCGGGGGACGTCGGCGACGCGGCGGAGCATCGCGGCGGCGCGCAGCGGGACGCGCTGCGCGTAGACCTCGATGCTGGTGACGCGCGCGGTGGTCATCGGCGGCAGCGGGAGCGCGCCGGGCGGGCGCACGGCGGGGTCCCAGTCGGCGGACAGCCGGGGGCCGATGCCGACGAGTTCCTTGACGGTGCGCAGCATCGGGGAGTCCGCGCCGACCAGGCGCGGGTCGAGGTTGTCCAGGACCCGGGCGACGCGGGGCAGGTCGCGGCGGAGCGCCGCGCCCGCGACGCGCAGCGCGTGGTCGGGCGCGGGGTGCGGGGAGATGTCGGCGGTGCGGTCGCAGGCCCACATGGGCACTTCGACGACGGCGGTGACACCGTCGTAGCGGCGGGCGTGCGCCCAGGTGGAGTTGGCGCCGTCCCCGACGGTCGCGGGGTCGCCGTCCGGCGGCATCACGTAGACGCCGGGTCCCGGGCTCGGCCACTGGAAGGCGTCGGAGGACCCGCTCTCCAGCGGGATGTCCAGCTCGGCGGCCGACTTGCCGATCCGCGCGGGCACGCCGGGGATGTCGCTGGTGAGCTGCACGAAGCTGCCGCCCACGTCGATGCCGTGCAGCGAGCACTGCAACACCGGGCGCAGCGCGTCCAGTACGCCGAGCAGCGCGCGGGTCTCGGGGAGCGACGCGTCGGGGGCTCCCGGCGGCGGCAGCCATTCGGGCTGTTCCGCCGCGCACGGCCGGAAGAAGTGCTCGTAGTGGCCGCGCAGGGTGTAAGGCCCGCACAGCCAGGGCTCGTTGAGCACCGCGCCGTCCGGGTCGATGCAGAGCAGGAAGTGCCAGGCGGTGCCGTCGCCGTGGCCGCCCTCGCGCTCGGCGGCGAGCTGGTACGCGAGCCGGAGCACCGTGGCACCGCCGACCGCCGCCTCGTTGGCGTGCGGTCCCGCCACCACGAGCGCGTTCCGCTCGCTCCCGCCCTCCGCCTGATCCACCGTCAGCATGAGCAGGGGCCGCCCGGCCCGCGACCGGCCGACCGCCCGCAGACGGCACAGTCTCGGATATCGCAACGTCAACAGCCGTGCGCCCTGGATGACTTCGGCCGTCGTCGGATAGTGCTCTCTCGCCACCGCATTCCCCCAGAAGCCGAAGCGCGTACTGGCTGCGACTGCGTGACGACGTCGGGTACAGCCCCCACATGACCCCGTCCACCACGGCCGTCGGGCGGCTTCGGTGACGGCGGCACAGAGCGTGCGCGTATCGCGGGTGCCGAAGGGGCCACTGCTGAACGGCCGGGCAAGCACTAAGTACGACACGGCGGCGGCAGGGTGTCAACGGTGCTACCGCAGGTGTTCCGGCGCACAACGGCGCCCGCGACGACGATCAGTGCGGCGGCTCCGTACGCGGTTGCCTGGAGCACGTTTCCATGGGCACCGGCGCCCATCGCGTTCCCGGTGTAGAGGGCGAGTCCGGCCAGCGGTACGGCCAGCCACTCCCAGCGGCCGTCGAGCGCGACGAGGGCGACGACCGACAGCGCGTACCAGTAGTAGGAAGGTGAGGTCAGCAGCAGCGCGGTGCCGGTCACGAGCAGGGCCCCGCTCCACGGCCGGTTCCGGTCCCCACGCCGCAGTACGTACACCACCACCGCGAGGACGGCCGCGATCGCGGCCGGGCCCGCCGCGCCGTCCGGAAGCACCAGTCGCAGCAGGGCGAAGCGCCGTACGCTGCCCGGCTCGTATCCCTCCTCCTGGAGGTACCCGGGCAGGTAGCCGAGCACCCCGCCGCCGGACGCGACGACGTACGGCAGATAGGCGAGAACGATTACGGCGACGGCGGGGAGCAGGACGCGGAGCGCCTCGCGCGGGGTGCGGCGGGCGAGCGCGCCGGGCACGGCGAGGCCGGGCAGCAGCTTCACCGCGACGGCGGCGCCCAGCAGCGCGCCGCGGCGCACGGGCCGCGCGGTCGCGCCGAGCGCGAGGACGGTCAGGAGCACGCCGAGGGTGTCGATGTGCGCGTCGTTGACGGCCGCCACGGGCACGATCGGGCACCACGCCCACAGGGCGGCGCGGCGGGGGTCGGCGCCGCGCCGCCGCAGCGCCAGGAGCAGCGCGCCCGTGGTCGCCGCGGCCAGCAGCGCGCCGCCGGCCTGCATCGGCTTGTACCGGGTGCCCGGCGGCGACAGCGCGTGCACGGCGAGGAACCAGCCCTCGGCGACGGGCGGGTAAATGGTGTGCACGGAGGGCCGGTTGATCCGCGTGCAGTCACCGGCGGTGGTAGGGATCTGCGTCCAGTCCGCGCAGTGGCCGTCCGCCTGGCGGGGGAAGAGCCATGGCTCCCGCAGCCGTTCGAGCTCCGGCGCGTTCGGCGGGTACGCGTACGGCGAGACACCCGACGCCTGCACCGCGCCGTCCCACGCGTAGCGGTACATGTCGTTGCTGGTGCGGGGGGCCGTGGCCAGGCCGGTCAGGGCGAGAGCGACGCCTCCGGCGGCGACGAGGACGGTCGCGGCGCGGCGCGGCACCTTGCGGAGCGCGAGGAGGGCCGCCGCGAACAGGGCCCACGCGGCGGCGTACCAGTACGGCAGGCGGTCCGGACGGCCTTCGGTGCCGCCGACGGCGAGGGTCGCCGCGACGACGGCGACGAGGGCGGTGAGGAGCAGGGCGACGAGGGCGGTCGCCGGTCGGCCGCGGCGCGGGGGTGCGGTGTCGGCGCCGCTTGGGCGGGTGGTGCCGGGGGTGGTGCCAGCGGCGGCCCTGCGGGGGGCGGCGAGGAGCGAGGTACGGATTCCCACAGGTCACACGCTCGCATCCGGTCGTGGCGAGCGGGAGCCGAACCGCTGCGACGTACGCGTTCCGTAAGGAGTCGCGCGCTCCTGCGGGGGCCTCGGCGGGGGTGAGATGGCCTCATGACCGATACACCTCCTCCACCTCCCGCACGGCCCGCCCCGCGGGCTCCGAAGCCTCACGCTCGGCCCGCGGGGGTGCTGTTTCCGGCGTGGGCGCGGGTGGGGCCGCTGCGGGAGGGCGCGTTCAGAGGGCGGCTGCACGACGCGCGGACGGCGGTGTCGCTGGGGCGGGTGCTGGGGGCGGCGCTGGTCGTCTGCTTCGTGACCGGGCTGGTCAGCCACTACTTGCAGCAGCCGCCGAGCTGGGCGGTGAACCACCTTCCCAGCCGCCCGAGTTGGGGCTACCGGTTGACCCAGGGCACGCATGTGGCGACCGGCATCGCCGCGATCCCGCTGGTGCTGGCGAAGCTGTGGACGGTCTATCCGCGGCTGTTCGCCTGGCCGCCGCTGCGATCCGTACTGCACGGCCTCGAGCGGCTGTCGATCCTGGTCCTGGTCGCGGCGACGCTGCTGCAACTGGTCACCGGCCTGCTCAACACCGTGCAGTGGTACCCCTGGCCGTGGAATTTCCGTCCGGCCCACTGGGCGCTGGCGTGGGTCGTGGTGGGCGCGCTGGCGCTGCACATCGCGGTGAAGGCGCCGGAGATCGCGGCGCACTGGTGGCGCCGCTCACCGGGCACGCTGCGGCTGCCCGCCGCCGACGGCCGGGACCGGCGGGCCTTCCTGGCCACGGTGGGCGCGGCGGTCGGCGCCGTGACGGTGACGACCGTCGGGCAGAGCCTCACCCCGCTCAAGGACCTCGACCTGCTGGCCCCGCGCCACCCCGACCACGGCCCGCAGCACCTGCCGGTGAACCGTACGGCCGCCGCCGCGGGCATCACGGCGGCGCGCCTGGCCGACTGGCGTCTGACCGTACGCGGCCCGCGCCCGTACGAACTGACGCTGCCTCAACTGCGCGCGCTGCCACAGCGTTCCGTGGTGCTGCCGATCGCCTGCGTCGAGGGCTGGAGCAAGAACGCGCACTGGTCGGGCATCCGGATCCGCGACCTCCTCGACCGCGCGGGCGCCCCGCACCACGCGCGGGTCCGCGTCGTCTCGCTCCAACAGCACGGCGCCTACGCCGTGATGGAGATGGGCGACCTCTACGCCCGGGACCCGCTGACCCTGTTGGCGCTGTCCCTGAACGGCGACGTCCTCTCCCCCGACCACGGCTTCCCCGCCCGGATCATCGCCCCCAACCGGCCGGGCGTCCTCCAGACCAAATGGGTCACCCGTCTCGAGGTGCTGACATGAGACGCCCCACCGCCGTACGCCCGGCGACCCTCCTGCGGTATGGCGTCGGCGCTGTCGGCCTCGCCGGTATGGCCTTCGGCGCGACGCTGCTTCTGACGGACCCTCATATCTCGGACTGGCCCGCGGTGGTGGAGTGGCTCGTGGGCGCCGTCGTGCTCCACGACGGTGTCCTGGTCCCCGCCGTCCTCGGTCTCGGCGCCCTGGCCGCGACCCGCCCCGGCCCCCGTCCGCGGTGGCCCTTCGTCGTCGCGGGCAGCCTCGTCCTGATCGCCCTGCCCGTGCTCCTGCGCCCGCGCCCGACGGCCAACCCGTCCGTCCTCCCCCTGGACTATCCGCGCGGCCTCGCGATCGCGGTGGGTACGGTCCTGGCCCTCGCCCTGTGCGGGGCGGTCGGCCGCCGGGGGTGGGCGCGGCGGCGCGAACTGGGGCGGAGGGTACGCGGTGCGGGTCCACGGCTGAGAGCGGCCGGGAGGGCGGGGGTGGCCGGGGTGGGACGCACGGCGCGCGGGCGGCGCCGCTGACCTCGTGTTCCGGCCCCGGGACCGCGCCTTCGAGCGGCCCGGCGCCGGGGAGTCCAGGATGGGGGCATGACGGTATTCCCCGATGTCCCCGGCGTCTGGCACGGACGGTCCGGCTTCCGGCTCATGCCCACCGACCCCTTCCACGAGGCCCCGGCCGGCGCCCGGGTCGTCCTCGGCGCCGCCGGTCACCTGGCCAGCGTCACCTACACCTGGCAGCACCCGGACGACGGACCGCAGGACGGCATGCTCACCGTCGGCGCGACCGACGAGAACACCCGGCTCACCGCGCTGTGGGCGGACTCCTGGCATCAGCAGCCCGCCCCGCTGCTGATGCACGGCACGCCCGGACCGCACGGCATCGACGTCGAGGGCGAGTACGCCGAGGGGTGGATCTGGCGCATCGAGGTCGACGCGGGTGAGCCCGGCACGCTGCGGATCCGTATGGACAACGACATCCCGTCCGGCCGCTACCGGGTCATGGAGGCCACGCTGACGCCGAGTTGACGTACCGGGCTCCGTGCCGGGACGCCGCTGCGCGAGCCGTCACGCGCCTACCGCACGCTGACCAGAGCGGCGAAGCGGCGGCCCGACGTCGACCACTCCTCCGCCACCGACCAGCCGGTGGCGCGCGCGGCGGCGCGCAGCGCGAGGGGGCCGAGGCGGGCCCACGGGAAGTCGCGGCCCTGCCGTCCGTGGGCGTCCTCGACGCGTACGGTCACCCGCTCGTCCACCTCGTGCGGCGCGGCCTCGGCGAGCAACCGGCCGCCGGGGGCGAGGAGTTCGCGGACGCGCGCGAGGAGGGTGTGCGGGTCGCCGCCGATGCCGATGTTGCCGTCGGCGAGCAGCGCGGTGCCCCAACGGCCCTCCGCGGGAAGGCGGTCGAAGACCGAGCGGCACAGGACCGCGCCGCCCGCGCCCTTGGTGCGGGCCACGGCGGCGGGGCTCACGTCGAGCCCGAGGACCGGCACCCCGTACCCGGCGACGGCGGCCACCAGCCGCCCGGGACCGCAGCCGATGTCCAGCACCGGTCCACGGCAACGGCGCAGCATCGTACGGTCGGCGGCGTCCGGCGGCGCGCACCAGCGCTCGACCTCGAGCGGCAGCAGCCAGCCGTCCTCCCGCCGCAGGAACAGCGGCCCGCGCCCGCTGACCAGGGCGCGCGCGTACGGATCGCCGCCCCAGGTGGTCGCGGTGGCGGACCGCGCGACGGGTACGGAGGTGGTCACCGGGCGGCCCCGGCGGGGGCTGGAGCGGCGGGCACGGTGGCGGTGGCGGCGGCGGGACGGCTCATGGGGGCGAGGCGGCGCCAGGCCGCGGCGAAGTGCGTGGCCGGTGCCAGGGCGGCGACGGCGGCGGCGTCGGACGGGGTGTCGACGTCCCGCAGCAGGGGGAGGTCGTGGACGCGGAGCCCGGCGGAGGTGAGGCGGGCACGCTGGACGGCGCCCGTGTGCGGGGTGGACATGGGGACGCCGAGGAGGAGGTCGGGGCGGGCGGGTTCGGCGAGGCCGAGCGCCCAGAAGCCGCCGTCGGCGGCGGGTCCGAAGACGGCGTCGCGGGTGTCCCACGCGTCCGGCCGCAGCGCGGACTCCAGCAGGGCGGCGGTGAGTTGGGGGGTGTCCATGCCGACCAGCAGCGCGGGTCCCGTGCACAGGGCGAAGGCCCCGGCCAGTCGTTCGTCCAGGCCGCCGCCGGTCTGCGGTGCGACCTCGTAGCCGTCCGGCAGCCACGGTCCCGGAGCGCCGTCCAGGACCAACACCCGTCGACTGAAGGGGAGTTCGAGGCCCGCGGCCAGCGTGTCCCGGAGCGCCGCCTCGGCCAGGACGGCGGCCTCGGCGGCCGTGCAGTACGGCGTCAGACGGGTCTTGACGCGCCCGGCCACCGGAGACTTGGCGATCACCAGCAGCGTCGTCGCGGCCTTCATCGGGCACCCGCCGTAACCGCCGAGTCGTCACCTGCGGCGGCGTGACCGGCCGACTCGCTGCCCACCGTCGCGTTCCCGGCCTGCTCGGTACCGGCTCTCCCGCCACCGGCTCTCCCGTCACCGGCCTTCTCGGTACCGGCTCTCCCGTCACCGGCTCTTTCGTTCAGCACCGCCGTCATGTCGCGGACCGCGTGCCAGGTGCCGCGCCAGGTGCCGGTGACCTTGGAGCGGCCGGTGCGCGGCGCGTACGGGACGGGGGTCTCGCGGATCCGCCAGTCCGCGTCGGCGGCGCGGACCACCATTTGGAGCGGGTAGCCGGAGCGGCGGTCGGTGAGGGCGAGCGCGAGCAGGTCCTCGCGGCGGGCGGCCCGCATCGGGCCGAGGTCGTGCAGGCGCAGACCGGTGCGGCGGTGCAGCAGCCGGGCGAGCTGGAGGTTGGCCAGCCGGGCGTGCGGCGGCCAGGCGCGGAAGGTGGTGGGGCGGCGGCGGCCGAGCACCAGGTCGGCGGCGCCGTCCAGCACCGGCCCCGCCACGGTCGGCAGCAGCGCCGGGTCGAGGGAGCCGTCGCAGTCGCAGAAGCAGACGACGTCGGCGGTCGCGGCGAGCAGTCCGGCGTGGCAGGCGGCGCCGAAGCCGCGTACGGGCGCGTGCACGACGTACGCGCCGTGTTCCGCGGCGATCCGGGCGGAGCCGTCCGTGGAGCCGTTGTCCACGACGATCGCGCGCCAGCCGGGCGGGATGCGGTCCAGCACCCAGGGAAGGGCGGCGGCCTCGTCGAGGCACGGCAGGACGACGTCCGCGACGGCGGGGGGACGGGGGCCGGGGCGGGAGCCGGCACGGACATCGGGGCGGGCGTCCGGGCGGAGGTCGGCCGGGACGGCGGACCGGACGTCACCGGGGACGCCGGGGACGCCGGGGACGCCGGGGACGCCGGGGACGCCGGGGACGCCGGCCACGGTGGGCGATGGCTTGGTCACACGGATCACCCTACGGAGACGCAAGGGACATAACGGACCCGCGATCCTTACGAAACACGGACGGCACCGCTCCCCGGCCTCCGTGGCGGGTGTCAGACTCGACAGCATGACCAGCCCCACCGTGCCCGCCGCCCCGGCCCCGCGCCGCCGGGTCCTCGTCGTGGACGACGACCCGACCGTCGCCGAGGTCGTCACGGGCTACCTCGACCGGGCGGGCTTCGCCGTCGAGCGCGTCGCCGACGGCCCCTCCGCCGTCGCCCGCGCCGCCGCCCTCCGGCCCGATCTGGTCGTCCTCGACCTCATGCTGCCCGGCATGGACGGCCTCGAGGTCTGCCGCCGTATCCGCGAGAACGGACCCGTGCCGGTCGTCATGCTCACCGCCCGTGGCGACGAGGACGACCGCATCCTCGGGCTCGAAGTCGGCGCGGACGACTACGTGACCAAGCCGTTCAGCCCTCGCGAGCTGGTGCTCCGCGTCGAGTCCGTCCTGCGCCGCGCGGGCAGCCCGCCCGACCCCGCCTCCGCCCCCGGCGCGTGGCTGCGCTCCGGCTCCCTCGCCCTCGACCCGGCCGCCCGCCGCGCCACCCGCCACGGCGCCGAACTCCCCCTCACCATCCGCGAATTCGACCTCCTCGCCTTCTTCCTCCACCACCCGGGCCGCGTCCTCGGCCGCGAGGAACTCATGCGCCGCGTCTGGGGCTGGGAATTCGGCGACCTCTCCACCGTGACCGTCCACGTCCGCCGCCTCCGCGAGAAGATCGAGGCCGACCCCGCCCGGCCCCGCCTGATCACCACCGTCTGGGGCGTCGGCTACCGCTTCGACCCGTCCGACGGCCCCACGGACGACCCCGCGGACGACCCGGTGGGCGACCGGGACATGGGCGCGGCCCCGGCTTCGGGCGGGGGACGCGATGCGTGACGTGGTGCTCATCGCCGCCTACGCGGCGGCCGGGGCGGGGGCGGCCGGGGTCCTCGGAGCGGTCGCGCTGCGGCTGCTGCGGCACCGGTCGGTGGCGTTGTCGCTCGCCGTGGTCGCCGTCGTGACGGTGGCGGCGATGCTCGCGGGGACGCTGTCGGTGGCGTGGGCGATGTTCCTGTCGCAGCACGACCTGGGTGTGGTCACGACGGTGTGCGGGATGGCGGCCGTGGTGTCGCTGGGCGTCACGCTGCTGTTGGGGCGGCGGGTCGTGGCGGGCAGCCGCGCGCTGGCCGCCGCCACGCGGGCCTTCGGCGACGGCGACGCCTTCGCCGCTCCCGCGCACGCGCCCACGGCCGAACTCGCCGAACTCGGTCGTGAGTTGGCCGTCACCAGCGCCAAGCTGGCCGACTCGCGCCAGCGCGAGCGCGCCCTTGAGGCGTCGCGCCGCGAGCTGGTCGCGTGGATCTCGCACGACCTGCGGACGCCGCTCGCCGGGCTGCGGGCGATGACCGAGGCGCTGGAGGACGGCATAGCGGAGGACCCGGCCCGCTACCACAAGCAGATACGGGCCGAGGTCGACCGGCTCAGCGGCATGGTCGGCGACCTCTTCGAACTCTCCCGCATCCAGGCGGGCGTTCTCGCCCTCTCCCCCACCCGCATGTCGATGTACGACCTCGTCGGCGACGCCATAGCGGGTGCCAATCCGCTGGCGCGCGAGCACGGTGTACGGCTGGTCGGCGACGGGGTCGAGCCGGTGCCGGTGGAGGTCGACGGCCGTGAGATGACGCGGGTCCTGGCCAATCTTCTGGCCAACGCCATCCACCGCACCCCCGCGGACGGCACCGTCGCCGTTTCCGCTCGGCGCGACGCCGCTTCCGGCTCCGTCGTGCTCTCCGTCACCGACGGCTGCGGCGGCATCCCCGCCGACGACCTTCCCCGCGTCTTCGACACCGGGTGGCGCGGGACCGGGGCGCGGACGCCTCCGGCGGGGGCGGGGCTCGGGCTCGCCATCGTCCGTGGCATCGTCGAGGCCCATCATGGGCGTGCCGCCGTGCACAACGTCCCCGGCGGCTGCCGCTTCGACGTCGTCCTCCCCGCCGCCCCCCTCTAACGGGCGGCACCCCGTGCCTTCAGGGGCAGGGGCAATTCGGTCGTCCCCGGACCGCCGGCCGGTGGTGGGTTGCTCGCGCAGTTCCCGCGCGCTCGGGGGCGCAGCCGCCTGCGGGATGGGGGGCCTGGCCGGCTAGGCCGACGGGCGTTGGGGGGCGTGGGCGAAGTCGGTGACGCCCTGGGTGAAGGGGACGCGGGGGGACCAGGCGAGTTCGTGGTGGGCGCGGGCCGCGGAGGCCGTGACGTGGCGGACGTCGCCGAGCCGGTACGCCCCGGTGACGCGGGGCGCGGGCCCCCCGGTGACGGCGGACAGGACGGTGGCCATCTCGCCGACGGTCCTCGGCGTGCCGGTGGCGATGTTGTAGGGGCGCAGGCCGCCGGGCGGCCGGTCGCCGAGCCGGGCGAGGGCGGCGACATTGGCGGCGGCCACATCGGCAACGTGGATGAAGTCCCGGCGCTGGCGGCCGTCTTCGAAGACGGCGGGGGCCTCGCCGCGGGCGAGAGCGGAGCGGAAGAGGGCGGCGACACCGGCGTAGGGGGTGTCACGGGGCATGCCGGGCCCGTAGACGTTGTGGTAGCGCAGGGAGACGGCCCGGCCGTCGGCGGCGCGGGCCCAGGCGGCGGCGAGGTGTTCCTGGGCGAGCTTGGTGGCGGCGTAGACGTTGCGGGGGTCGGCGGGCGCGTCCTCGTCGACGAGGCCGGGCGCGAGCGGTTCGCCGCAGCGGGGGCACGGCGGTTCGAAGCGGCCCGCGTCGAGGTCGGCGACCTGTCGCGGCCCCGGCCGTACGACGCCGTGCCGCGCGCACTCGTAACGTCCTTCGCCGTAGACGACCATCGACCCGGCGAGGACGAGCGACCGTACGCCCGCGTCGGCCATAGCGGCGAGCAGCACGGCGGTGCCGAGGTCGTTGCAGCTCACGTAGTCGGGGGCGTCGGCGAAGTCCTTGCCGAGGCCGACCATGGCGGCCTGGTGGCAGACCGCGTCGGCGCCGCGCAGGGCCTCCTCGACGGCGGCCCGGTCGCGGATGTCGCCGTGCCGCCATTCAACGCCGTCGGGCACGGGCGGCGGCAGGGCCCGGTGGGCGGCGGGCAGCAGTGCGTCGAGGACCCGTACCCGGTGTCCGGCGGTGCGCAGCGCGGTGACGATGTGCGAGCCGATGAAGCCCGCGCCTCCCGTGACAAGTACCAGCATGGGCCCGACCGTACGGTCCCGGCCGGGCCGATGGACCGGGCCCGGCCGGGGCGTCAGCGCTCCGTAAGAACTCCCCGCGCCGCCTCACACGAGCGCGGGCACCTCGTACGTGAGCGTCGCCGCGTCCGCGTCCAGCACCGCGGGCACCCCGAGCGGCACGGTCAGCGTGGACTCGCAGTGGCCGAAGCCGAATTCCTCGACGATCGGTACGCCGAGGCCGCCGAGGAGGTCGGTCATCAGGGACCGGACGGCGGGGTACGGGCCGCAGTCCTGCCAGGAGCCGAGGACGATTCCGGCGACGCCGTCGAGCCAGCCGGAGCGCAGGAGTTGGGTGAGGATGCGGTCGAGTCGGTACGGCTCCTCGCCGATGTCCTCCAGGACGAGGATGCCGCCCGCGGCGGACGGGCGGGAGTACGGGGTGCCGAGGTCGGAGGCGAGCAGGCTGACGCAGCCGCCGAGGGTGACCCCGGCCGCGCGGCCCGGTACGAGGGTGCGGGCGGTCGGGGAGGTGGGCGTCAGGGTCTCGTCGGGCGTGAAGAGGGTGCGCCGCAGGTGGTCCTGGGTGGGGCCGTCCTTGAGGAAGGTCTCGGTCGCCGCCATCGGGCCGTGCAGCGTGGCCAGGCCGAGCCGGGTCGCGAACGCCTCGTGGAGCGCGGTGATGTCGCTGTAGCCGATGAACGCCTTGGGCGTGGCCGCGCCCATGGCGTCCCAGTCGAGCAGGTCGACCATGCGCTGCGCGCCGTAGCCGCCGCGGGCGCACAGCACGGCCGCCAACGACGGGTCGCACCACGCCTGTTGGAGGTCGTCGGCGCGGGCCCGGTCGGTGCCCGCGAGGTAGCCGGAGGGGTGGTCGTCCAGGACGTGCGGTGCCACGACGGGGTCGAGGTCCCAGCTCCGCAGGATGTCGAGGCCCGCGTCGAGGCGTTCGCGCGGTACGGGGCCGCTGGGCGCCACGACGCCGATCCGGTCACCGGGCGCCAGCCGCCGGGGGCGGATCAGCGCGGGCACCGGCCCGCCGACCGGGCCGGCCGCCTGCCGCGGTCCGCCCCCGGAGCCCCGTCCGGCAGAGGCGTCGGCGGAGGAGGCGGCAGCGGCAGCCGTAGAACTCTCCGTCATGTGTGCAGCTCCAGCGGCGCGACGCCCTCCGGCGTGAAGCCGAAGACCTGCCCGTAGAGGGCGAGTTCGGCCTCCAGGCAGGTGACCATGGTGTCCAGGCGGCGGAAGCCGTGGCTCTCGCCCTCGAAGGTCAGATACGCGTGCGGGATGCCGCGTCCGGCGACGGCCTCCAGGAACCGCTCGCACTGCACGGGCGGGCAGATCACGTCGTCCAGGCCCTGGAGCAGCAGGAACGGCACGTCTATCCGGTCGCTGTGGTGGACTGGTGAGCGGTCGCGGTAGCGCTCGGGCACCTCGTCGAGCGGCCCGATCAGCGACTCCAGGTACTCCGACTCGAAGTCGTGCGTCTCCCCGCCCTCCCGCGACCAGCCGCGCAGGTCGAGGATCGGGTAGATGACGGTGCCGCAGGCGTAGGTGTCGGTGGTGGTCAGGGCCGCGGCGCTGGTCCAGCCGCCGGCGCTGCCGCCGCGGATGGCCAGCCGCGCGGGGTCGGCGACGCCTTCGGCGACCAGCCCCTCGGCGACGGCGGCGCAGTCCTCGACGTCCACCACGCCCCACTGTTCGCGCAGCCGGTTGCGGTAGGCGCGGCCGTAACCGGTGGAGCCGCCGTAGTTGACCTCGGCGACGCCGATGCCGCGGGAGGTGAAGTAGGCGATCTCCAGGTCGAGGACCATCGGGGCGCGGCTGGTGGGTCCGCCGTGCACCCAGATGACGTAGGGCGCGGGTCCCTCGGCGGTGACCAGCGGATTGCGCGGCGGGTAGACCTGCGCGTGCACCTCGCGGCCGCCGGGGCCGGTGAACGTCCTGGCCAGGGCGTCGGGCACGTAGGCGGGGTCGACCGTGTCGTGGTGCGCGCTGCCGATGACGCGGGTGCGGCCGGTCTTGACGTCCAGCTCGACCAGTTCGTACGAGGTGCGGGCACTGCCCGCGACGCCGATGACGCGGCTGCCGGACGCGGCGAGGGTCGCATTCCACTCGGTCCAGTGCCCGGGGGCGTCGGTGACCTCGCCGGTGGCGGGGTCGAGCAGGCCGAGCCGCAGGGCGCCGACGCCGTGCAGGACGGCGATCAGGCCGTCGTCGAGCGGGGCGAACCAGTGGTGGCCGAGTTTCCACAGCGCGTTGCCGAATTCCTCCTGGCGTGCGCAGAGGTTGACGGCTTCGCCGGTGGCCGGGTCGACGCGGTGCAGATTCCACCAGCCGGTGCGGTCGGTGGCGGCGAGCAGGGTGCCGTCGGCCGCCCAGCCGACCTGGGTGACGGATTCCTCGGGGCCGCCGATCAGGGTGCGGGCGGCGGTGAAGGTGCCGTCGGCGGTGACGTCGGCGATCCGCAGTTCGGTGCCGTCCCAGGGCATCAGCGGGTGGTCCCAGGCGGTCCAGGCGGCCCGCGTGCCGTCGGGCGACAGGCGCGGTCCCGTGACGAACCGGTGCGTGGCGGCGGCCAGTTCGCGTACGGCCGCGCGGTCGTCGGCGGCGGAGCCGTCGAGCGGTACGGCGGCGGGCACGCGGCGTACGTCGGTGGGCTTGTCGCCGGTGAACTCCTCCAGGACTCCCCAGACCTCACCGCGCTCGCGGTGCAGTGTCAGGTCGGCCCAGCGCAGTCCGCCGCCGACGGCGCCGACCGGGGTCAGCGGGCGCGGCGGGGTCTGCGGCTCGTCGGGGCGGAAGGCGTAGAGCCGCTGGTCGGCGAAGTTGGCGAAGACCACCAGCGGGGCGCCGTCCACGACGGCGCCCGCCCAGGGGGTGCCGCCGTATTCGATGACGCGGCTGCGGACGTTCCACGGCGCGGGCAGCGGGCATTCCTCGGTGCCGTCGGGCCTGCGGCGGATCAGCGCGCGGCGGCCCCCTTCGGCGGGGCGGGGCGCGGTCCACCAGACGTCGTCGCCGACGATGCCGACGAATTCGGGGCTGCCGTCGTGTGCGGCGGCCGTGGTGGCGTCGACGGGTGAGGGCCAGGCGCCGTGCGGGGTGGTGCTCCCGGTGGTCGTGGTCACGCTCCGGCCTCCGTTCCCGTGGCGCGCAGGAAGCGGTCGAGGACGTGGACGCCGAAGTGCAGCGCGTCGACGGGCACCCGCTCGTCCACGCCGTGGAAGAGCGCCTGGTAGTCGAAGCCTGGGGGCAGCCGCAGCGGTGAGAAGCCGTACCCGGTGATGCCGAGCCGGGAGAACTGCTTGGCGTCGGTGCCGCCGGACATGCAGTAGGGCACGACGTGCGCCTGCGGGTCGAAGTGTTCCAGCGACTCGCGCATCGCGGCGTAGGTCGGGGAGTCGACCGGGGCCTGGAGCGGGATCTCGCGGTGGTGGAACTCCCAGTCGACGTCGGGTCGTGTGAGCCGGTCCATGGTGGCGGCGAACTCGTCCTCGGCGCCGGGCAGCATGCGTCCGTCGACGTAGGCGGTGGCGGAGCCGGGGATCACGTTGACCTTGTAACCGGCTTGCAGCATCGTCGGGTTGGCGCTGTTGCGGACGGTGGGCCTGACCAGGTCGGCCGCCGCGCCGAGCCGTTCGAGGAGGGTGTCGACGTCGTCCAGGGCGGCCTGGTCGGCGGGGACGCCGTAGAGCGCGGCCAGTTCGGTGAGCGCGGCGGTGACGGTGGCGGTGAGGCGGACGGGCCAGTCGTACTCGCCGATCCGGGCGATGGCGGCGGCCAGTCGGCTGACCGCGTTGTCCCGGTTGACCTTGGAGCCGTGGCCCGCCTTGCCGTGTGCGGTGAGCTTGAGCCAGGCGGTGCCGCGCTCGCCCGCGGCGACGGGATAGATCCGCAGGTCGTCGCCGGCGTGGAAGGTGAAGGCGCCGGATTCGCTGATGCCTTCGGTGCAGCCCTCGAAGAAGTCGGCGTGCTTCTCGGTGAGGAAGCCGGAGCCGTAGGAGGCGCTGTCCTCCTCGTCGGCGGTGAAGGCGAGCACGATGTCGCGGGTGGGGCGGTGTCCGGTTCGGGCCCAGGCGCGGACGGTGGCGAGCACCATCGCGTCCATGTTCTTCATGTCGATGGCGCCGCGGCCCCAGACGACGCCGTCCCTGATCTCGCCGGAGAAGGGGTGCACGGTCCAGTCGGCGGCCTCGGCGGGCACGACGTCCAGGTGGCCGTGGACGAGCAGCGCGTCGGCGGCCGGGTCGCTGCCCGCGATCCGGGCGAGCACGTTGGCGCGGCCGGGCGCGGATTCCACGATCTGCGCTGCGATCCCGGCGTCGGAGAGCTGCTGGGCGACGTATTCGGCGGCGGGCCGTTCGTTGCCGTCGCCGCCGCCGCGGTTGGTGGTGTCGATCCTGATGAGGTCGGACGTGAAGGTCACGACCTCGTCGAGTGCCCGCGCGTCCACGGCGTCGTGCCGGACGTCTCGCTCGGCGGTCCGCTCAGCCATACTGCTCCTCCACCGCTTGCGACACGAGTGTGGTGACCGCCTTGAAGGCCCTGATGCCCTCGTACATCGTGGGCAGCGTGTAGGCGACACGCCGCTCCCCCGTCCGCTCCACGCCGGGCACCACGGTGGCGGCCCCGGCCAGGTGGACGGCGTCGAATTCCAGCTCGACGGTGAAGGGCCCGGCCTGCGCGGGCTCGTGGCGCACGGCCAGCGCGGCGGCGTCCTTGGCGGCGGCCCTGATGTCGGCGGCGGTGCGCGCGGGCGGGCGGCAGACGGCCGCGTAACGCGACACGTAGTCCTTCACCGCGACGGTACGGGCCTGCGGCGCGTACCCCTCGGCGTCGATCCCGGTCCTGTCGTCGCCGGTCACCAGCACCACGGGGACGCCGTACTCGGCGACGACCAGCGCGTTGAGCCTGCCCTCGCTGGCGGCGACGCCGTTGACCCACACGCCGGTGATGGAGTTGGCGAGGTAGGTGTGGGCGAGGACGCCCTCGGTCCCGGCGCCGGTGTGGTAGCCGACGAAGGCGATGCCGTCCACGTCTCCGTGCTGGACGCCCTCGACCATGGACAGGTCCTTGTGGCGGCCGGTGAGCATCTGGGCGCGCTCGTCCAGCTTCTCCAGCAGGAGATTGCGCATGGTCCAGTGCGCCTCGTTGACCAGCACCTCGTCCGCGCCGCCGTCGTAGAAGCCCGCGACGGCGGCGTTGACGTCCGAGGTGAACATATGGCGGCAGCGCTGCCACTGCTCGCTGCCGGGCAGCACGTCGGCGGGCCAGGTGACACCCGTCGCGCCTTCCATGTCCGCCGAGATCAGGATCTTCATGTTGCGTCACGTTACGCGGCGGCCGGAGGGCGCACCAGGGCCGGGCCCGGCCTGTGGATAACTTCAGTGGTCCAGACCAGTGAAGCGGGTGGGGGAATCAGCCGGTACGGCCCGCCACCAGCCATTTCGACGGTATCTCTATGCGTGTCCCGTCCACCCTGAACTCCGTTGTCACCAGGGGCTGTTCACCGTCGGCCAGCACTTCGAGCCCGGCGGCCCGGAAGAATCCGGGCAGCGCCGCGTCCGACACCTCGCCGGGCGCGATGCCGTGCGCGAAGATCGCCCCGAGCTTCTGCGGCGGGCCGGAGGGCCCCTGCGCGAGCCCCATCAGCACCGGCTTGGCCGCCTCCGCCAGCTCCAGCGCGAAGGCCCGGCCGCGGTGCCCGGTGAGCACCGCTATGCCGTCCGCCAGCCGCCCGCGGTCCTCCGGCTCGCACTGGTGCAGCACCCCGCGCATGTAGACGTTGGCGTCGCCGATCTCCTCGTGCAGCCGCTCCACCGCGTCGGTGTCCACCGCGTCCAGCCGCTGGTACTCCGCCACCCCGTGCGGATCGTCGCGCCTGGCCCGGTCGATCGCCTCCCGCGAGAGGTCCACGCCGACCACCCGGTCGTACCGCTCGGCCAGGAAGCGGGTCTGCGTCCCGTTCCCGCAGCCGAGGTCCACCACCGGAAGGCCGGGGTCGAAGTACGCCCGGAAGTGCGGGTAGTGCTGTTCCGCCGCGAGCTCGGGGTCGCAGTCCCAGAAGACTCCGCCGGGCTCGTGGGGCGCGTCCTGCCAGAAACTCTCCCACGCCTGCTCATACCCGCTGGACACGTTCACGCGTACTCACCACTCCCCAGGACCGCGATCGTAGAAAAAGGCACAGGCACGGCCGCCGACCGTGCCCGCATCAGGAGCTACCGGACCGTCACTTCGGAGTCAACGGCCCGGGCGGAATCGACGGCGCCGACGTCATCGACGCCACGGACGGAACCGACGCCTCGGACGGAATCGACGGCAGCGGCGTATTGAACGCCTCGGACGGAACCGACCGCGCCGGCGGGATCAGCGGCTCCGGCCCGGCAGCGGCTGCTCGAACCAGACGGACTTGCCCTGCGCGAAGCGGCTGGTGCCCCACTCGCGGGCGAGCCTGCTGACGATCCGCATGCCGCGCCCGCCCTCGTCGTCGGGCCCGGCGCTCAGCAGGACGGGGACGGCGTGGTCGTCGTCGGTCACCTCGCACAGCAGCGCGCCCGCGCGGACGAGCCGCAGCCCGATCCGCCGGGTGTGCGCGTGCCGCACCGCGTTGGTGACCACCTCGCCGACCAGCAGCTCCGCCGTCTCCGACATCTCCACCAGGTCCCAGCCGAGCAGCGTCTCGCGGACCAGGCGGCGGGCCCGCGCCACCTCGCGCGGGTCCGGCTCCAGCTCCCAGGTCATCACGTCGTGCCGCGGGATGCCGTTGAGCCGGGCCATCAGCAGCGCCACGTCGTCCTTGCGACCGCCGCGCGGGTTGAGCGCGCGGATGATCGTGTCGCAGGCGTCGTCCATCGACGCGGCCGGGTGCGCGGCGCTCTCGCACAGCGCGGCCAGACCGGTGCCGATGTCCTGGCCGCGCACCTCCACCAGGCCGTCGGTGCACAGGATGAGCCGGTCGCCGGGCGCGACCGGCACCCGTACCGTCTCGAACGGCACCCCGCCGACGCCCAGCGGCGCGCCCGTGGGCACGTCGAGCAGCTCGCTGCGGCCGTCGACGGCGCGGACCAGCACCGGCGGGATGTGTCCCGCGTTGGCGATCAGCAGATCGGACTCGACCGGGTCGTAGACCGCGTAGAGGCAGGTCGCCAGATACTGCTCGCCGAGCCGCTGCGCCAGGTCGTCCAGATTGCGCAGCAGTTGGGCCGGTGGCATGTCGAGCCCGGCCATGGTCTGCACGGCGGTACGGAACTGGCCCATCATCGCGGCCGAGTTCAGCCCGTGGCCCATCACGTCGCCGACCACCAGCGCCAGCCGCGAGCCGGGCAGCTTGATGCTGTCGAACCAGTCGCCGCCGACCCGGCCCAGCCGCTCGCCCGGCAGGTAGCGGGTCGCCACGTCACACCCCGGCATCCGCGGCGCGATGTGCGGCAGCATGCTGTCCTGGAGGGTGTCGGCGACATTCTCCTGATACGTGTACATGCGCGCGTTGTCGAGGACGAGCCCGGCGCGGGCGGCCAGTTCCGCGCCCGTCACGCGGTCCATGTCGTTGAACACCGCCCGCTCGCGGTGGCGCAGCAGGATCATGAAGCCCAGCACCACATCGCGCGCCTTCAGCGGGACGACGAGCATCGAGCGGTTGTTGATCAGCGGGCTGATGTCGCGCTTGGGGAACTGCGCGGCGATCGCGTTGCCCATCGGCTCGCTGATCCGCGGCACGAGCACCGGGTCGCCGGTGGTCATGCACTGGAAGAACGGCGTCTGCGCGGGGAAGGGCATGGACTCGCCGACCGGCACCACGTCGTCCCAGCGGCCCGGTTCGTCGGTGTGCTCGACCGCCACGCGGTACCACATGGTGGTGACGTCGGGCGGCCCGTCGGGGAAGCCCTCACCGGCCAGCACCTGCTCGCGCAGATATGTGCCCGCAACATCAGTGAAGCGCGGCACGACGGCCGCGCTGACTTCCTGAATGGTCCTGGCCAGATCGAGCGAGGTGCCGATCCGGCCGCTCACCTCGTTGAGGAATTCGAGGTGTTCGCGGACCGCCGCGTATTCGAGGTCGGGCGCCAACTCGTCGGCCGGGACGGCCCGCGGGTCGGCCGCCGCGGCGGCCTCGGCGGCGCGCCGTCTGGCCTGCCGCTCGGCCCGGCGCGGCACGCCCCAGTCCGGGGTGACCGGCACCCGGTCGTGCTGGCTTATCTCCAGCACCGGATAGCCCAGTTCCAGCACCTGCGCCACGATCCGCCCGCTCTCCAGCGGATTCATGCTCGGCAGGATCTCGGGCAGTTGCCTGGCGAGCTGGTCGGAGCCGGGGAATTCGGTGTGCAGCGCGAAGCCGGGCGCTATCCGCTCCGAGCAGTCCGCCGCCCCCGACCTGTCGGTCGCCGCCGCGTCGGGGTCGGTCATCGCGGAGGGCGTCCCGGCAGCGGCGGAGGAACCGGCCGCTGAGGAGGCGTCGGTGGCCAGCACGAGCAGCCGCTCGGGGCCCGGACCGACCAGCGGGTAGGCCCACCACAGCACGTCCAGGGGGACACGCCCGTCGCCGTCGGCGTCCGTGCGCCGCACGCAGTCGTACAACCGGGCGCGCCCCGCCGTCGGGTAGGAGCTGGCACCGGCCAGCGAGGACTCCAGGTCGGGCCCGGTGACGTCGTACGGGTACGCGGTGCCCGCCGTGCCGCCGCCCGGGGCGGCGTCCGGGGGCACGTCGAGTGCGCCGCCCACCGGTAAGAGGTCGAGCGCGTTCCGCCCGACGGCCTCTTCCCGTGTCCAGCCGAACAGCCGGCGCGCACCCGTACTCCAGTGCGACACCAGCCCGGCGGCGTCCACGACGATCACCGCGAGCGGGATACGTCCGGACGGCTCCGGCGGTTGACGGCGGTCCATGGTTCGTCGGGCTCCTTCCCTCGGCCCCGCGGTCCGGGGCCGGAGTGCGGTGGGAACCGCCCCGGCACAAGATCTACGATGCCGTTAACCACGGTACGACCGGTCCGGGTGCCAGGGGAGGGAAAGTACGAATCCGGGCGCACGCCCGCGCGCGAGCAACCAAACTGCCCGTGCTAGCGTCCAAACCCTCTGTTCGAACTCTCTCACGTCGGTGGAGTTCGACCCCCTCGCCGGAAGGGATGCCGGCCGGGGCGCACCGCATCCGCGACTGGAAGAGGCCACGTGACCACCTGGCAGCCTGCGCGCTGGACCGCCATGAGGGGACCGGGGGCCCTTTTCCGGCGGGTCGACCTGCGCAATCCTGTCGTGGCCGCCACGGTGCTCGCCGCGGTCCTGCATGTGATCTGGGCCTATTTCCTGGCCAAGGACTCCGGCGACATGGCCGCGCAGTACGCCTGGACGGACTTCATAAGGGCCCACCCCTCCGCCTCGTACAACCTGTCCTGGTACGGCGGCATGCACCCCGCGTCGTACAGCATTCTGTCGCCGTACATCATGGCCGGGCTCGGGGTGCGGACCACCGCCGTGATCGCGGGCACCTTGTCCACGACGGCGGCGACGCTACTGCTGATCCGGGCCCGGATCAAGCGCCCGATGCTGCCCGCGCTGTGGACGGCGTTCGCTCTTTGGGGTGACGTGCTCTCCGGGCGGGTCACCTTCGCGCTGGGCGTCCTGTTCGGTCTGATCGCCACGCTGCTGCTGTTCCCCACCGACCCGCCGGTAGGCGCGCGCCGCACCCCGCGGGTGCTGACCGCCACGCTGATGGGCGCGCTGGCCACCATGTGCAGCCCGGTCGCGGGGCTCTTCATCCTGGTGGTCGCGGCGGCGCTGTTCCTCACCGGGCGCCGCAAGGACGCGTATGTGATGGCGGTCTGCCCGCCCCTGGTGGTCGGCGCGACCTCGCTGCTCTTCCCCTTCTACGGGGTGCAGCCCTTCAAGTGGTTCTTCGCCATCATCCCCTTCGCCACGGCCGTGGCGATCGCCCTGGTGGTGCCGCGCGAATGGCGCGTCGTACGCGTCGGGAGCTGGATCTACGCGGCCGGTGTCGCGCTGACGTACGTCATCCCGTCGCCGATCGGCAGCAATGTGGAGCGGCTGGCCCTGCTGTTCGGCGGCACCGTGCTGCTGATCGTGGCCATGGCGTGGACCAGGGGCGGCCGGATGGCGCTGATGCTCTACCTGGCCTTCCTGGGCGTCGCGGGCTGGCAGATCTCCAAGCCCGTGGTGGACCTGGTGAACACCTCGGCGCCCTCGTCCACGGTCGAGCACGCGGCGCCGCTGATCGCGCAGCTCACCAAGGTGCGCGCGGACAAGGGCCGGGTCGAGGTCGTACCGCTGCGCTCGCACTGGGAGGCGTCGGGCCTGGCCCCGCACGTCAACCTGGCGCGCGGCTGGAACCGGCAGGCGGACGTCGAGCGCAATCCGCTCTTCTACGACGGCACGCTGACCGCGGAGACCTACCGGCAGTGGCTCCAGCGCTGGAGCGTCGGATACGTGGTGCTGCCGTCGGACACCCCGGACGGCGCGGCGGTGGCCGAGGCGAAGATCGTGGCGGCGGGCCAGAGCTGGCTGACGCCGGTCTGGCACGACGACTACTGGAAGCTCTACAGGGTCGCGAACGCCGATCCGCTGGCCGATCCGCCCGCGATCGTGGACGAGGCGAGTCCGGCCGAGCTGACCGTGACGATGCCGACCAGCGGCTCGGTGATCCTGCGCATCCCGTGGTCCCCGGTGCTGGGCATCGAGGGCGCCAACGACAACAAGCACGGCTGTCTCATCCAGGACGGCGACTGGACGCGGCTGTACGCGCCCTCGCCCGGCACGTACCGGATCGGCGGCACGTACGCGCTGATCCGCGGCACGCAGTGCAACAAGAACGACGTGGACGGCAGCGGCAGGCCGGACGGCGCGGCACCGGCCGGGCGCTGACCGGCCGGCTGTCCGACCTGCACGGCCTGCTGTCCGACCGGCTGACCGGCGGCCGACGGCCGCGGTGACCGGGAACGGCAACGGGCAGTGACCCTCACTCTTGTGGAGTAAGGGTCACTGCCCGTTCCGTACGGCGGTGGATACGGCCGCGCGTCCACGGCGGGTACGGCGGCGGCACGGTCCTCGTCGGCGTGACCGACGTATCCGGCGGGTCCGACGTATCCGCCGGACAGGCCCTAGTCGGCGTGTCCGAGCTGGAGGTCCCGCTCGGTCCTGCCGCCGCCCGCGACCTGGAGGACGGTGGCGACCGGCGGGTAACCGGCGGCGATCACCGTGTACTCACCGGCGGCGAGGTCCACGAACCGGAAGTGCCCGTCGGGGCCGGTGGTGACCGAGTCCACGACATTGCCCGCCGCGTCCAGCAGCGTGACCCGCGCGTCCTCGACCAGCCGCCCGCCGGGGGCGCGTACGGTCCCGCGCAGCACCGCGCCGCCCGCCAGCTCCACGTCCTGCCGGGTCTCCCGCGACGCCTGCACCGACACCGGCAGCGCGGCGGGCCTGAAGGCGGGCGCGCTGGCCGCCAGCGTGTACTCGCCCGCCACCAACTCGCTCAGGACGTAGGCGCCTTCGCGTCCGCTGCGGGAGGTCGCCACGACGTCGCCGCGGATGTCGGTCAGGGTCACGATGGCGTCCCTGACCGGGGTGCCGTCCGCGGTGCGCACGGCGCCCGCCAGACGTCCGGCGCCGCCGAGCACCACGTCGAGTTCGACCGGGCGGTCGGCGACGGTGATGCTGACGGCCTGCGGCTGGTGGCCGCCCGCGGCGGCGATCAGCACATAGCTGCCGCTGCCCGGGGTGCTCAGCGCGTACCGGCCGTCCTCGGTGGTCGCGCCGCGGCCGATCTGCCGTCCCGTGACGTCGATCAGGGTGAGCGCGGCGCGGCCGACGGAACTGCCGTCGGAGTGCTGGACGGTGCCGCACACGGGCACACCGCCCGCGTAGCTCTTGCGGGCGCCCGGCACGGCCGAGTCGGTCACGGTGAAGCCGGGCGCGCCGTCGGCGCCGGTGAGGGTGTCGGTGGCGGTGTCGCCGTCGTACGTGGTCGTCGGGGAAGCGGGGCCGTGCTGGGTCACCAGGGGTTTCTCCTTGAGGAGGAAGGCGAAGAGGAAGCCGAGCGCGAGCACCGGCACCAGGTAGAGGAAGATCCGCGGCATGGCCTCGGCGTACGCGTTGACGTACCCGTCGCGCACAGCCGCGGGGAGTGTGCGGACCAGTTGGGGGGTGACCGACTGGGCGTCGGGCAGGTGGGCGCCCTTGGGGAGTTCGACCGCGAGGCGCTTGGCGAGGCGGTCGGCGAAGAGCGTGCCGAAGACGGCCGCGCCGACCGAACCGCCGATCTGCCGGAAGTAGTTGTTGGCGCTGGTGGCCGCGCCGATGTCGGTGGGGCGCACCGAATTCTGCACGGCGAGCACCAGCACGGGCAGCATCAGGCCGATGCCGAGACCGAGTACGGCCATGTAGACGCTGTACTCGGCCTGCGGGGTGTCGGCGTCCATCAGCGACAGCAGATACATGCCGGCCGTCGACAGGGCGCCGCCGATGATCGGGAAGATCTTGTAGCGCCCTGTCCTGCTGATCAACTGCCCGCCGACGATGGAGGCGAGGACGACGCCCATCATCATCGGCAGCATGAGGAGCCCCGATCCGGTGGCGCTCGCGCCGTCGACCATCTGGAGGAAGGTCGGCAGATAGCTGGCCGCGCCGAACAGGGCGACGCCGACGATCCCGCCGATCAGGGCGGTGGTGTTGAAGACCCCGTCGCGGAACAGCCGCAAGGGGATGACCGGTTCCGCGGCGAACCGCTCGACGAGCACGAAGAGCAGCGCGCTGACCACGGCGCCCGCGCCGAGGCCGAGGATCTCCCGGGACTGCCAGCCGTACTTGGAGCCGCCCCAGGTGGTGACGAGCACCAGGCAGGTGGAGCCGACGGCCAGCAGCAGGGCGCCGAGCACGTCGAGGCGGGGCCGGACGGCGGGCTTGGGGAGTTTCAGCACGAGGCTGATCACGACGAGGGTGACCAGGCCGAAGGGCACGTTGATGGAGAAGCACCAGCGCCAGGAGGCGTGGTCGGTGAAGAAGCCGCCGAGCAGCGGTCCCGCGACCGACGCGAGGCCGAAGGCGGCGCCGATCAGGCCCATGTAGCGCCCGCGTTCCCGCGGCGGCACGATGTCGGCCATGATCGCCTGCACGCCGATCATCAGTCCGCCGCCGCCGATGCCCTGGATGGCGCGGAAGGCGATGAGTTCGTCCATGGTGCGCGACCACGCGGCCAGCGCGGAGCCGATGACGAAGGTCATGATCGCGAACTGAAAGACGATCTTGCGGCCGAAGAGGTCGCCGAGCTTGCCGTAGATCGGCAGTCCGATCGTGGACGCCAGCAGATAGGCGGTGACGACCCAGGACATCTTGTCGAGGCCGTGCAGCTCGCCGACGATCTTCGGCAGGGCGGTGGCCACGATCATCTGGTCGAGCGCGGCCAGCAGCAGCGCCAGCATCAGGCCGACGAAGACCAGCCGGACCCGGCGCGGTGTGAGGTCGACCGCGGCGCCGTTGCCGCCGGGCGGTCCCGAGGCGCCGCCCGCCTCCTCGGCCGCACCCCCGGTCCCCTCCCCCGGCCGTTCGTCGTCCACGGCCGCCGGACGCTCGATCAGCGTGCTGCCACCCACTGCCACTCCCCTCGTCGCGCCTGCCTGGCCACCGTTTCCCGCATTAAGCGACAACGACGAGCAAGCGCGACGATTCTCAGGAAGTACGCGAAACCACCCGTATCAGTGAACGATCACGAAACCAGCGGCACCGTAAGGGACTTCACTCCCCCGCGGTGCGCTCCCCTCACTTCACTCCACTCGGCCCCACTCCGCTCGGCCCCACTCCGCTCGGCGCCATTCCGCTCGGCCCCATCCCGCTCGGCGCCTCACTTCTTCTCGACGTCGGCGGCCAGCGAGGCGAGCAGCGCGTCGTAGATACGGCCGAGGCCCTTGGGCGCGAAGGTGCGCTCGAAGAAGCCGCCGACGCCGCTCGCGCCCTGCCAGGTGGTGACGACGACGACCTTGCTGCGGCCCTCGCCCGACGGGGTGACCGTCCAGGTGTTCACGAGCGTCGAATTGCGGTCGGTCTCGACCAGCGTGTCCGCGGCGGGCGCGGAGACGTCGAAGAGGCAGTCGCGGATCCGCTTGCTGGTGGCCTGGAGCTTCCAGTGGACGACGGTGCCCGCGCCGTGGCCGCCCTCCCGGACCTCGTACTCGCTGAACTGCTCAGGGAGCACCCGGCCGCGGGTGCCCGCGTAGTCGGCGACGGCGGCGTACACCCGCTCCGGCTCCGCGTCGACGATCCGCTCCGTGGTGGCCTCGACCAGCGCCATGACTTCTCCTCAGGTCCGTGCCAGGTCGCGCGCCTTCCCGGCGCGCCGCACAAGCCAACCACACGCGCTTATCGAATCTGTGTTCTATTGTGGAGGGACGGGCGACCGGAGACGGGCGGCCGGAGACAACCGGAGGAGGGCGCGATGCGCTGGGACCATCTGAGCGGCGACGACGCGGCGGCCGGTGGCGCGCCCGCGCTGTTCGGCGCCGACGCGGTCACCCGGACCTTCGACACGCCGGGCTTCCGCGGCATCACCTTCCACGAGATACGGGCGAAGTCGATCATCAACCGGGTGCCGGGGGCGTCCCGCATGCCCTTCGAGTGGACGGTCAACCCGTACCGCGGGTGCAGCCACGCCTGCGTGTACTGCTTCGCGCGCAAGACGCACAGCTATCTCGATCTCGACACCGGGATCGACTTCGACTCGCAGATCGTGGTGAAGACCAACGCGCCGGAGCTGCTGCGCCGGGAGCTGGCGTCGGCGCGCTGGCAGGGCCAGCACATCGCGATGGGCACGAACGTGGACTGCTACCAGCGCGCGGAGGGCCGGTATCAGTTGATGCCCGGCATCATCGCCGCGCTGCGCGACCGCGCCAACCCCTTCTCGATCCTCACCAAGGGCTCGCTGATCCTCCGCGACCTGGAACTGCTGCGGCAGGCCGCCGGCGTCACCGATGTGTCCATCGCGCTGTCGGTCGGCTTCACCGACGGCGAGCTGTGGCGCAGCGTGGAACCGGGTACGCCTTCCCCCGAGACCCGGCTGGCGGTCTGCCGCACCCTGCGGGCGAACGGGCTGCCGCCCACCGTGCTGATGGCGCCCGTCCTGCCCTTCCTCAGCGACTCCCCCGAGCAGTTGCGGGCCACCGTCCGCGCCATCGCCTCGGCGGGCGCCGCCTCGATCACGCCCCTGGTCCTCCATCTGCGGCCGGGCGCCCGCGAGTGGTACATGACGTGGCTCGGCCGGCACCACCCGCATCTCGTACGGCGCTACGAGACGATGTACGCGGGCGGCGCGTACGCCCCGACGTGGTACCAGCGCCGGGTCACCCGCCAAGTCCACGAATTCGCCACGGAGTTCGGCTGCGGGCCCGCGCATCGCGAGGGCACGCGGCGCTTCCGGAAGCCGGGCGAGCCGGAGGCGGGGCTGTCCGGCGACCAG
Organism: Streptomyces sp. NPDC003300; assembly: GCF_040610915.1. Classification (NCBI taxonomy): domain Bacteria; kingdom Bacillati; phylum Actinomycetota; class Actinomycetes; order Kitasatosporales; family Streptomycetaceae; genus Streptomyces; species Streptomyces sp. NPDC003300. Next base: position 157,617 of record NZ_JBEXNE010000009.1, on the reverse strand, counting down.
GTGCCGGCGGCACGGCCCGCCGCGGAGAACACCCAGCTCACGCTGCTATGACCTCGCGCGGGTTCCGGACAGGCGTCAGGCCCTAGGCGTCGGCCAGCGCCGCGCGGGCGGCCGGGGCCAGTGGCGGGTGGGCGGTCGCGGCGCGCAGCGCGTGCCGGGCGGCGGGGGGCGCCTGCCGCAGGCACAGTGCGCCCAGGCCCTCCACGCAGGCCAGCGCGATGCGTTCGTGGGGCGCGGGGGTCGGCCGGGCGAGCAGCCGCTCCAGGGTGGTGGTGAGCGCCGGTACGGCCTCGGGCGCCCGCATTCGGACCAGGAGGCGGATGGCGGGCAGCGCGTACGCGACCCGCAGTTCGTTGGTGGCCAGCGCGGCGGCGGCCCGCCCGGTCCGCGGGTCCGCCAGCCGCGCCAGCGCCTCGGCGGCGCGGCTCGCCCGCGACTCGTCCCGGTAGTTCAGCAACAACGCCAGCGTCTCGAACGCCCGCCGGTCTCCCGCCTCCGCCAACTCCACGGCGGCCGCCTCCCTCACCTCCAACGGTTCACCCACGGCGGTGAGCTTGCGAGCGAGGCGTTCACGGGTCTCGACGTCCATCTCCCCACTGTAGGAGCCGAGTTTCCCGTTACCGCCCCGGCGGGGCGGATCGGTCGCTCCCGGACCACCGGCCGGTGGGGGCGGGCCGCTCAGATGGGGGCGGCGCAGATCACATGGGCACAGGACTGGCGGGGAAGTTACTCGCCGGTTACGCTCGGGGGACGTGCACGGTGGTCGGTGACGCAGCCGCCGTGGACGGGAACACTCGTCGGTTCGGCATCATCGCGGCGCGGCCCCGGGACAGGGCTCGCCTATCTCTTCGCGCGGGCACGCACCCCTGCACTTCCGGCCCGCGACTCCACCTCACTCCTTCAGCCGTGTGCGCGCGTGGCGCGCTCCGGTCTCCCCAGCGTCTGGAGTCACGCGATGGACCGTCCGTCCACACCCTCATCGTCAGCGACCGCATCCTCACCTCCCGCCGCGAGCGCGGCGCCCCTGGCGACCGTCGCCGTCGTGGGCCTGGGCACCATGGGCACCGGCATCGCCGAGGTCATGGCCCGCGCCGGTCACGAGGTGATCGGCATCGACATCGACCAGAGCGCGGCGCGCCGCGCGGTCACGGCGCTGGAGCGTTCCACGGCGCGCGCCGTGGAGCGCGGCCGGAGCACCGAGGCGGAGCGCGGCGACGCGCTGGCCCGCTTCCGTACGTTCCCCGATCTGCGGGCCGCCGCCGAGGCGGATCTGGTGATCGAGGTGGTCGACGAGCGCTACGACATCAAGCGCGAGGTCTTCACCGAGCTTGACCGGCTGGCCAAGCCGGACGCGATCCTGGCGACCGGCACGAACGCCCTGTCGGTGACCCGGCTGGCGGCCGAGACCTCCCGCCCCGACCGGGTGCTGGGGCTGCACTTCTTCGCGCCCGCGCCCGCGATGAAGCTGGTCGAGGTCGTGTCGACGGTCCTGACGTCGCCGGAGACCACGGCGGCCGTCACCGCCCTCGTGCGGAGCCTCGGCAAGGAGCCGGTGCCGGTCGGCGACCGGCCGGGCTTCATCGCCGACGGCCTGCTGTTCGGCTATCTCAACCAGGCGGCGGCGATGTACGAGGCGCGGTACGCCACTCGCGAGGACATCGACGCGGCGATGCGGCTGGGCTGCGGGCTGCCGATGGGCCCGCTGGCGCTGCTCGACCTGATCGGCGTCGACACCGCCACGACCGTCCTCGATGCGATGTACGAGGCGTCCCACGACCGGCTGCACGCCCCTGCGCCGGTGCTCAAGCAGCTCACGGCGGCCGGGCTGCGGGGCCGTAAGTCGGGCCGGGGTTTCTACAGCTACCAGGCGCCGGGCAGCGCGGTCGTGGTGCCGGACGCGGAGACTCCGGGCGCCGGGGACACCCGGCCGGCCGGGCGGCCGGTGCGCGCGGTGGGCGTCGCGGGGTCCGGCACGATGGCGACCGGTATCGCCGAGGTCTTCGCGAAGGCGGGCTTCGACGTCGTGGTGGCCGCCCGTACTCAGGAGAAGGCGGAATCGGCGGTGGCGCGGCTGGCGAAGTCGCTGGACCGCTCGGTCACCAAGGGCCGGCTGACCCAGGAGCAGCGGGACGCGGCGGTGGCGCGGGTGTCGCCGTCCGGTTCGTACGACTCCTTCGCCGACGCCGACCTGGTGGTGGAGGCGGTGGCGGAGGATCTGGCGGTCAAGCAGCAGCTCTTCCAGATGCTCGACAAGGTCTGCAAGCCGGGCGCGGTGCTGGCCACCACCACCTCGTCGCTGCCGGTGGTCGCGGTCGCGCGGGCCACCGGACGCCCGCAGGACGTCGTCGGGATGCACTTCTTCAACCCGGCGCCCGCGATGAAGCTGGTCGAGGTCGTGCACACGGTGCTGACCGCGGACGACGTGCGGGCGACGGTGCACCAGGTGTGCGGCGCGGTCCGCAAGCACGCGGTGGACTGCGGCGACCGGGCCGGTTTCATCGTGAACGCGCTGCTGTTCCCGTACCTCAACAACGCGGTGAAGATGGTCCAGGACCACTACGCGAGCGTGGACGACATCGACGCGGCGATGAAGCTCGGCGGCGGCTATCCGATGGGCCCGTTCGAGCTGCTCGACGTGGTGGGCCTGGACGTGTCGCTGGCGATCGAGCAGGTGCTGCACGAGGAGTTCCGCGATCCGGGCCTGGCGCCCGCGCCGCTGCTGGAACACCTGGTGTCCGCGGGCTGCCTGGGCCGTAAGACCGGCCGCGGCTTCCGCGAGTATGCCCGGCGCTGAGGCGCGCCCCGGCAGCGGAACAGGGCACGGCACCGAGCGCCGCGCCGACACCGGCGGCGCGCCGTCCGGCGGGCGTGAGCGCAGGTCGGACCGCGGTCGTCCGGCGGACTGGGGACGTTTCCCCCCGGCCGCCGGACGGGGGGCCGCGCCGTGTTACGTTCCCCACATGTCCCAGCCCGCGAAGTCCGACCCACCTGAGACCGCGAACGGCCGTCGCGCCGCGGCCCAGCGCCACCGGGTGCGCCAGGACCTCGCGTCGGCGGCCATGCACCTGTTCGCCGAGCGGGGTTACGAGGCCACGACGGTCGACGACATCGCGGCGACGGCCGGGGTGGCGCGCCGTACGTTCTTCCGGCACTTCCGCTCCAAGGAAGAGGCGATCTTCCCGGACCACGACGACACGCTGGTACGGGTGCAGGCGGTGCTGGACTCCGCGGAGCCGTACGAGCACCCGTTGGACACGGTGTGCCGGGGCATCACCGAGGTGCTGCGGATGTACGCGTACATGCCGGAGGTGTCGGTCGAGCGGTACCGGCTGACCCGCGAGGTGCCGACGCTGCGGGAGCGCGAGATCGCCTCGGTGGCCCGGTACGAGCGGCTGTTCACCCGCTATCTGCTGGGCCACTTCGACGAGGGCGCGCACCGGGACGGCGACGACGACCCGCTGCTGGCCGAGGTGGCCGCCTCCGCGGTGGTCGCGGCGCACAATCACGTCCTGCGGCGCTGGCTGCGCAATGACGGCAAGGGCGATGTGGAGGCGCAGCTCAACCACGCCTTCGACGTCATCAAGGCCACCTTCGGCAGCGGCATCGGCGCGGGCCGGATACCGTCGCGGGTCGCGGTGGAGCCTGCGGCGACCGTGTCGCGGCAGGGTGAGGTGGTGGTCGCGGTCGCCCGCACCGACGCCTCCCCGGCCGAGATCCTGCGGACGATAGAGCAGGCCCTGCGCCGCGCCTGAGCGCCCCGGGTGCCGTCGGCGCCCGCCCGGCGCCCGAGCGCCCGCCCCACCGCACCCGCAACCACGGCAGCGGCCGACCGGAACCCCGGTCGGCCGCTGCCGCTCGTTTGTGGCGTCCCGGTGACACGTGAGACAAATTTTTGGCACGCAGTGTCTTTACGACTGGCACTGCGTGCCATACCGTGACGGTAGTCCGGGCGGCCGGCGTACGGATATCCCGCGTACGCCGACTGTCCCCAAGGCCCGGACCCGCCTGCGTCACAGGTATCCCCGCGCCACCGCGCACATGGTCAGTTCCACCGCCGTACCCGCCGGACCGACGACGGCACCCCCAGCCATCCGCCCCTGCGTTCCCCCAGCGCCAACGCAGCAGCAGCACGCTTCGCCGGAGGTCAGACACCATGAAGGAAATCCTGGACGCGATCCTCGCGCCTGACAGTTCGGCCGCCGACTTCGCGGCCCTCCCGCTGCCGGAGTCCTACCGCGCCGTCACCGTCCGCAAGGACGAGGCCGAGATGTTCGCCGGACTCACCACCCGCGAGAAGGACCCCCGCACCTCGCTCCACCTCGACCAGGTCCCGCTGCCCGAACTCGGGCCCGGCGAGGCCCTGGTGGCGGTGATGGCCAGCTCGGTCAACTACAACTCGGTCTGGACCTCGATCTTCGAGCCGGTCTCGACCTTCTCCTTCCTCGAGCGCTACGGCAGGATGTCGCCGCTCGCCAAGCGGCACGACCTGCCGTACCACGTCATCGGCTCCGACCTGGCGGGCGTCGTGCTGCGCACCGGCGCCGGGGTCAACGCCTGGAAGCCCGGCGACCGGGTCGTCGCGCACTGCCTGAGCGTGGAGCTGGAGTCCGCCGACGGGCACAACGACACGATGCTCGACCCCGAGCAGCGGATCTGGGGCTTCGAGACCAACTTCGGCGGCCTCGCCGAGATCGCGCTGGTCAAGTCCAACCAGCTCATGCCCAAGCCGGAGCACCTCACGTGGGAGGAGGCCGCGGCGCCCGGACTGGTCAACTCCACGGCCTACCGCCAGCTCGTCTCGCGCAACGGCGCGGGCATGAAGCAGGGCGACAACGTGCTGATCTGGGGCGCGAGCGGCGGACTCGGCTCGTACGCCACGCAGTTCGCGCTGGCGGGCGGCGCCACCCCGATCTGTGTCGTCTCCAGCCCGCAGAAGGCGGACATCTGCCGGGCGATGGGCGCGGAGGCGATCATCGACCGCAGCGCCGAGGGCTACCGGTTCTGGAAGGACGAGCACCACCAGGACCCGCGCGAGTGGAAGCGGTTCGGCGCCCGGATCCGCGAACTGACCGGCGGCGAGGACGTCGACATCGTCTTCGAGCACCCCGGCCGCGAGACCTTCGGCGCCTCGGTCTACGTCACCCGCAAGGGCGGCACGATCGTCACCTGCGCGTCCACCAGCGGCTACACCCACGAGTACGACAACCGCTACCTGTGGATGAGCCTGAAGCGGATCGTCGGCTCGCACTTCGCCAACTACCGCGAGGCGTGGGAGGCCAACCGGCTGATCGCCAAGGGGAAGATCCACCCGACGCTGTCGCGGACGTACACGCTGGCCGAGACCGGGCAGGCGGCGTACGACGTGCACCGCAATCTCCACCAGGGCAAGGTCGGCGTCCTCGCGCTGGCCCCCGAGGAGGGCATGGGCGTCACCGACCCGGAGCTGCGCGCGAAGCACCTGCCCTCGATCAACCTGTTCCGCGACGCGACGTCCGGTGTCCCCGACTCCCCTGCCGGGGACGCCCGATGACAGGGCGTCAGAAGGACCGGCCCTGGCTGATGCGGACCTACGCGGGGCACTCGACCGCGGAGGCGTCCAACGAGCTGTACCGGCGCAATCTGGAGAAGGGCCAGACGGGCCTGTCCGTCGCCTTCGACCTGCCGACCCAGACCGGCTACGACGCGGACCACGTGCTGGCCCGCGGCGAGGTCGGCCGGGTCGGCGTGCCGATCGCCCATCTCGGCGACATGCGGCGGCTGTTCCAGGACATCCCGCTGGAGCGGATGAACACCTCGATGACCATCAACGCCACCGCCATGTGGCTGCTGGCGCTCTACCAGGTGGTCGCCGAGGAGCAAGGACTCGGCGAGGAGGGCCTCACCGCGCTCCAGGGCACGACGCAGAACGACATCGTCAAGGAGTACCTGTCACGGGGGACGCATGTCTTCCCGCCGGTCCCGTCGCTGCGGCTGACCACCGACATGATCACGTACACGGTCAACCACCTCCCCAAGTGGAACCCGATCAACATCTGCAGCTACCACCTCCAGGAGGCCGGGGCCACGCCGGTCCAGGAGATCGCCTACGCGATGTCCACGGCGATCGCCGTCCTGGACGCGGTCTTCGCCTCGGGGCAGGTCCCGGAGGAGCGCAGGGGCGATGTCGTCGCGCGGATCTCCTTCTTCGTGAACGCGGGCGTGCGCTTCGTCGAGGAGATGTGCAAGATGCGCGCCTTCGGCCGGATCTGGGACACCGTCACCCGCGAGCGGTACGGCATCGAGAACGCCAAGCAGCGCCGCTTCCGCTACGGCGTGCAGGTCAACTCGCTCGGCCTGACCGAGGCGCAGCCGGAGAACAACGTCCAGCGGATCGTGCTGGAGATGCTGGCTGTCACGCTGTCCAAGGACGCCCGCGCCCGTGCGGTGCAACTCCCGGCGTGGAACGAGGCGTTGGGGCTGCCCCGGCCCTGGGACCAGCAGTGGAGCCTGCGCATCCAGCAGGTGCTGGCGCACGAGAGCGACCTGCTGGAGTACGAGGACATCTTCGACGGCAGCCATGTGATCGAGGCGAAGGTCGAGGAGCTGGTGGCGCTCGCCACCGCCGAGATCGAGCACATCCAGGAGCTGGGCGGCGCCATGGCGGCGGTCGAATCGGGCTATCTGAAGTCGGAGTTGGTGTCCTCGCACGCCGAGCGCCGGGCCCGGATCGAGTCCGGCGAAGAGAAGATCGTCGGCGTCAACGTCTACGAGTCCACCGAGACCAGTCCGCTGACCGCCGACCTCGGCACGGCCATCATGACCGTCGACCCGGCCAACGAGGCGCGGGTGGTGGCCGCGCTGCACGACTGGCGGGTGGCGCGTGACGAGGCGCGCGCGCAGGAGGCGCTGACCGCGCTGCGCTCGGCCGCGGCGGGCACCGACAATCTGATGCCCGCGACGCTGGACTGCGCGCGGGCGGGGGTGACGACCGGCGAGTGGTCGTGGGCGCTGCGCGATGTGTTCGGTGAGTTCCGGGCGCCGACCGGGGTCAGCGGCGCGCCGGTCGCGGTGGCCGCCGAGGAGGGCAGTCCGATGGCCGAGGTACGGCGCAAAGTCGCCGAGACGGCCAAGGAGTTGGGCGGCGGACGGCTGCGGCTGCTGGTCGGCAAGCCGGGGCTCGACGGGCACTCCAACGGCGCCGAGCAGATCGCCGTACGCGCCCGCGACGCCGGTTTCGAGGTGGTCTACCAGGGGATCAGGCTGACACCCGAGCAGATCGTGTCGGCGGCGGTGGCCGAGGACGTGCACTGCGTGGGTCTGTCGATCCTGTCCGGTTCGCACGCCGCCCTGGTGCCGGACGTGCTGGAGCGGCTGCGCGGGGCCGGGGTGGACGACATCCCGGTGGTCGTCGGCGGGATCATCCCCTCGGCGGACGCCAAGGCGCTGATCGAGGCCGGAGTGGCGGCCGTCTTCACCCCGAAGGACTTCGGAATCACCGGGATCATCGGCCGGATCGTGGACGAGATCCGGCTCGCGAACAAGCTGGAAAAGCTGGAGGTATGACGTGCAGTTCGGCCGCACTTACGAGGAGTTCGAGGTCGGTGCGATCTACAAGCACTGGCCGGGAAAGACCGTCACCGAGTACGACGACCACCTCTTCTGCCTCCTCACGATGAATCACCATCCGCTGCACATGGACGCCAACTACGCGGAGAAGACAACCGACTTCGGCCGCAATGTCGTCGTCGGCAACTACATCTACTCGCTCCTGCTCGGGATGTCGGTGCCCGATGTCTCAGGCAAGGCCATCGCCAATCTGGAGATCGAGTCGCTGAAGCACGTGGCGCCGACCTTCCACGGCGACACGGTCTACGGCGAGACGACGGTGCTCGACAAGCGCCCGTCGAAGTCGAAGAACGACCGCGGCATCGTCGAGGTGGAGACCAGGGGCTACAAGCAGGACGGCACCCTGGTCTGCGTCTTCCGCCGCAAGGTGCTGGTGCCGACCGCCACGTACATCAAGGAGCGCGGCGGGGAACAGCCCGGCCGTCCCGAGCTGGGAGAGAGCTGAGTCATGAGCCGCCTCGCGCAGACCGACGGGCTGACCGACGTCCAGAAGGAGATCCTCTCCACCGTCCGCTCCTTCGTGGACAAGGAGATCCTGCCGGTCGCCACGGAGTTGGAGCACCGCGACGAATATCCGACGGACATCGTCGAAGGGCTCAAGGAACTGGGCATCTTCGGCCTGATGATTCCCGAGGAGTACGGCGGCCTCGGCGAGTCGCTGCTGACGTACGCGCTGACGGTCGAGGAGATCGCGCGCGGCTGGATGAGCGTGTCCGGCATCATCAACACCCATTTCATCGTCGCCTACATGATCAAGCAGCACGGCACACAGGAGCAGAAGGACCATTTCCTGCCGCGTATGGCGGCGGGCGACGTGCGTGGCGCGTTCTCGATGTCGGAGCCGGAACTGGGCTCCGACGTGTCGGCGATCCGCACCAAGGGCGTACGCGACGGGGACGCGTACGTCGTCAACGGCCAAAAGATGTGGCTGACCAACGGCGGTTCTTCCCATCTGGTCGCGGTGCTGTGCAGGACCGACGAGGGGCAGGCGGAGGACGCGCCGCCGCACAAGTCGATGACGACCTTCCTGATCGAGAAGGAGCCCGGCTTCGGCGCCAACGCCTCGGTCCCCGGCCTCACCGTGCCAGGGAAGATCGACAAGATGGGCTACAAGGGCGTCGACACCACGGAACTGATCCTCCAGGACGTGAGGGTTCCGGCCGACCGGGTGCTCGGCGGACAGAGCGGCCGGGGTTTTTACCAGATGATGGACGGCGTCGAGGTCGGCCGGGTCAATGTGGCCGCGCGCGGCTGCGGTGTGGCACAGCGGGCGTTCGAACTGGGCATCGCCTACGCACAGCAACGGCACACGTTCGGCAAACCCATCGCACAGCACCAGGCGATCCAGTTCAAGCTCGCCGAGATGGCCACCAAGGTGGAGGCCGCGCACCGGATGATGGTCAACGCCGCACGTAAGAAGGATTCGGGCGAGCGCAACGACCTGGAGGCCGGGATGGCGAAGTACCTGGCCGCGGAGTTCTGCAAGGAAGTGGTGGAGGACGCGTTCCGCATCCACGGCGGCTACGGCTTCTCCAAGGAGTACGAGATCGAGCGGCTGTACCGGGAGGCGCCGATGCTGCTGATCGGCGAGGGGACCGCCGAGATCCAGAAAATGATCATCGGGCGGCGACTGCTGGAGGAGTATCGTCTCCAGGGATAACCGAAGGAAGAATGTCCGTATTTATTGACATTTACCCGAGGGGAAGGTCACACTGCGTGAGCCGTCGCGGCACGGGAACCAGCCATCGACTCGCCCTTGAGCTTGCCGAGTTGCCCGTGTCAACCGATACCATCGGGTTAAAGCCGCCGTCCCCAGAAGTAATTCGCGGCACCCTCCGCTACGAAGGTCTTCCATGCCCCACAGCCATTCCTCTGCACCACGCGACGGCCTTGTCGGCGTACGACTCGCGCGCGGAGCGTCGCCGTGGCTCCTCCCGACCGTCGCCACCGCGGCGGTAAGCCTTGTCCGCGCGCGCCGCTCAGGCCGCTGGGCGACGGTGGCCGTCCCCGCCACCGCGCTCGCCGCGGGCATGCTGTGGTTCTTCCGCGACCCCGAGCGCGAGATCGCCGAGGGCCGTGTGATCTGTCCCGCGGACGGTGTGGTGCAGAGCATCATGCCGTGGAAGGACGGGCGTACCCGCGTCGCGATCTTCATGAGCCCGCTGAACGTCCACGTGAACCGCGCGCCCCTCGCGGGCACGGTCACCTCCGTCGAGCACATCCCCGGCGGATACGTACCGGCGTTCAACAAGGAGAGCGAGAACAACGAGCGGGTGGTCTGGCACTTCGACACCGAGATCGGCGATGTCGAGATGGTGCAGATCGCCGGCGCGGTGGCGCGCAGGATCGTTCCGTACGTGCCGCGCGGCTGCAAGGTGGAACAGGGCGAGCGGATCGGCCTGATCCGGTTCGGCTCGCGGGTCGACGTGTACCTGCCGGAGGGCATCGAGCCCGACGTCGAGGTCGGGCAGACCACCACGGCTGGGGTGACTCGCCTTGACCGTGGTTGAACCCGACACGCAGGCAAAGGCCCACACTCACACTCCGGTGCAGGCGCAGTCGCACTGGGTCACCGAGCTGGAGGACGAGGTAGCCGACCTTCCGCTGTCCACCCGGCTGTCCATCGCCGACGCGCTCACTCTCGGTAATGCGATCTGTGGCTTCATGGCCGTGTACTTCACGACCACCGGAGTCCTGGTCCCGCACCTGATGGGCACCACCGTCGGCGGCATGTCCAAGCACAGCGCCGCCACCGCGGTGACGCTCATGCTGCTCGCGTCCGTCTTCGACCTCTTCGACGGGCTGGTCGCGCGCAAGCTGCGCAGCTCCGCGATGGGCGCCGAGCTGGACAATCTCTCCGACCTGATCAGCTTCGGCCTCGCGCCCGCCTACTTCGTCGTCGTCTGGGGTCTGGTCGCCGACGACGCCCACGGCAAGGTGTCGGCCGCCGCCGCGGTGATGGTCGTCCTGGCCGTGGTGCTGCGGCTCGCCCGCTTCTCCTGCACCACGATCAGGGACGGTGTCTTCCAGGGCATGCCCAGCCCCTTCGGGGCGATGACGGTCGTCTCCGTCGTCCTGCTGGAGCTGCCCTTCATCCCCACCGTCGTCGCCATCGTCGGCGTCGCCTGGCTCATGGTGAGCCGCGTGGAGTACCCCAAGCCGCGCGGACGCCTCGCCGTCATCACCCTCGGCTGGATCCTCATCAGCATGGGCTGCCTGACCGCCTGGACCCTCGACGTCCCCGGCGGCCACCTGCTCCTCCAGACGGGCGCCGCCCTCCAGTGCGTGGCCGCGGCGGTCATCCCCTGCTTCGCGACCACGCGCCGCGTCAATACGATGCGGGCCAATCGTCGCGAGGCCAGGGCGGACGCTCTGCGCTGACATGTCTCCGGGGTGAGCCCCCGGTGTGCTGCTACGGCCCGCGGCCCCTCCGCTCTCGGCGGAGGGGCCGCAGTCGTTTCCGCACGCCTGCGCCTGGCGCTGGGGGCTGGGGGGGCTGGGGCTGGCGCTGGGGCTGGCTAGGTCAGGAAGTCGCGGGCCAGCTCGGCGGAGAGCTGTTCCAGGAGCGGGCCTGCGTTGGGGATGGAGACGGCCGGGTCCGGTTCCAGGGACGAGAGCGGGTAGGCGCGGCGGATCCCGGCGGAGCCGAGGGCGCTGGGGCTGAGCGCGAGACGGCCGCAGACGGCGACGACGTCGATGTCACGGGCGCGGGCGGCCTGGGCGACGCCGACCGGCGCCTTGCCGTGCAGGGTCTGCTCGTCGAGGGAGCCCTCGCCGGTGATGACGAGGTCGACGCCGTCGAGGGCGGCCGCGAAGCCGAGGACGTCGAGCATGACGTCGATACCGGCCCGGAAGGTGGCGCCGAGGCCGACGAGGGCCCCGTAGCCGATGCCGCCCGCGGCGCCCGCGCCAGGGGCGTCGGCCGCCGCGGCGGCGGTCGGACCCTCGGCGAGGGCGAGGACGTCGACGTAGTGCCCGAGGGCGGCGTCGAGCGTGGCGACGTCGGCCTCGGAGGCGCCCTTCTGCGGCCCGTAGACGGCGGCGGCGCCCTTGGGCCCGAGCAGGGGGTTGTCGACGTCGCTGGCGAGGACGATCTCGGTGTCGACCAGCCGCGGGTCGAGCCCGGACAGGTCGGCGGTGGCGAGCGCGGCCAGCGGGCCGCCGCCGGGCGCGACGGGCGCGCCGTCGCGGTCCAGCAGCCGGGCGCCGAGCGCGCTGAGCATGCCCGCGCCGCCGTCGTTGGTGGCGCTGCCGCCGACGCCGAGCACGATGGTGCGGGCGCCCGCGTCGAGCGCGGCCTTCAGCAGCTCGCCGGTGCCGTACGTGGTCGCGGTGAGCGGCGCGAAGACGCCGGACGGCAGGTGCTGGAGGCCGGACGCCTCGGCCATCTCGACCACGGCGGTACGGTCACGCAGCGCGTACGAGGCGTCGACCGGCTCGCCCAACGGTCCGGTGACGCGTACCGTGCGGCGCTCGAAACCGCCGGTGACGGCGGCCTCGACGGTGCCGTCACCGCCGTCGGCGACCGGTACGGAGGTGACGGTCACACCGGGCGCGCCCTTGCGCAGCCCCGCCTCGACATGCGCGGCCACCTGCACCGCCGTCAGCGAGCCCTTGAACTTGTCCGCGGCGATCAGCACACGTCCCGTGGATCTTGTTGCAGCGTCGGACACTGTCGTACTCCCCATCCGAAAACGGAACATCGCGCCGGTGGGACCCTATCCCGGCCGGGCCCGCCTGCCCATGGGCACCGCGCTGTGTCACCGCGCGATCACCGGATCGCGAGTCCGCCGCGCGGCCCGTGGTCGTAGGTTTGGCGGCATGACGACGACCGACTTCGCCACGTACATCGCAGGGCTGCCGAAGATCATTTCGGGAGCGAACACCCTCTTCAGGTCCGCCGACGGCCGGATCCTCATCGTCGAGCCGAACTACCGCGACGACGGGACCTGGACGCTGCCGGGCGGCACCATCGAGTCCGATCTGAACGAGACGCCGCGGCAGGCGGCCCGCCGGGAGAGCGCGGAGGAGATCGGTCTGGACATCGAGCCGGGCCCGCTGCTCGCCGTCGACTGGGTGACGGGGCCCGGCAGGCCGCCGCTGGCCAGCTACCTCTACGACGGCGGCGTGCTGGACGAGACGCGGCTGGCGGCGGTACGGCTCCAGGAGGAGGAACTGGACTCCTGGAAGCTGGTCCCGGCCGACGAGATCGACTCCTACTTCTCGCCGGGCGCCGCCCGCCGTGTCCACGCGGCCCTGGCCGCCCTCGCCGCGGGCGCCGGTCCTGTGGAGCTGGAGAACGGCCGCCGCGCGGGCGTCAACTGACGTCACGTCAACCGGCTGGGCGGCGGGGCCTGTCGGGGAGGTGTCCGAGGTCGGGGGCCGGGTCGGCGAGGCGAGTTCGCCTGCGGCGCATGTGCCGTCGAACCGTCCGGCTCGTGCCGCCGCGCGGTATATCCGTCGCCGGGTCCGCGACCCCGGATCTAGGATTTTGCCTCATGATCGAATCCACCCAGCCAGCCGGGTCGGTCCCGCCGTCTGCCGCCGTGCTCGCGGCCTTCGGCGCGCCGGGGCGGCCGGTGCCGCTGCCGGGCGGGCAGGGGCAGACCTGGCGGGACGGCGAGGTGGTGCTCAAGCCGACCGGGCTCGCGGCCGAGACCGCGTGGCGGGCCGAGGTGCTGACTGCGCTGCCCGCGTCCCCGCACTTCCGGGTCGCGCGGCCGGTCCGGGCGGCGAACGGCGGCTGGACGGCGGAGGGTTGGGAGGCGTGGCAGTACGTGGCCGGCCGGTCCGACCCGGGGCGGCCCGCCGATGTGCTGCGGACGGCCGCCGCCTTCCACGCGGCGCTCGCGGACGTACCGCGCCCCGGCTTCCTCGACACGCGTGAGGGTCCGTGGTCGTACGCGGCCCGGGTCGCCTGGGAGGAGTCGCCGCTGGACGACGGGGGCGACGGTGACGCCGAGGTGGCCGCGCTCATCGCCCAACTGGCCGCAGAACGCCGCCCGTTCGAGCCGTCCGGCGCACCGGCGCCGCAGGTCGTGCACGGCGACCTGCTGGGCAATGTGCTCTTCGCGGACGGCCTGCCGCCCGCGGTCATCGACTGGCCGCCGTACTGGTACCCCGCCGACTGGGCGGCGGCCGTCGTGGTGGTCGACGCGCTGCTCTGGTACGGGGCGGGGCCCGCGGTCCTCGCGCTCGGCCCCGCCGGGGACGGCCATGTCCCCGACCCCGACGCGTGGGCCCAACTCCTCGTCCGCGCCCTGCTGTTCCGGCTGGTCACCGGCGCCGTGCTCGGCCCGGACGCGCGGCCGCGACCGTACGAGCGGGCGGCGGTCGCGGCCGTACGGGCGTATGCGGCGGCGGGCGGTCAGGGCTTGGGGATGTCGAAGAAGTAGGTCAGGCCGCCGGCCAGCCGGATGTCCCCCTGCACCTTCAGCTTCCGGGTGAAGAACAGCGCCGGGCCCGAGGCGTTGCCCGAGACCAGCTTGAGGAATTCCGGCGCGGCCATCGTGAGGGTGAGCTGCGGCGTACGTCCGGTGTCCTCGGCCGTGACCGCGCAGGCGCCGTTCGCGATGTGCGTCTCGTAGACGTCCGGTGCCTCGTCCCCCGCCGTGATCCGCCAGCGGATCAGGGCGTCGCGGCGGCCTGCCGACTCCGGCTTGAAGAGGGTGCCCATCCGGTGGAAGACCTCGTCCAGGACCCGTCGGCGCTGCGCTCCGTTCATGAACTCCGCGATCCGGCGGGCCGGAAGATCCCGTACGATCCGCGCGAATTCCTTCGGCTCGACCGTGCCGAAGTCGAGGAGTTCGAGGTCGATGTCGTCGAGCGCCGCCATGTCGGGCCTTCCTGACTCCAGAGTAAGTTTACTGGTGAGTAAGAATAGGTACGGCGCGGCACCGTGGCAAGGCGTCGCCTCGGGCACCGCGCGGGCAGCGGAAATAGGCGCGCGGGGCCGCCCCGCCCTCCCGTACCGTCACGGCATGCATGCTGATCAGCCGCCGTTGCCCGAAGTCCTCGCCGCCGCGCCGGACGTTCCCGTGGTCGCCATGGCCCAAGCCCTTCGGGAGGTGCCCGGGGTGGTCGGGGTGCTGCTCGGGGGCAGCCGTGCGCGCGGGACGCACCGGGCGGACTCGGACTGGGACCTCGGGGTGTACTACCGGGGCGAGCCGGATGTGGCCGCGTTGGCCGCGCTCGCGCGGGAGTTCACCGGGGAACCGGTGGAGGTGGCCGCGCCGGGCGGGTGGGGGCCGTGGGTCAACGCCGGGGCGTGGCTGCGCGTGGACGGGGTCGCCGTCGACTGGATCCTGCGGGACGTCGACCGCGTCCGGCGGGTGTGGCAGGACTGCCGCGAGGGCCGCTACGAGGTCGGTATCCAGCCGGGGCACCCGCTCGGTTTCTGGTCGCCCTGCTATCCGGGCGAGGTCGCCCTCGGGCACGTACTCGCCGACACCGACGGGGAGTTGGCGGCGCTCCGGGCCGAGTCGCGGGTGTATCCCGAGGCGTTGCGGCGGGCGCTGGTCGAGGCCGCGTGGGAGGCGGAGTTCACGGTGGCCGCTGCCGCGAAGTCGGCCGTCAAGGGGGATCACGTGCACGTGTCCCTCTGCCTGTCGCGGGCCTTCGGTGTCCTCGCGCAGGCGTTGCACGCCTGGAACCGGGTGTGGTGCCTGAACGAGAAGGGGGCCTTCCCCGCGGCCGCGGTGCTTTCCGGGGCTCCCGCGGGGTTCGCCGACGAGGTCGGCGTTCTTCTCGGTCGCAGTGGGCTCTCGACCGAGGAGCTTTCCGCCACCGTGGCCTCGGCGGCCCGCCTGGTCCACGAGGCCCGCCGCGGCCTCCCCCTCCCCTGACCCGGACTGCGCGCCGGGCTGGCGCAGGGCCTGTTCTTAGGGGCGCGGGGATGTGCGCTGGGCTGGCGCAGGGCCTGTTCTTATGGGCGCGGGGAACTGCGCCGGGCTGGCGCAGGGCCTGCTTGAGGGGCGCGGGGAACTGCGCGCCCAGCCACCAGCCGTGGCGAGCTGTAAATACCGGCCGCAGCGGGGCAGTTGCTGTGTGTTTTCGGGCTGAAAGCCCGGCGGTGGCTGGGCGCGCAGTTCCCCGCGCCCCTGAAAAGATCGGGGTGCCGCCCACAGCAGAGTGACCGCCCGGGCGCCGCGCCCCTGAAAAGATCGGGGTGCCGCCCGCAGCAGAGTGACCGCCCGGGCGCCGCGCCCCCTGAAAAGATCGGCGTGCCGCCCCCGGCAGAGTGACCGCCTGGGGGCCGCGCCCCTTAAAAGATCGGGGTGCCGCCCTCGGGATAGGCGCCGCGCGGCGGGGTTAGCGGCGGGCGGCGCGGCGGAGGTGGTGGAGGACGGCGCGGGCGGCGTGGTGGCCGGGCATGCCGTGGACGCCGGGGCCGGGCGGGGTGGCCGAGGAGCAGAGGAAGAGGTTGGGGCGGATGGTGGTGTAGGGATTGGCGGCGAGGCGGGGCCGGATGACGGACTGGAGTCCGGAGTAGGCGCCGCAGGCGATGTCACCGCCGACATAGTTGGCGTTGCGGGCGGCGAGACCGGCGGGCCCGGTGACGGCGCGGGCGAGGACGAGGTCACGGAAACCCGGCGCGAAGCGCTCGATCTGGCGCTCGACGGCATCGGTGGCGTCCCCGTGCCAGTCGTGGGGGACGTGCCCGTAGGCCCAGAAGACGTGCTTGCCCTCGGGGGCGCGGGAGGGGTCGATCACGGACGGCTGGGCGGTGATGAGGAAGGGCGTCTGCGGCGGGCGCCCGGTCACCGCCCGGTTGAGGGCGTCGCCGATCTCGGTGTAGCTGGGCCCGATGTGCACGGTGCCCGCGCGCCGCGCGTCGGGGGACGTCCACGGCACCGGCCCGTCCAGCGCGTAGTCGATCTTGAAGACGGAGGCGCCGTAGCGGTAGCCGCGGTACGCGTCGCCGAGTCCGGCGATCCGGGCGAGCGCGGTCGGCGAGGTGTCGAAGACATAGGCGCGGGCGGGCGGCAGCTCGTCGAGCTTGCGGACGGTGACGCCGGTGCGGATGACGCCGCCCAGTTCGGTGAGGTGCCCGGCCAGCGCGTCGGAGATGGCCTGGGAGCCGCCGCGGGCGACCGGCCAGCCGTTCTCGTGCGCGGCGAGCGCGAACATCATCGCCATCGCCCCGGTGAACGGCTGCGTGAGCCGGGTGATCGCGTGCCCGGCGAGCCCGGCGATCAGCGCCCGCGCCTTGGGGTCGCGGAAGCGCTGGGCGAGGACGGCGGCGGGCGGCGTGCCGGTCAGGCCGAACCGGAGGAAGCGGTACGGGTCACGCGGTATCCCGGCCCACTGCGGCCGGAAGAAGTCCGCGGCGAGCGTGTCCCAGTGACCGGTGTACGGCGCGAGCAGCCGCCGGTAGGTGCCCGCGTCGCGCGCGCCGAGCGAGGCCGCGGTCTCGCCGACTGTGCGGGCGAGAACGGCGGCGGTGCCGTCGGGGAACGGGTGCGCCATCGGGACTTCCGGCTGGAGCCACTCCAGGCCGTGCTCGGCGAGCGGCAGCGCGCCGAAGGCGGGCGAGCCGATGCCGAAGGGGTGCACGGCGGAGCAGGGGTCGTGCCGGAAGCCCGGCAGCGTCAGCTCCTCGGTGCGGGCGCCGCCGCCCACGGTGTCGGCGGCCTCGTAGATCTGCACGGAGAGCCCGGCGCGGGCCAACTCCACCGCCGCCGTCAGCCCGTTGGGACCCGCGCCGACGACGACGGCGTCGGCCACGACCGCGCGGCTCACCTTCCGGCCGCCATCAGCTCGGTGACCTGCCGTGCGGTGGCCTCGTCGCGGGCGAGGGTGAAGGGCAGTTCGTTGCCGCCGGGGATCGAGAAGGGCGCGCCGGACGCCGTACGGCTGACGCCGCCCGCCTCGGTGGCGAGCAGCAGTCCCGCCGCGTGGTCCCAGGGCGCTTCCCAGAAGAAGGCGACAGCGTCGATCGCGCCGCGGGCCACGTCCAGGTAGGCCAGGCCCGCGCAGGTGCAGGGGGTGCAGACCGCGCCCGAGGCGTCCAGCCGGGTCAGGGCGTCGCGTTCGTAGCCGGTGCGGTAGACCGGGTTGGAGGTGGACAGCCGCAGCGGCTCGCCCGCCTCGGGGGTGCGGGTGTGCAGCCGCTCGCCGTCCAGATGCGCGCCCCGGCCGCGCCGCGCGGTGGCGAACAGGCCGCGCTGCGGGGCGTACGTCCAGGAGGCGAGCGGTACGCCGTCGCGCACGAGGGCGACCAGGGTGGCGAAGCCGTCCTCGCCGCGGACGAAGGCGGAGGTGCCGTCGACCGGGTCGACCACCCACACCGGGTCGTCGCCGCCCAGCCGTTCCAGTACGCCGCTGTCGGCGCTGACCGCCTCCTCGCCGACCACGACGGAGCCGGGCAGCAGCGCGGTCAGCTCTTCGGTGAGCCGTTCCTCGGCGCGCCGGTCGGCGGTGGTGACCAGGTCGTACGGGCCGCTCTTGCGCGAGATGTCGTCGTCGCCGAGCCGCCGCCAGCGCGGCACCACCTCGGCGGCGACCACCGCTCTGATCACGTCTTCGACGGCGGCGAGCAGTGCGTCGTCCACGCCGTCGCCGACGCCGTCCGCGCCCGCCGCGTCACCCGATACCGCACCGACCTCATTGCCCATGCCGCCATCCAATCAGACCCGGGCGCCGCGCGGTTCCCGCCCTGTGGACAACGGCCGTCCCACGGGTGCGGGCAGCCGCGGCGCTGCCGCCGCGGGCCCGCTCCCCCAGGTCAGCCGCGCGCCGGGACCCGGCCGCGCGATTCAGCCCAGCACCGGGATGATGTGTTCGCCGTACGCGTCGATCGTCGCCTCCTTCGCGTCGTGCATGTCGTAGACCGCGAACTGGTCGACGCCCAGGTCCCGCAGGGCCCGCAGCTTGTCCAGGTGCCGGTCGACCGGGCCGATCAGGCAGAAGCGGTCCACGATCTCGTCGGGCACGAAGGCGGTGTCGGGGTTGCCCGAGCGGCCGTGGTGCGCGTAGTCGTAGCCGTGCCGCTGGGCGATGTACTCGGTCAGTTCCTCCGGCACCAGGTCGGAGTGTTCGCCGTAACGGCTGACGAGGTCGGCGACGTGGTTGCCGACCATGCCGCCGAACCAGCGGCACTGTTCGCGGGCGTGCGCGAGGGCTTCGGGCGAGTCGTCGGCCGTGACGTAGGCGGGCGCGGCGACGCAGACGGTGACCGAGGCCGGGTCGCGGCCCGCCTTCTCGGCCGCGTCCCGTACCGCCTTCACCATCCATTCGGTGAGGTAGACGTCGGCGAGTTGCAGGATGAAGCCGTCGGCCTTCTCGCCGGTCAGCGCCAGCGCCTTCGGGCCGTACGCCGCCATCCAGACCGGCAGTTCGCCGTTCTCGACCCACGGCAGCCGCAGCGGTGTGCCGTCGACCACGGCCTCGCGGCCCTCGGCGAGGTCGCGGATGACGGTCATCGCCTCGCCGACCCGCGCGAGGGTGTTGGGCTTGCGCCCGGCGACCCGCATCGCCGAGTCGCCGCGGCCGATGCCGCAGACCGTGCGGTTGCCGTACATCGAGTTGAGGGTGGCGAAGGTGGAGGCGGTCACCTCCCAGGTGCGGGTGCCGGGGTTGGTGACCATCGTGCCGACCTTGAGCCGGTCGGTGTGGTCGAGGATGCGGCTGTGGATGACGAACGGCTCCTGCCACAGCACGGCGGAGTCGAAGGTCCAGCCGTACGTGAAGCCGTTGCGCTCGGCGCGGCGCATCAGGCCGACGACGTTCGAGGCGGGTGGATCGGTCTGCAGCACGAGGCCGAAGTCCATGGCGCCGCTCCTTCTGTGAGGCTGAGGGCTAGATCAGGTACTGACAGATGCCGCGCGGCGTGTACTGGCCGTGACCGGCCCGGCCCACGTACGACCGGTCCTCGATCACGGGCACCCCGCGGGACAGCACGGTCTCGACCCGGCCGGTCGTCCGCTTGCCCTCGTAGGCGGAGTAGTCGACGTTCATGTGGTGGGTCTCGGCGGACATGACCTGCTCGGCGTGCGGGTCGTAGATCACCACGTCGGCGTCGGCGCCCGGCGCGATGGTGCCCTTGCGCGGGTAGAGGCCGAACATCCGGGCCGGGGTGGCGCAGGCGATCTCGATCCAGCGGCGGCGGCTGATGTGCCCGTCCACGACGCCCTGGTGGAGGAGGTCCATGCGGTTCTCCACGCCGGGCATGCCGTTGGGGATCTTGGAGAAGTCGCCGACGCCCATGTCCTTCTGCCCGGTGAAGCAGAACGGGCAGTGGTCGGTGGAGACCACCTGGAGGTCGTTGGTGCGCAGGCCCTGCCAGAGCGCGGCCTGGTGCTCGCGGGGGCGCAGCGGCGTACTGCACACGTACTTGGCGCCCTCGAAGCCGGGTTCGGCGAGGTTGTCGGTGGACAGGAACAGGTACTGCGGACAGGTCTCGCCGAAGACGTTGAGGCCCAGGTCGCGGGCGGCGGTGAGTTCGGCGACGGCCTGCTGCGCGGAGACGTGCACGATGTAGAGCGGGGCGCCGGCGACGCGGGCGAGCTGGATGGCGCGGTGGGTGGCCTCGGCCTCCAGCAGGGCGTGCCTGACCTCGCCGTGGTAGCGCGGGTCGGTCTTCCCCGCTTCGAGGGCCTGCTGGACGAGGACGTCGATCGCGATGCCGTTCTCGGCGTGCATCATCGTCAGGCCGCCGTTGCCCGCGGCACGCTGCATGGCGCGCAGGATCTGCCCGTCGTCGCTGTAGAAGACGCCGGGGTAGGCCATGAACATCTTGAAGCTGGTCACGCCCTCCTCGACCAGGATGTCCATCTCCTTGAGCGAGTGCTCGTTCACGTCGGAGACGATCATGTGGAAGGCGTAGTCGATCGCGCACTGCGCGTCGGCCTTGGCGTGCCAGGCGTCGAGCCCGGAGCGGAGCGACGCGCCGACGCCCTGGATGGCGAAGTCGACGATGGTGGTGGTGCCGCCCCAGGCGGCGGCGCGGGTGCCGGTCTCGAAGGTGTCGGAGGCGGTGGTGCCGCCGAACGGCATCTCCATGTGGGTGTGCCCGTCGACGCCGCCGGGGATGACGTATTTCCCGGTGGCGTCGATGACGGTGTCGGCGGTCCAGCCCGCCGCGGTGTCGCTGTCGTGGGCGGCGAGGGCGGCGATCCTGCCGCCCTCGATCAAGACGTCGGCGTGCATCTCGTCGGCGGCGGTGATGACGAGGCCGCCGCGGATCACGGTACGGGTCGCGGTCACTGCGCGGTCCCTCCTTCGGATTCGCCCGGTGCCTGGTCCGCGAGTTCGCTCTGCGCCTGTTTCAGGGCCGCCTCCAGCAGGTCGGCGCCCTCCTCGGCCTCGGCGACGGTGAGCGAGAGCGGCGGGGCGATCCGCAGGACGTTCCCCGCGAGGCCGCCCTTGCCGATCAGCAGGCCGTGCGCGCGGGCCGCTTCGAGTACGGCGGAGGCCGCCGCGGGGGACGGGGTGTCGGTGCCCGGCTCGACCAGTTCGACGCCGAGCATCAGGCCGCGTCCGCGCACCTCGCGGACGATGCCCAGGCCCGCGGAGACGGCGGTGAGGCGGGCCTTGAGCAGGCCGCCGACCCGGCGGGCGTTGCCCTGGAGGTCGTGGTCGAGGAGGTAGGTGAGATTCGCCAGCGCTCCCGCGGTGGTGATCGGGCTGCCGCCGAAGGTGGAGATGGAATTGGCGTTCAGGCAGTTCATGACGTCGGCGCGGGCCACCACGCCGCCCATGGACATGCCGTTGCCGATGCCCTTGGCGAAGGTGAGGATGTCGGGGGCGCCGGAGCCGCTGTGCGCCTGCCAGCCCCAGAAGTTGTCGCCGGTACGGCCCCAGCCGGTCTGCACCTCGTCGGTGATCCACAGGATGCCGTGCCGGTCCAGGACCCGCTTGAAGGCGGCGAGCAGCCCGTCGGGGCCCGAGGTGAAGCCGCCGACGCCCTGGACGGGTTCGGCGATGAGCGCGGCGACCGTGCCATTGGCCTGGCCGAGGATGTCCTCCAGGTCCGCGACGCACGCGGCGGTGAACTCGGCGTCCGTCAGATGCGCGTACGGCCCGCGGCTGCGCACCCCGCCGTGCACGTACAGCGTCTGGAGCGGGGACAGGCTGGTCGGCGACCATGCGCTGTTGCCGGTGATGCCGATCGAGGTGAAGGAGCGGCCGTGGTAGCTGTTGCGCAGCGCCAGCACCTGGTTGGAGCGGCGGTAGGCGGTGGCCAGCAGCAGGGCCGTGTCGTTGGCCTCGGTGCCGGAGGTGGTGAAGAAGACCCGGGCGTCGGGGATGCCGGACAGCCGGGCGATCCGCTCGGCCAGCTCCACGGCCTGGCGGCTGAGGTAGAGCGTCGAGGAGTGCAGGATCTTCCCGGCCTGCTCGGCGACGGCGGCGGTGACCTCGGGCAGCGCGTGCGCGGTCATCGTGGTGAGGATGCCGCCGAAGAAGTCCAGGTAGCGGTTGCCCTCGGCGTCCCAGACGTGGCGGCCCTCGCCGTGCGTCAGCTCGATCGGCCGGGCGTAGTACGTGGCCAGCCAGTCGGGCAGGACGGCGCGGTGGCGGGCGTGCAGCGCGGCGTGCGCGCTCTCGGTCGCGGTGGCCATCGCTCAGCCCTCCGTCAGGTCGCCGTAGGCGTCGGGCCTGCGGTCGCGGTAGAAGGCCCAGGTCTGCCGGACCTCGTCGATCAGGTCCAGGTCCAGGTCGCGGACCAGCAGTTCCTCCTTGGTGTCGGAGGCGGTGCCCTCCACGAACTGGCCGCGCGGGTCGACGAAGTAGCTGGTGCCGTAGAAGTCGTTGTCGCCGTACTCCTCGCGGCCGACCCGGTTGATCGCGGCGATGAAGTACTCGTTGGCGACGGCCGCCGCGGGCTGCTCCAGCTTCCACAGGTACGCCGACAGGCCGCGGCTGGTGGCCGACGGGTTGTAGACGATCTGGGCGCCCGCGAGGCCCAGGGCGCGCCAGCCCTCGGGGAAGTGGCGGTCGTAGCAGATGTAGACGCCGATCCGGCCGACGGCGGTCTCGAAGACCGGCCAGCCGAGGTTGCCCGGCTTGAAGTAGTACTTCTCCCAGAAGCCGTTGACCTGCGGGATGTGGTGCTTGCGGTACTTGCCGAGGACGGTGCCGTCCGCGTCGATCACGGCCGCGGTGTTGTAGTAGACGCCGGGCTGCTCGATCTCGAAGACCGGCACGACGATGACCATGCCGGTCTCGCGGGCCAGCGCCCGCATCCGCTGGACGGTCGGCCCGTCGGGGACGGGCTCCGCCCACCGGTAGTGCTCGGCCTCCTGGACCTGGCAGAAGTAGGGGGCGTTGAACACCTCCTGGAAGCCGATCACCTTCGCGCCCTGCGCGGCGGCGGCCCGGGCGTGTTCCTCGTGCTTCGCGATCATCGATTCCGTATCGCCGGTCCAGGTGGCCTGGACGAGCGCGGCACGCACGACATTGCTCATGAGCAGCTCCTCAGACGTGGCAGCTTCACGCCGGTAGTCCCGTTCTACGCCCGTAGATCCCAGCCGTGGGGAAGAACGTAGAAGCGCCCTACCCACTGTGGCAAGACCGCTACCGTTACCGGGCGAAGACGATCACGTTTCCCCCTCGGGGAACCCGTTCGGCGGCGCGCGCCCGCGTCAGCCGCCGGGCAGGCCCGCCCGGCGCAGGGCGGCCACGATGTCGCGGCGGCGGGATTTGGAGACGGCTTCCGCGGCGTCCAGGACGGGAACGGCCAGGCCGGGGCGGGCTCTGACCACGGCGGCGGCGTCCTCGGGCGGACGCGCCCGGGCGAGCGTCCGCAGGAGTTCGCCCGCCTCCTCGTGGCGCCCCGCGTCGGCCAGGTCGCCCGCGATCGTGGCCAGGTCGGCAGGCGGGCGCGACGCGGCCTGGTGCAGGAGCGTGCGGCAGTCGCCGGTACGGCCCGCGGCGGCCAGTTCAGAGGCGGCGGCGGCCAGCGGGGCGCCGGGCAGCGCGGCGACCTCCCAGAGCAGGGTGGCCACGTCGGCGGCCAGTTCGGTGCGCTCCAACTCCCTGAGCAGGTAGGGCAGTCGGGGCGCCGGGCCTTCCGCCGCCTCGCAGATGACGACGTAGGCGGCGCCGCTCTGCCCGGTACGGCGCAGCTCGCCGAGGCGCGCGGCCTCCTGCCGCGCCTCGGCCAGCCAGCGCGGGTCGAGGGTGGGCCGCGCCTGGCGCGGTTCCGCGCTCTCCGGGGCGCCGGCGAAGCGCGCGCCGCGCGGGGTGGCGCGTACGGGTCCCTGGGCAGTCGCCTGCGGGGCCGGGGCGGCGGGGGCGCCCGCGAAACGCGCGCCGCGCGGCACCGACCGCTCCAGGGGCGTTTCCTCGGCGCCCGCCGCCTCCTCGAAGGCCCCGGCGAAGCGTGCGCCGCGCGGGCGGGAGGCGCCCTTGGTGCGCGCGCCGGTCGCCTTGGCGGGCCGCGGTCGCGCGGCTTCCTCGGGGCGGGGGTCGCGGGCCCAGGAGGCGGTACGGGCGGCGGGCGCGGCGGGGTCGCGCTCGGGGGGCGGGGAGAGCTGGGCGGCGGGATGCCGCTCGGCGGCCGGGGAGAGCTGGGCGGCGGAATGGCGCTCGGCGGGCGGGGAGGGCTGGGCGGCGGGGTCGCGCTCGGCGGCCGGGGAGGGCTGGGCGGCGGAATGGCGCTCGGGTGTCTGGCGGAACCAGTCGGCGGCCGGGGGCGCGGCGAAGGCGGCCAGCCGGGCGCGGAGTTCGTCGCAGCGGGCGGCGGCCCGCTCACGGTCGTCGCGGGCCCAGGCGAGGATGTTGGCGAGCCGGGCGGTGGCGGCTCCCGCCGGGTCGGCGGGGGCCTGGTCGAGGGCGCGGGCCGCCTCGCGCTCGCGCAGCAGCGCCATGTCACGGGCCCGCGAGGTCACTTCGAGCCGGAGGCGGAGCGCGCTCTCCGCGCCGGGCGCGGCGTCCCACTCCGCGACGGCGGCGCGGTGCAGGACCCGGGCACGGGACACCTCCGCCTCGTCGAGCGGCGCCCGGACGGCGGCGGCCAGATCGTGCAGGACGGCCCCGACGACGTCCCAGGGCGGTATGTCCGCGCCGCCCTCGTAGGCGTGCGCGGCCTCCGGCTCACGCCCCGCGAACACCCCGTACCAGCCGGGACGGTCCCCGAGCGCCGCCACCATCGACCGGAAGTAGAACGTGAACTCCGTTGCCGCACCGGCCAGTTCCGTTGTCATCACACCCTCGCATCCGCCGCCCCCGCTCCCCGCGCCCGGTGGGCATTCGACACCCACGGTGTTACGGCGCTGCTACGGGGAGTTTTCAACGGCGGACGATTTCGACAGTCAAACTTGCAAGTTTTCCTGTCGACGTCGTACGGTGCAACCATGCCCACTCAGGACCAGGCGCGGGTCGCCGACGAGCTGACCACGGTGATCGCGCAGCTCCAGCGCCGGTTGCGCACCGCGTCGGCCTCGGCGCAGGGCGCGCTCACGCCCTCGCAGGTCTCGGTGCTGGGGCGGATCGGCAGCGAGGGTCCGGCGACCACCGCCGCCCTGGCCCGCGCCGAGATCGTCCGGCCGCAGTCCATGCGGATGACGCTCGCGGCCCTGGAGGAACGCGGCCTCGTCGCCCGCTCGCCGCACCCCACCGACGGCCGTCAGGTCGTCTTCTCCCTCACCGAGGCAGGGGTCCGGCTGCGCGGCACCGGCCGCCGGGCCCGGCGCGGCTGGCTCGCCGAGGCGATCGCCACCGAGCTGTCCGCCGAGGACCAGCGGCGGCTGACCGAGGCGCTCGGCATCCTCCAGCGCCTGGTCAAGGCGTGACCGCACAGCCACGACCCCGCGACCCGAACAGCACGGCAACACCGTTCACCGCACAGGGAGTTACCCGCATGACCGCCACGACGATCGACCCCCGCACCGCCCTTGTCGTCATCGACCTCCAGCGCGGCATCGTCGCGCTGCCCACCGCGCACCCGGCCCGGGAGATCGTCGCGCGCGCCGCGAAGCTGGCCGCCGCCTTCCGCGAGCGCGGGCTGCCGGTCGTGCTGGTGAACGTGGCCGGGGGCCCGCCAGGACGCAACGAGGGCCCGGCCATGAGCGGTTCGCTGCCCGCCGACTGGACGGAGCTGGTGGACGAACTGGATGTCCAGGACGGCGACATCAGGATCACCAAGCTCCAGTGGGGCGCCTTCTACGGCACCGCGCTCGACCTGGAGCTGCGCCGCCGCGGGGTCACGCAGATCGTGCTGGCCGGCATATCGACCAGCATCGGCGTCGAGTCCACCGCCCGCGCGGCCCACGAACACGGCTACCACGTGACGGTCGCCGCCGACGCGGTGACCGACACCGACGCCGAGTCGCACGCCCACGCGTTCGCCAAGATCTTTCCGCGGCTGGCCGAGACGGCGGGCACGGACGAGATCATCGCCCTGCTGCCCGCCGCCCCGGCCGCCTGAGCGGAGTAGCCGCGTCGAGGCAGGTCAGCGCGTGGGAACCACCACCAGCGCCGAGCCGCCGCCGCGCCGTACCGGCTCCGCCGCGGCCAGCCACCGGCCGTCGGAGAGCCGTTGCACACCGGTGGCGGCGCCGATCTCCGGATTCTGCGTGAAGTGCTGCCCGAGGGCTTCGAGTTGTGCCTTGAGCGGGCTGTTCCACAGGGCCGGTTCGAGTTCGGTCGCCGCCGCGTTGCGCTGGCTGGCGCGCGGCGCGGCGATGGCGTCCACCAACGGCAGGCCCCGGTCGACGTGTTCGGTGAGCACCTGGAGCACGGTGGTGATGATGGTCGCGCCGCCGGGCGAGCCGACCGCGAAGTCCACCCGGCCGTTCTTCAGCACGATCGTCGGCGAGATCGACGAGCGGGGCCGCTTGCCGGGCCCCGGCAGGTTCGGGTCGTGCACGGCCGGGCTGGCGGGCACGAAGGAGAAGTCCGTCAGCTCGTTGTTGAGCAGGAAGCCGCGGCCCGGGACCGTGATCGCGCTGCCGCCGGTCTGCTCGATGGTGAGGGTGTAGGCGACGACGTTGCCCCACTTGTCGGCCACGGTCAGGTGCGTGGTGTTCTCGCCCTCGTAGGTGGTCGGCGCGGCCTTGCCGGTGGCGGCGCACGGGGTGGGGTGCGCCGGGTCGCCGGGCGGGAGCGGGCTGGTGAGCGCCGCGTCGTCCTTGATCAGGCAGGCCCGCGAGGCGGCGAAGCCCTTGGAGAGCAGCCCCGCGGTCGGCACCTGCTCGAACGCCGGGTCGCCGACCCAGCGGCCCCGGTCGGCGAAGGCGATCCGGCTGGCCTCGATGTAATGGTGCAGATACTGCGCCTGGTCGGCGTGCGCCAGGTCGGTGTGCTCCAGGATGTTCAGCGCCTCGGCCACCGTGGTCCCGCCGGACGACGAGGGCGCGGGCCCGTACACGTCGAGGCCGCGGTAGGTCGTGTGCGTCGGCGCCTGGGTCTTGGCGTGGTAGGCGGCAAGATCCGCGGCGGTCAGGTCACCGGTGCGCACCACGCGGGTGGACGCCGGGTCGACCGGGGGTTTGCGTACGGTCCTGACGATGTCCGCGCCGATGTCGCCGCGGTAGATCGCGTTGATCCCCTTGCGGCCCAACTCCTTGTACGTGGCCGCCAGTTGGGGGTTGCGCAGGGTGGAGCCGACCGCCGGGGGCTGTCCGCCGGGCAGGAAGAGCGCGGCGGTGGCGGGGAAGTCCTTGAAGCGGTCCTGGTTCGCCGCGGTCTGGGAGTTGAAGGTCGCGTCCACGGTGAAGCCGTCGCGGGCGATCCGCTCCGCGGGCTTGAGGACGTCGCCGAGCGAGCGGCTCCCCCAGGAGTCCAGGGCGGTCTGCCAGGTGGCGGCGGTGCCGGGCACGCCGACACTGCGCCCGCTGGTGACCGCGTCGGCGAAGGCGAGCGGCTGGCCGTTCTCGACGAAGAGCTGGTCGGTGGCGCTGCGCGGGGCGGTCTCGCGGCCGTCGATGGTGGAGACCTTGTGCTGCCGCGCGTCGTAGTAGACGAAGTAGCCGCCTCCGCCGATGCCCGAGGAGTACGGCTCGGTCACGCCGAGGGCGGCGGCGGTGGCGACGGCCGCGTCCACGGCGTTGCCGCCGCGCCGCAGCACCTCGATGCCGGCGGCCGACGCGTCGGCGTCCACGCTGGCGACCGCTCCCCCGTAGCCGACGGCCAGCGGGGTCTTGGCCGTGGAGCCGGGCGGATGCGCGGGGCCGCCGTGCCGGGCGGGCGCCGCGGCGGTGACCGCCGCCACCGCCGCGGTGACGGCGAGCGCAGCGACCGCGCGGACGGCGGTCCTGCGGACGCGGGACCCGCGGACGGCCGTACGGGACGCGCCCGGACCGCCTTCCGGACCGCCGCCCAGACCGCCGCCCGGACCGCCGTCCGGTCCGCTGTCAGAACGCGTGCCCGCGGCCCTGCCCCGGGCGCCGCCGGGGCTGCCGCCCGGGCCGCTACGGAGACCGGTGTCGCCACCACTGCTGTCACTTGTGCGTCGCATTGCGGAGTCCTCCACTCAACGGGCGTCCCGGAAGCGTAACTTCACCTCTCCTGTCCCGTCAGGACCGCGTATCCCCGCGGTGGGTCGAACACCGCTACGATGCCGCGCCATGAGCGACGACCTCCGCAATCTCGTCCTGGGCCTGGTGGCCCTCGCCATCGGCGCCGCCCTGGGCTGGTTCGCGCGCACCTACCTGCTCAGCCGCAGGCACCAGCGCAAGCAGCGCTTCTTCGGCCTGCCGAAGGACTCCGAGTGCCTGCTGGTGGTGCCGCGCGACCCCGGCTCGCGGGGCTGGAGCCTGGCCAGGCACGACGCCTTCGCGCTGCTGGAGCTGGCCGCGGTGATCAAGGAGTGCGGGGCGCACGCCGAGGTGCTGGCGCACGACACGGCCTGGCAGGGCTTCGGCGCGCGCACCGAATTCTGCATAGGCGGCCCGGCCGCCAACCTCCGGCTGGCCGCGCATCTGCGCTCGATGCTGCCGGGCGTCGAGATCGACACCGACCCGGCGCCGGGGCCCGAGCAGGGCGCGATCAGCGTCGGCGGCGAGACGTACCTGATGGAGAAGGGCGCCGTCGAGTACGTGCTGCTGGCCCGGCTGGCCGCCGCCCGCGACTCGGGCAACGACCGCCCGGTCTTCCTCTCCTCCGGCCAGCGCGGCATCGCCAACCAGGCCGCCGTCCGCTATCTGGCCAGGCACCAGGTGCGGCTGGCCCGCAAGCACGGCGCCGACGCGACCTTCTGCCTGCTGCTGAAGGTGGTCAATTCGCAGGCGTACGGCTCCGACGTGGTGGAGCTGGTCGCGGACGTCACCAAGGCCGCGACGACGGCGCCGAAGGCGCCCAAGGGCGGCAAGGTCATCCCGCCAGACCGATCACCAGCCACATGAGGGACGCTCCGCCGACCGTGCACAGCAGCGTCGAGGTCGACGGGTGCGGGCTGTGCGCCTCGGGGAGGATGTCCGAGGTCGCCAGGTAGAGCAGGAAACCGGCGAAGAAGCCGAGGTAGAGGCCGAGGACACCGGCCGGGATGGTGAAGGCGAGGGTGACCGCGGCGCCCGCCACCGGCGCCAACGCGTCGGCGCCGAGCAGCAGCCGCGCCCTGCTGTGGTCGTTCCCGTACATCCGGGTGATCGTGTACGTGTTGAAGCCGTCCGCGAAGTCGTGCGAGACGACCGCGATGGCCACCACGATGCCGACGGTGCTGCCCGCCTGGAAGGCCGCGCCGATCGCGAAGCCGTCCATGACGCTGTGCCCGACGAGCGCGGCGCCCGCGGTGAGGCCGATGCCCTTGACCGGGGCGTGGGCGTGCCCGTGGCCGTGCGCGTGCGGCGCGTACTCGCCCTCGTGCGCCCGGTGGATCGCCACCGAGCGCTCGACGATGTGCAGGGCCAGGAAGCCGGCGACGAACATCAGCAGCGCGGCGGGGACGCCGAAGACGTCCCGCGGCTGCATGTCCAGCGCCTCGGGCAGCAGGTCGAAGCCGACGACGCCCAGCATCAGACCGGCCGCGAGGCCGAGGACGAGGTGCCTGCGGTCGCCGATGCGCTGGGCGACGAACCCGCCCACCAAGGTCATCGCGAACGCGCACGCGGCTATCAGGACCGGCATGAGGTCATGATCCATGACGCCCGGCGCGCCCGCGACTCAGGGGTACCCCTGAGCCTTACCGACCGTGACCGACGCGGTGTCCCGTCCCGACCGTCCTCAGCACCGCCCGGGCCATCGACTGCTCGCCCTTGGCGTTCGGGTGCGCGGGCGCGGCGGGTGACGCCGGGGCCAGCGGCTCGATCCAGCGGTCGGCGGGCGCCTTGCACATGTCGTGCCCGACGGTCGGCTTGTACGTGTCGACGTAGCGCGCCCCGCCGAGCAGCGCCTCGACCCGCAGCATCGCGTTGAGCTTCTTCTCCACGTCCCTCAGGTACGGGAAGTCCCCGGCCGCGAAGGGCACGGACGGGAAGCAGCCCACGCCGTCGTCGGGCAGCAGGTCGGGGTAGCCGACCAGGACGACCTCCGCGTGCGGCGCCCTGCTGTGGACCGCGCGCAGCACCTGGGCGATCTTGGGGGCCGTCTTGAGGATGGTCACGGTGAGCTGGTCGACGCCCGTGGCCCGGTAGTGGTCCTTGCACGGGCTGCCCGTGACGTCGGTGACGCTCAGCCCCGCGCAGGTGGCGATGATCGGGCCGAAGCCGACGTCGTTGCCGCCGATCTGCACGGTGACCAGCGTCGTGTCCCGGTGGACGGCGTCGAGCTGCGGGCCGTTGGTGCCCTGCGGCTTCCACATCTCGGCGGTGGTGGCGCCGCCGCAACTCACGTCGGTGAACGACGCGAAGGCGTTCGCGTCGTTCACCAGCGACGGGTAATTGCGGTCGGAGCGCGCGCAGTTGGCGTCGACCTGGGTGGGGATGGCCGGGCCTGAGGTGTACGAGTCCCCGAGCGCGACATAGTGGACGGCTGGTGCCGGGCGCCCGTGCGAGGGCGGGCGGCCTCCTGAGTGGGCCGCCGCGGGCGAGACGGTGGCGGCGGTGAGCGCGAGCGCCCCGCCGAGGGCCGCGGCCACGGTGACGGCGGTGCGCCTGCCGGACGTCCTGCCCCGTACGCTCCCGGTTTCGGTGTCCTTGTCGCCCGCGGTGCCGTTTCCGTTGCCCAGACCTGCGGCCATCGAGCCCTCCCCTGGTGTCGTCATTGACGATGCTCAGGCTCGGGTGTGCTCGCATCGCTGTCAATGGCCCGTCGCTCCCGCGTCGTTCGGGCTTCACGTTCCGTTCCGGCGTCGGTGATGTCGAGGAACACCCGGTCGGCGGTGGGCCACTTGGCGTGGATGTCGCGCCGGATGCGCAGGCTGACCTCCTCGACCCGCTCGCTGTCCAGGCCGCCCACCAGGTCGATCCTGGCGGCCACCAGCGTGGAGTCCAGGCCGAGCCGCATGGTGAGCAGTTCCTCGACGGTGTCGATCTCCCCCTGCCCCAGGAGCAGTTCGCGGATGCCGTCGCGCAGTTCGGCGTCGACCGAGACGCCGATGAGCTGGTGGTGGGCGGTGCGGCCGAGGGTGAACGCGACGACCATCAGCAGGGCGCCGATCGCCATCGAGGCGATGGCCTCGCCCAGCGCGTTGCCGGTCGTCATGTGGATGACCATGCCGGCGGCGGCGAACAGCACACCGATCACGGCGGTGCTGTCCTCGGCGAGGACCGTCCGCAGCGCCGGGTCGTCGGCGCCCTCGTCGGACCGGCGCGCCTGGACCACCGCCTTGAGCAGCGAAGCGCCCTCGGCGAGCAGCGCGATCAGCAGGACGGCCAGACCCGCCACGTATCCGCTGCGGGACTCGTCTTCCGTGCCGCCGAGCGCGTGAATGCCCTGGTAGAAGGAGAAGCAGCCGCCGAGCACGAAGATGCCGACGGCGGCGAGCAGCGACCAGAAGTAGCGCTCCTTGCCGTAGCCGAAGGGGTGGTCGCTGTCGGGCGCGCGGCGGCTGCGGCGCAGCGACAGCAGCAGGAACACCTCGTTGAGGCTGTCCGCCACCGAGTGCGCGGCCTCCGAGAGCAGCGCGGGCGATCCGGAGAAGAGGCCCGCGGCGGTCTTCGCGGCGGCGATCACCAGGTTGGCGCCGAGCGCGACGAGCACCGCTCCCTTGGTGCCCTCGTCGCGCTCGCCGCCGGTGTCGTCCGCGCCGGGCTTCGGCGGTCCGGACGCCGCACGGCCGGTGTCCGTGTCACCGGCGTCCGTACCGCTCGCCTCCGTGCCGCCTGCCGCCGTGTCGCCGGTCTCCGTGTCGCCGGTTTCCGTCTCGCCCGTTCCGGTGTGCCCGGAGGGTTCCGGGGCGTCGCCGGTCAGGTCCTGGTCGGTGCTGGTCAGGGTGTGCTCTCCACTCATTCGTGTGTGTGCCCGATCAGCGTCCGGGCCGCGGCGGCGATGGCGTCGGCGTCGATGCCCGCCGCGTGGAGCTGTTCCTCGGGGGTGGCGGAGCCGGGCATGGTGTGGACGGCCAGGCGGGTGAGCAGCGGCATCGGGTGACCGTTGCCGAAGGACTCCAGGACCGCGTCGGCCAGGCCGCCCTCGGGGTGGTGGTCCTCGACGGTGACGAAGCGGCCGGTGGCCCGCGCGGCGGCGCGCAGCGCCTGGGTGTCGACGGGCTTGACCGAGTAGAGGTCGAGCACACGGGCGCGGATGCCGTCGGCGACGAGCCGGTCGGCGGCGGCCAGCGCCTGGTGCAGGGTGACGCCCGCGCCGATGAGGGTGACCTGGTCCTCGGGGTGCTCGCGCAGCAGCTTGCTGCCGCCGATCGGGAAGTCCTCCTCGGGCCCGTAGATCACCGGGGTGGCCCCGCGGGTGGCCCGCAGATAGCCGACGCCGGTGCGGTCGGCCAGCGCGGCGACGAGCTTGGCCGTCTGATTGGCGTCGCACGGATACAGCACGGTGCTGCCGTGCACCGCGCGCATCATCGCCAGGTCCTCCAGCGCCATCTGCGACGGGCCGTCCTCGCCGATCGCGACGCCCGCGTGCGTGCCGACGACGTTGAGGTCGGAGCGGCTGACCGCGGCCATCCGCAGGAAGTCGTGCGCGCGGGTCAGGAACGCGGCGAAAGTGGCCGCGTACGGTGTCCAGCCGCGTACGCCGAAGCCGACCGCGGCGCCGATGAGCTGCTGCTCGGCGATGTAGCACTCCACGTACCGCTCGGGGTGCTCCTTGGAGAACAGCTCGGCCTTGGTGGAGTCGCCGACCTCGCCGTCCAGGACCACGACGTCCTCGCGCCGGGTGCCGAGCGCGGCCAGCGCCTCGCCGAAGGCGGTACGGGTGGCCACGTCCTCGCCGATCCGGTACTCCGGCAGCGCCGCGGACGGGTTCCCGCCGCGCTCGCGCCGCTCGGCGTCCGGCGGACGGCGTACGTGGACCCGCAGGTCGCGTACGCCGCCGAGCTCGCGGATCGCGGCCTCGGCGTCCGGCAGCGGCTTGCCGTGCATGCCCTCGCGGTCCTCGACGGCCGCGACGCCGCGGCCCTTGCGGGTCCTGGCGATGATCGCGGTGGGCGCGCCGCGGTTGGTGCGCGCGGTGGTCATCGCCTCGTCCACGGCGGCGATGTCGTGGCCGTCGATCTCGACGGTGTTCCAGCCGAAGGCGCGGATACGGCGGGTGTAGGCGCCCAGGTCCCAGCCGTGCCGGGTGGGGCCGCGCTGGCCGAGCCGGTTGACGTCGAGAATCGCGGTGAGATTGTCGAGCCCTTCCATGCCGGCGTGCTCGAACGCCTCCCACACCGAGCCCTCGGCCAGCTCGCTGTCCCCGCACAGCACCCAGGTGCGGTACGGCAGGTGCTCCAGGCGTTTGGCGGACATCGCGACGCCGACGCCGATCGGCAGCCCCTGGCCGAGCGATCCGGTGGCGACGTCGACCCAGGGCAGCCGGGGCGTGGGGTGGCCCTCCATGCGGCTGCCGAGCTTCCTGAAGGTCAGCAGTTCCTCGTCGGTGATCGCGCCCGCGGCCTTGTAGGCGGCGTAGAGCAGCGGTGAGGCGTGGCCCTTGGACAGGATCAGGTGGTCGTTGCCGGGGTGGTCGGGGCGGTCGAAGTCGTAGCGCAGATGGCGGGCGAAGAGGACGGCGGCCAGATCGGCCGCGGACATCGACGACGTGGGGTGGCCGGACCCGGCGGCGTCGGCGGCGCGTACCGCGTCCACCCGCAACTGCTGGGCGAGTTCGGTGAGCTCGGCCGTGTCGACCGGTTCGGTGTCGTGCGTGGTGACGTCGTTCATGGCGGCGTCTCTCCCTTCGTGGCGTGGTGGCCGCCTCGTGCCGCCACCCGCTCCCGTGCGTGCCGCTCTTCCTGCTTTCCCCCGCGTTCGGCCGCTGTCCCCCCGCGGTGCGGCTGCCCGGCCCGGGGCCGGACAAACGGGGCGGCGGCGCGGTCTGTCGCGCCCCTGGTGTCGCACCTTCCCCATCAATCGTTACCCGTGCGTAACATGCACGCGAGTTACCTTCGGTAAGTCCGCGTGGTTACTCTCCAGTCACTTCGCATCCGGCGTGTCAGGAGCAGTCCATGAGAGCAACCACAGCGGGTGTCGTCGGCGCGGCGCTGCTCGCCTCCACGGCCCTCGGCCTCGCCCCCGCCGCGACCGCGGCCCCCGCCCCCGCCCCCGTACCGAAGGTGTCCGCCGCCGCGGCCCCGGCCGCCGCGTCGGCCCTGCGCTTCGTCGACATCCCCGGCTCCGGCGGCATCACCCTCAAGGCGAACGTCTACACCCCCGGCGGCTACGACGGCTCGCAGCGCTACCCCGTCGTCGTCCTGCCCAGCAGTTGGGCGATCAACGACCTGGAGTACCTCGCCCAGGAGAAACTGCTCGCCGACTCCGGCTATGTCGTGGTCAGTTACACCAGCCGCGGCTTCTGGCTCTCCGGTGGCGAGATCGAGACCGCGGGCCCGCCGGACGTCGCCGACGTCTCGAAGGTCATCGACTGGACCCTCGCCAACACCCCGGCGGACCCGGCGCGGATCGGCATGGCCGGTGTCTCGTACGGCGCCGGGATCGGGCTGCTGGGGGCCGCGCACGACCCGCGGATCAAGGCGGTGGCCGCGCTCAGCGGCTGGGCCGACCTCGTCGAGTCGATCTACCAGGGCCGCACCCCGCACCTCCAGGCGGCGGCCCTGCTCGGCGGCTCCGCTTATCTGACCGGCCGCCCCAGCGCCGAACTCCAGTCGATCCTCGCCAATTTCCTCAGCGCGAACCTGGCGTCGGAGGACACCATGATCGCCTGGGCGAAGCTCCGCTCCCCGCTGACCTACGTGGACCGGCTCAACGCCAACCACACCGCCGTCATGCTCGCCAACGCCTGGGGCGACAGCCTCTTCCCGCCCAACCAGTACGCGGACTTCTACGAGAGGCTGACCGGCCCCAAGCGGCTGGAGTTCCGGCCCGGCGACCACGCCACCGCGGAGGCGACCGGACTGCTCGGGCTGCCCAACGACACCTGGACCGACGCGCGCGCCTGGCTCGACCACTATCTGAAGGGCACCGACAACGGGATCGACCGCCAGCCGCCGGTCCAGCTCACCTCCCGCTCCACCGGGGCCTACGAGGGGTACGCCGACTGGTCCTCGGTGCCGTCGCGGACCGAGAAGCTGGCGCTGGGCGCCAAGGGCGCGCGCACCGGGGCGCTCGGCGGCGACGCGGGCACCGGCTGGCACACCACGATCGGCACCGGCGTGGACTCCGGCGCCGACGGCGGCGTCATCTTCCTGTCCAGCCTGCTCGACCAGTTCGCCAAGGCCCCGCCCACCGCGTCGATCCCGCTGCTGCCGCGCGCCTTCGCCGGGGTGTGGCAGTCGCAGCCGTACGCCACCGCCCAGCACGTGCGCGGCACGAGCGTGCTGCACACCACGCTCACCCCGTCCGCGGCCAACGGCACGGTGATCGCGTACCTCTACGACGTGGACGCGCTCGGCACCGGCAAGCTCGTCGCGCACGCGCCGTACACCTGGATCGGGAAGACGCCGGGGAAGGCGTTCGGCACCGACATCGCGCTCCAGGCGACGGCGTACGACGTACCGGCCGGGCACCGGCTCGCGCTGGTCGTCGACACCGTCGACCCGCTCTACATCGGGGAGAATCCGGCGTTCGCGACGGTGGGCTTCTCCTCCCCGGCCGGCGACCCCTCGACACT
Source organism: Streptomyces sp. NPDC003300 (assembly GCF_040610915.1). NCBI lineage: Bacteria > Bacillati > Actinomycetota > Actinomycetes > Kitasatosporales > Streptomycetaceae > Streptomyces > Streptomyces sp. NPDC003300. The sequence goes on along the minus strand of NZ_JBEXNE010000009.1, from coordinate 121,965 downwards.
GTCGGTCCCGTTCGACGACAGGTGAACCGCTGAGCGGGACGTAGGGCTCAGATCTCCGGCGGTGTGGCGACCGTGACCGGCACGTCCTTGACCTTGGGGCTGTGCCGTTCACGGTGCGCCAGCCAGTTGGCGAACCACGACAGCAGCATGCACATCCCGATGTAGATCGGCGCGATCACCATCACGACCGGGATGAAGGGCAGGTCGTAGTCGAGGTTGGTGGCGATCAGCTTGCCCGCGTACAGGAACTCCTCGTAGGTGATGAGGTAGCCGAGCGAGGTGTCCTTGAGGGCCACCACGAGCTGGCTGACGATCGCGGGCAGCATCGCGCGGGCCGCCTGCGGCACCAGCACCTGCGCCATCACCTGCGTCTTGCGCATGCCGAGCGCGAAGGCGGCCTCGCCCTGGCCGCGCGGCACGGAGTTGACACCGGCCCTGAACACCTCGGCGAGCACCGAGCCGTTGTACAGCGTCAGGCCGATGACCAGGGCCGTCATCGGCTCCAGCTTGAGGGCGATGAAGATGAAGAAGATCATCACCAGCAGCGGCATCGCGCGGAAGAACTCCACCACCAGCGTGCTGAACCAGCGCACCGGCCGGTGGTCCGAGAGCCGTCCGGCGGCGAAGACCGCGCCGAAGACCAGCGAGAGGACCGCCGCCCAGGCGAACGCCTTCAGCGTGTTGGCCAGGCCCTTGAGCAACAGCCGCTGGATGCCCGCGTAGGCGAAGGGCCGCCACTTCACGGCGGAGAACTGCCCGGTGTCCACCAGCTTGTAGACGACGAAGCCGACCAGCGCCGCGAGCACCGCCGTGGTGAGCCACGCGTACAGCCGGTGCCTGGCCAGCGCCTTGGGCCCCGGAATGTCGTACAGCGCGCTGCTTCCGCTCATCGCGCGACCCCCAGCTTCCGCTCCAGCACGGTGAAGACCGCGCTGATGGTCAACGTGACGATCAGATAGCCGACGGCGATCCAGACGAAGGTCCACACGATGCTGTAGCCCAGTTCGTTGAGCGGCTTGTACGTGCCGAGCAGTTCGGTGACCGAGAAGGACCCGGCGATGGCGGAGTTCTTGGCCAGAGCGATCAGTGTGGAGCCGATCGGCGAGATCACCGCGCGGGCGGCCTGCGGCAGCACCACCAGGCTCAGCGTCTGCGTGAAGGTCATGCCCAGGCTGCGGGCCGCCTCGCCCTGGCCGAGCGGCACGGTGTTGATCCCGGCCCTGACCGCCTCGCAGATGAACGCCGAGGTGTACGCGCCCAGCGCCAGGATCGCGAACACCCGGAAGGGCAGCACCAGTCCGAAGCGCGGCAGGCCGAGCAGCACCGCGAAGAACAGCAGCGTCAGCGGGGTGTTGCGCAGCACCATCACCCAGGCGGTGCCGAACGCCCGGAGCGCTTTGACGGGCGACACCCGGAATCCGGCGACGATCACCCCGACGACCAGCGAGAGCGCCCCGGCGAGCAGGGTGAGCTGGACGGTGCCCCACAGGCCCTTGCCGAAGAGCGAGTAGTTGTCGGTCAGGACGTTCACGCGGTGTGTCTCCCCCTCAGTACCGGTCGACCGGCGGCGGTACGGGCGCCGGGACCCCGGACAGACCCAGCGTCGCCGCGTACGCCTTCTTCCAGTCGCCGTCGCGCTCGTGCGCCACGATCGCGTCGTCCAGCGCGCCCCGCAGCGCCGTGTCGCCCTTGGCCAGTCCGATGCCGTACGGCTCCTTCGAGAACGGCTTGCCGACCAGCTTCATCTCGTTCGGCGCCTTGGCCGCGTAGCCCAGCAGGATCGAGTCGTCGGTGGTGACCGCGTCGACCTGGTAGGTCAGCAGATTGTCCACGCACACCGAGTACGTGTCGTACGTGACCGGCGTGGCGTCGGGGTAGTCGCGCTCGATCCGCTGGATCGGGGTGGAACCGGCCGCCGAGCAGACCTTCTTGCCCTTCAGGTCCTGCGGCCCGTTGATGTCCTTCTCGTCCTTGCGCACCAGCAGGCCCTGCCCGGCCATGTAGTACGGGCCCGCGAAGCCGACCTGCTTCTTGCGCAGCGCGTTGATGGTGTACGTGCCGACGTAGTAGTCGATCTGGCCGTTGCTCAGAGCGGTCTCCCGGTTGGCGGAGGCGATCGGCTTGTACTGCACGCGGTCGGCCGCGAAACCGAGCGAGGCGGCCATCATCTTGGCGATCTCGATGTCGAAACCGGAGTACGTGCCGGTGGCCGGGTCGCGCTCGCCGAGATACGGCTGGTCGTCCTTGACGCCGACCACGAGCCTGCCGCGCCGGTGGGCGGCCGACCAGGTGGCGGAGGCGGGCAGCGAGAAGTCGCGGTTGACCCGGTAGGCGGGCAGGGCGTCGGCGCGGGGGCCCTTGGCGGGCGGGCTGCCCTGCTTGCCGCAGCCGGTCACAGCGGTCAGCGCGGCCAGCCCGGTCACCGCGGCCAGCGCCGCGAGACGGGCCACGGCCGCCGGGCGCGCCGGGCGGGCGGGCCGGTGAGTGCGTCGCATGGCGGTCCAGGTGCTGATCAGTGGTGCAGGATCTTGGAGAGGAAGTCCTTGGCGCGCTCGCTGCGCGGCGCGGTGAAGAACTCCTCCGGCACCCGGTCCTCGACGATCCGGCCGTCCGCCATGAAGACCACCCGGTGCGCGGCGGACCGGGCAAAGCCCATCTCGTGGGTGACCACGACCATGGTCATGCCCTCCTCGGCGAGCTGCCGCATCACTTCCAGCACCTCGTTGATCATCTCGGGGTCGAGGGCCGAGGTGGGCTCGTCGAAGAGCATCGCCTTGGGGTTCATGGCCAGTGCGCGGGCGATGGCCACCCGCTGCTGCTGGCCGCCGGACATCTGCGCGGGGAACTTGTCCTCGTGCCCCACCAGGCCCACCCGGTCCAGCAGTTCGCGGGCCTGCCGCTCCGACTCGGCCTTGCCCCGGCCGCGCACCTTGACCGGCGCGAGCATCACGTTCTGCAGGACGGTCTTGTGCGCGAAGAGGTTGAAGGACTGGAAGACCATGCCGACATCGGCGCGGAGCCGGGCCAGCTCGCGGCCCTCGGCGGGCAGCGGCACGCCGTCGATGGTGATCGTGCCCGACTCCACGGGTTCGAGGCGGTTGATGGCCCGGCACAGCGTGGACTTCCCGGAACCCGAGGGACCGATGATCACGACGACCTCGCCGCGGCCGATGGTCAGATCGATGTCCTTGAGCACGTGCAGCGGGCCGAAGTGCTTGTTGACTCCGCGCAGGACGATCAGGGGTTCCCGGGTCATCCGCGCGCTCAGCCCAGCACGCGATGGACGAGGGTGTCGCGTTCGGTCTGCGGGATCGCGGTCCAGCGCATGCCGCGCAGCGCGCCCTCCAGCGCGAGCAGCGTGTGCGTGCAGGCGTCTTCCGGCAGTTCGGGCCGGATCTTCTCGAAGGCGCGGCCGGAGCCCAGCCGTCGCAGTTCGCCCGCGTCGTCGACGCCCGCGCGGCGCAGGCGGTCGGCCAGGACCGACCCGATGTTCGGGAGCTGCTGAAGGGAGTCCACGTCGTGCCTCCGGTACCGAGCTGGTGGGGACTGGTGCGAAAAGGGGGACCTTCGGCGCCATCATGCACGTCCTCTAGTGCCCTGCGCGGCCATCGCGTGGTGACACGCCCTGGACCGCACCCCACTGTGTGGTGATGACCACTGGATCGGGTGACAGCCGCACCGCCGTACGGGCTCAGTCTTCCGACGACTCCGCGAGCACCTGGGACAGTTCGGGGCTGCCGCTCTCGGCCCAGGCGTGGCCGATCGCCACGGTGTCGATCTCGCGGCCGGACGCGAGCCGCACCACGGGCTGGCCGTTGGGCAGGATCTCCCACGCCGCGTCGGGGACCGTGAGCACCATGACGGTGCCGAGGTAGAGACCCGCGTCGTTGCCGAGGTCCGACAGCACCTCTTCGTCGTCCCGCCAGCTCGGCGCCAACTGGTCGAGGGCGGCGAGCGATTCGGGGGTGTCGTCCAGGTCCACCCCGTCGTCGGCGGCGCGGGCGCGCAGCAGTTCGCACTCGCCGAGCAGTTCCGCGACGCCGGTCGCGTCGGGGGCGCCGTCGGTGTACACGGCGAAACCGCGGGCGACGCCGTGTCTTCTGCGCCACTTGCCGATCAGGGGGATGTCCATGCGGTCAGCGTCGCACCTGCCGTGCCGCCGCGACCACAGGCGCGCGTGCCGGGACCGGCCGCCGGAGCGCCCCCGCGCGCCGCGGCGGCCCCCGGTCAGACCTCCAGGTCCACCACGACCGGCGCGTGGTCGGAGGCGCCCTTGCCCTTGCGCTCCTCGCGGTCCACGTACGCGTCGCCGACGGCCTTGGCGAACGGCTCGTTCCCGTACACCAGGTCGATCCGCATCCCGCGGTTCTTGGGGAAGGCGAGCTGCCGGTAATCCCAGTACGTGTACGGGCGGTCGTACTTCAGCGGGCGCGGCATCACATCGGTGAGGCCGGTCTCGCGCAGGGCGGCCAGCGCGGCGCGCTCGGGGGCGGTGACATGCGTCTGGCCCTCGAAGACCGACAGGTCCCACACGTCCTCGTCCACCGGCGCGACATTGAAGTCGCCGAGCACCGCGAAGGGCCGCGGACCGGCCGCGTCCTGCGCGACGGCGGCGCGCAGCGCCTCGAACCACTGGAGCTTGTACGCGTAGTGCGGGTGGTCGACCTCACGGCCGTTGGGCACGTAGACCGACCAGAGACGGACCGCGCCGCAGGTCGCGGAGACCGAACGCGGCTCGTGCACGCCCTCCCAGTCGGGTCCGCCGGGCAGGCCCTCGACCACGTCCTCCAGGCCCACGCGGGAGACCAGCGCCACCCCGTTCCACCTGCCGGTGGCGTGCACCGCCGACTCGTACCCCAGCTCGCGCAGCTCGTCGCGCGGGAACTGCTCGGCGGTGCACTTGGTCTCCTGGAGGCACAGGACGTCGGTGCCGCTGCTCTCCAGCCAGGCGAGCAGCCGCGGAAGGCGGGCGGTGATCGAGTTGATGTTCCAGGTCGCGATGCGCATGCTCCCCAACCTAACCGGTGGGTCCGACAGTGACCCGGTGGCGGCGCTGCTACGCCTGCGTGCTGTCGCCGGGCGCCAGCCGTACGTGGTCGGCGCCGCCGAGGCCGCCGATCTGCGTGTCGTAGATCGGCCGGGCCAGGTCGGTCAGCAGCGCGTCGTGCACGTCGATGGCGCGGCGCGGCTTGACCTCGCGGACGTAGTCGATGACCTCGGAGATCTTGCTCCAGGGGGCCTGCACGGGCAGCAGCAGGGTGTCCACGGCGGTGCCGGGCAGGGTCAGCGCGTCACCGGGGTGGAAGAGCGAACCGTCGATCAGGTAGCCGACGTTGGTGATCCGCGGGATGTCCGGGTGGATCACGGCGTGCAGCTCGCCGTGCACCTGGACGTCGAAGCCCGCGGCGGTGAAGGTGTCGCCGTCGCCGACGGTGTGCACGCGGCCGGGGAAGGCCGCGGAGACCTCGTCGGCCACCGCGCGCAGGGTCCACAGCTCCGCGCCCGGATTGGCTTCGAGCCCGGCGCGCAGCCGGCCGGCGTTGAAGTGGTCCAGGTGCTCGTGCGTGACCAGGATGACGTCGGCGCCGACCGCCGCGTCCTCCTCGCTGAAGGTGCCCGGATCGATGACGAGCGTGCGCCCGTCCTTCTCCAGCCGGATGCAGGCGTGGCGCTTCTTCGTGAGCTTCACAGGGTCCGTCCTCGGCAGCGCGTTCTGGCTTCTCTGGTACTCGGGTGCTGGGGTGCTGGGGTGCTGGGGTTCTCGGATGCTGGGCGTTTCGGATGCTGGATCTTCGGTTGCTGGGCGTTTTCCGGTACGCCTCCATCTTGCTACGGGTGCGCCCCGGTCTCCTGCCGGATCACCGTACGCGCGGTGTCCACCGCGGCCCTGGCGGCGGGCAGGCCGCAGTAGAGCGCGGTGTGCAGCAGGACCTCCTCGATCTCCGCCGGGGTCAGGCCGTTGCGCAGCGCCGCCCTGGTGTGGTCGGCCAGCTCCTCCAGCCTGCCGGTGGCGGTCAGCGCGGTCAGCGTCACGCAGCTCCTGGTGCGCCGGTCGAGGCCGGGCCGCGACCAGACCTCGCCCCAGGCGTAGCGGGTCAGGAAGCTGTCGAAGTCGGCGCCGAAGTCCTCGGCGCGGGCCAGCGCCTGGTCGACCTCCGCGTCACCGATCACCTCGCGCCGTATCCGCAGCCCTTCCTCGTACGTGTCGGGCGCCACCACGGCGGGCCGCGCGGCGACGGCCTGCGGCGGTACGACGGGCGCCGGGGGTACGGCGACGGCGCCGGTCGACACGGACACCGGCTCGGTCCACACGCTGCCGAAGTGCGTCGCCAGCAGGTCACCGACGGCCACGGGCTCCTCGACGGGCGCCAGGTGGCCGGTGGCCGGGACGACCGCGAGCCGGGCGTCCGGTATTCCGGCGACCAGCAGCCGGGCGTCGGCGGGCGGGGTCTCGGTGTCGTCGGCGCCCGCCACCACCAGCGTCGGCACCTTGATGCTGCCGAGCGCGTCCCGGATGTCGAAGGCGGCCAGCGCCTCGCACCCGGCGATGTAGCAGTCCGCGTCGGTGGTCCTGACCATCTGCACGGCCCAGTCGGTGATCGCGGGCTGGGTGGCGAGGAAGGGGCCGGTGAACCAGCGCTCGGGGCTGGCCAGCGCCGTGCGGTCCAGGCCGTTGGCACGGACCACGACGCCGCGCTGCCGCCACACGTCGGCGGTGGCGTACCGCGCGGCGGCCGAGACCAGGGCGAGGGCGGCGACCCGGTCGGGGCGCAGCAGCGCGAGCCGGGCGCCGATGGCGGCGCCGAGCGAGCAGCCCGCGTAGCCGAAGGTGTCGACGCCCTCGTCGTCCAGGACGGCGAGCAGCCGGGCGGCCAGGTCGTCGACCGAGGCCGCGGGGTGCGCGGGCGCGCCGCCGTGGCCCGGCAGCTCGTAGCGCAGCACCCGCCACTGCTCGGTGAGCGCCGGGAGCTGCCGGTCCCACATGTGCCAGGTGGCGCCGAGGGCCGGCCCCAGGATCAGGACGGGGGCGTCGGCCGGGCCGTCGAAGCGGTGCTGAAGGGGGGGCCGCGGGTCCAGATCGCCGTCGGTCGAGTCGCTCATCGCCTCACGCTACCGAGTGGAGTGTGTGCTTCCGAAATCCGAGTGGCCCGCTTCCGCGGGCCCGCGAAAACTGTCATGGGCCATCGTTGTCATCGCCCCTGACATCGGCGCCCCGCCGCCGTCATCCCTTGAAGCCGTGCCGGAAGTTGACGGTGGAGACCGCGTACACCGTGGGGACGTCCGGGTCGGTGAGGTCCACCACGATGTTGCGGTCCGGTTTGTCGCCGGCCTGGTGCATGCTGATGCCCACATACGTGCGGCCGGTGAGGAAGTCCCAGCCCGCCGTCCTGGCCTGCGCGGCGGTGATCGCGTCCTTGCCCCCGCGCAGCACGTTCCGGGCGCTGCCGACCTGCGCGAGGAAGGTGTCCAGGCCGCCGGAGGTGGTGGTGAACTGGACGTACAGCGCGCTGGTGTCCCAGGAGTTGGTCTCCAGGTAGCCGGGGCCCGTGGTGCCGTCGGGGAAGGGCAGTTGGTATATCTGCCGCTGGAGGATGGTCGGAACGGCCAGCTCCAGATGGCTGAGGGCCGCCTCCTTCTGCTTGGTGACCCCGCTGTCCCGGCTCTGCTCGGCGGAGATCAGCACGTACCCGATCGGTACGAGGACGAGCAGCGGGACGACGGTCCAGCGGACCCAGCGCGGCGGGTTCCGCGGCGGCGGTGCGAGCCGCGCCCGGCCCGCGTCGCCGTCCGCGGGCGGTCCCCCGTCGGACTCGGGGCCCGGCTCCAGGGTGTCCTGGTCGAAGGGTGTGGTGGTCACGACTGGGCTCCCTGCCGTCCGTAGACGCGGCCGTAGCGTTCGTACCGCTCGACGCGGCGGCGGGTGGCGCGGCGGAAGCGGCGGGCGACCAGCCGGGCCAGGTCGGCGGCGCCGACCATACCGGCCTCGGGGCCCAGTTCGGCCTTGGCGATCCGCGCCTCCGGCCGGTAGCCGCGGCCGGTGAGATTGCGCCGGAAGGCGTCCCTGGCCGGGTTGATCAGCAGGTCGTCGGCGGCGCTGACGCCGCCGCCGATGACGAAGCAGGACGGGTCGAGGGCGGCGGCGAGGTTGGCGATGCCGATGCCCAGCCACTGGCCGATGTCCTGGAACAGCTCGACGCACATCGCGTCGCCCTCGCGGGCCAGCTCGGTGATCAGCGGTCCGGTGATCTCGCTGATGCTGCCGCCGACCCGGTCGATGATCCCGTAGGCGACCGGGGAATCCGCGGCGGCCATCTCGCGGGCCTCCCTGACCAGCGCGTTCCCCGAGCTGTACTGCTCCCAGCAGCCGCGGTTGCCGCAGGCGCAGCGGTGGCCGCCCTGCACCACCTGCATATGGCCGAACTCGCCAGCGACGCCGTAGCGGCCCCTCTTGACCTGGCCGTCCTCCAGGATCGCGCCGCCGATGCCGGTGCCGAGGGTGATCATCACCAGGTCGGCCTCGCCGCGCCCGGCGCCGAAGCGCCACTCGGCCCAGGCCGCGGTGTTCGCGTCGTTGTCGACCATGACGGGGACCAGCAGGCGCTCGGCGAGCCGGTCGCGCAGCGGCTCGTCGCGCCAGGACAGGTGCGGGGCGAAGAGCACCCGCGAGCGGTCGGCGTCGACCCAGCCCGCCGCCCCGATGCCGACCGCGTGCACGTCGTGCCGCTCCGACAGGTCCAGGACCAGCTCGACGATGGTGTCCTCGACGACCTTGGGGCTCTTGGACTTGTCGGGCGTCTCGGTGCGGATCTTCTCCAGGATGACCCCGTCCGCGTCGACCACCCCGGCCATCACCTTGGTGCCGCCGATGTCGATACCGACGGTGGGGACGCGGGGCGCGGTCAGATGCGAGCGCCTCTCGCGGCGGCCGACGGTCTGGAGCACCGTCGCCCTGGCGGCGCCGCCGCGGTACACACGTTCACGATTGGCACTCAAGCGGAGGTCTCCGGGTCGGTCGCCGGTGGTGTGGTGGTCGTCCGGCGCATCAGTTCGTGGGTCAGCTCGTCCAGCTCGCTGCCCCCGGCCATCTCTCGGGTCAGCTCGTCCAGCGTAATGTCCTTCTTCAGGTGGCTGCCCGACATCGCGCCTCGCTTGAGCAGAATGAACCGGTCACCGACCAGATACGCGTGGTGCGGATTGTGCGTGATGAGTACCACACCGAGCCCCGCGTCGCGCGCGGCGGCCACGTATTTCAGCACCACACCCGACTGCTTGACGCCGAGGGCGGCCGTCGGCTCGTCCAGGACCAGCACCTTCGCGCCGAAGTGCACGGCGCGGGCGATGGCCACGCACTGGCGCTCGCCGCCGGACAGGGTGCCGATCGGCTGGTCGACGTCGCGCAGGTCGATGCCCATCCGCAGCAGCGCCTGGTGGGTGGTGGCGCGCATGGCGGCCACGTCGAGCCTGCGCAGCGGGCCGCGGCCGAGGGTGGGCTCGGAGCCGAGGAAGAAATTCCGCCAGACCGGCATCAGGGGGACCACCGCCAGGTCCTGGTAGACGGTGGCGATGCCGCGGTCGAGCGCCTCGCGCGGCGAGCTGTGCCGTACGTCCTCGCCCTCGATGGCGTAGCGGCCCGTGTCGTGCTGGTGCAGCCCGGCGATGATCTTGATGAGGGTGGACTTGCCCGCGCCGTTGTCGCCGAGGACGCAGGTGATCTCGCCCGCGCGCACTTCGAGGGAGACGTCCCGCAGCGCGCGGACGTTCCCGTACGACTTGGAGACGTCGGTCAGCTCGACCAGCGGGGCGCCGGCGGGCGCGGGGACCGTGTCAAGGACGGGTTCTGCGCTCATGCCGCGGCCTCCGCCCGCTTGCGGACCCAGGCGTTCAGCAGCGTCGCGAGCAGCAGCATCGCGCCGAGGAAGAACTTGAACCAGTCCGGATTCCACTGGGCGTACACGATGCCCTTGTTGGTCATGCCGAAGATGAACGCGCCGACCGCCGAGCCGATGGCGCTGCCGTATCCGCCGGTCATCAGGCAGCCGCCGATGACGGCCGCGATGATGTACAGGAATTCGTTGCCGACGCCCTCGCCCGACTGCACCACGTCGAACGAGAACAGCAGGTGCTGTCCCGAGATCCAGGCGCAGAAGGCGACCGCCATGTACAGGCCGATCTTGGTACGGGCGACGGGGACGCCGACCGCGCGGGCCGCGTCCGCGTTGCCGCCCGCGGCGAAGATCCAGTTCCCCGCGCGGGTGCGCAGCAGCACCCAGGTGGCCACGGCGACCAGGCCGAGCCACCACAAGATGGTGACCTGGAGGTCGACGGAGCCGATCGTCCAGTGCGAGGCGAACAGGTCGCGGGCGGTCGGGAAGCCCTCCATGTCGGCGATCGTCTTGGTGGAGACGGTGCCGCTGATGAGCTTGGTGAAGCCCAGATTGAGGCCGGTGAGCATCAGGAAGGTGCCCAGCGTGATGATGAAGCTGGGCAGTTTGGTGCGCACGAGCAGGATGCCGTTGAAGAAGCCGATGGCGAGGGTGACCAGCAGCGACACACCGACGCCGACCCAGACGTTCGCGGTCATCTGGTAGCTGAACATCGAGGAGACCAGCGCGGAGCTGGTCACCAGGACACCGGCCGACAGGTCGAACTCGCCGCCGATCATCAGCAGCGCCACGGGGACGGCCATGATGCCGATCGTGGAGGACGCGTACAGCACCGTGCCGAGGCTGGACGCCCGCAGGAAGGCGTCGGCGACGACGGAGAAGAAGACGAAGACGGCGACCGCGCCGACGACGGAGCCCAGCTCGGGCCTGGCCAGCAGGGCGCGCACGACGGATCTCGGCGCCAGCCGCTCGTCGTCCACCGGGCTCACCAGCAGGTCGGGGGCGCCGCCGTCCGGGGTGCGCGTGCTCTGCCCGCTCAACGGGTGCCCCGCTTGGTGTACGACAGCAGGGCTTCCGCGTCGTCCTTGGTGACGATCTGCGGCCCGGTCAGGACGGGCTGGCCGCCGCCGAGGGTGTCGCCGTTGTAGCGGTACAGCCACAGCAGGTCGATCGCCTCGTAGCCCTGGAGGTACGGCTGCTGGTCGACCGCGAAGCCGATGGTGCCCGCCTTGAGGGAGGCGGCGACCTGCGCGTTCAGGTCGAAGGTGTCGACCTCGGCGGAGGAGCCCGCCTGGTCCTTGGCCTTGACCGCGGTGGCCGCGAAGGGCGCGCCGAGGGTGACGACGGAGTCGATGCTCTTGTCGGCCTGGAGCTTGGCCTGGACGGCGGACTGCACGTCGGGCATGTTCGTGCCGTCGACGTAGAGGTTGTCCATCGTCCCGGAGAAGGTGGCCTTGGCGCCCGCGCAGCGCTGCTCGTGGCCGACGTTGCCCTGCTCGTGGAGCACGCACAGGGCGTGCTTCCTGCCGCGCTTGTTCAGCTCGTCGCCGACCGCGCGGCCCGCGATGGTCTCGTCCTGGCCGATGTGGCCGAGCGTGCCGAATTCCTTGGACTCCTGCGAGCCGGAGTTGATCGTGATGACCGGGATACCGGCCTTCTCCGCCTTGAGCACGACGGCCTTCATCGCGTCGGGCTTGGCGAGCGTGACGATCAGCCCGTCCACGTGCTGGTCGATGGCGGCCTGGACGAGCTGCGACTGCTCGTTGGCCTGGTCGCTGTTGGAGTAGAGGAACTTGATGTTGTCCTTGTCGGCGGCCTGCTTGGCGCCGCTCTGGACGATGTCCCAGAAGGTGTCGCCCGCGCCGGAGTGGGTGACCATCGCGAAGGTCCAGTGCGGGGTGTTGACGGCGGAGCCGTTGGCCGCGGCCTGCTTGGCCCGGTCCTCCGCGCGCTTGCCGCCGGTGCTGCTGCACCCGGCCAGGCAGACCGCGCCGAGCACCGCCGCCATCAGCACGCCCACCACCCGTGTTCCCGCCCTTGCCATCGCCACGAGGCCCTGCCTTTCCCTGCGGTTCCTGTTACTGCCGGGATGAGAGTGTTGCGAGCGACCATCCCGGCGGCCCAAGTATCCGTCAAGGGGTACGGCGCGATGCCCGGCGGGCCGGTGCGGCGGGTTGGCGGGGGTGCGGTAGAGGGTGCCTTCCCGGAGTCGGCGAGGGGGTCCGTACGCGGTCGGCGGGCGTCTTCGCACCGGTCCTGCCTCAGGCTCTGACCAGCAGCCGGAACTCGAAGGTGTAGCGCGAGGCCCGGTACAGATGGGAGCCGAACTCGATCGCGCGGCCCCGGTCGTCGTACGTGGTGCGCTGCATCGTCAGCAGCGCCGCGCCCGGCGGCTCGGCCAGCAGCCGGCTCTCCTCGGCCGTGGCCGCGCGGGCCCCCACGGTCTGCTCCGCGCTGTGCAGGGTGATGCCGTGGTGCCGCATCAGCGCGTACAGACCGTTGGTCTCCAGCTCGCCGGTGGCCGGTTCCAGCAGGTCGCAGGGGAGGTAGTTGCACAGGTACGCCATCGGCTCGCCGTGGGTGAGGCGCAGCCGGTGCACGACGGCGACCTGGCAGGACTCCGGCAGGCCCAGGGCGGCGGCGACCGCGGCGGGCGCGGGCCCACGGGCGTTCGCGAGCACCCGGGTGCTGGGGTGCCGGCCCGCGGCGAGCAGGTCGTCGTACAGGCTGCTCAGTTCCAGCGGGCGGGCGACATGGCTGTGCACCACCTGGGTGCCGACGCCCCGGCGGCGCACCAACAGGCCCTTGTCGACCAGCGACTGGATGGCCTGCCGGACGGTCGGCCGGGACAGGCCGAGCCGCGCGGCCAGCTCTATCTCGTTGCCGAGCAGGCTGCCGGGGGCGAGCGCGCCCTCTTCTATGGCGGCTTCGAGCTGCCGGGCGAGCTGGAAGTAGAGCGGTACGGGGCTGGCGCGGTCGACGGCCAGCCGCAGATCGCGGTGGACGGGCCGGGCCTGCGGGCGCCCACGGCCGGGCGGCACGGCTTCGCGGCCTGGTTCGTGCGGGGGTGCGTGCGTGGGCTCCTGCTTGGGCACGGAGGGAGCGTATCGGCCACCCATGATCACCGGAAGTCCTTATGTCCGGACAAAGCGTTGACAGGGGGCGGGCGGCGCGGGAGGTTGGGACAGCGCGCACGTCTCCCGCGGTGAAGGGGCAAGTAGCAGCTATGCGGATCGGACTCATCGGCGCCGGGCGGATCGGCTCCTTCCACGCCGCCACGCTGGCCGCCCACGAGGACGTCGACGAGGTGACGGTCGCCGACACCGAGGCGGTACGCGCCCGGCAGGTCGCCGCGTCGGTCGGCGGGCGCGCGGCCCTTTCGGTGGACGCGCTCTTCGACAGCGCGCCGGACGCCGTCGTCATCGCCTCCGCCACCGCGTCGCACGCCGCGCTGATCACCCGCGCCGCCCGCGCCGGTGTCCCCGCCTTCTGCGAGAAGCCGGTGGCGCTCGACCTCGCCGGTACGGTGGCGGCGCTCGACGCCGTCGAGGCCGCGGGCGCCGTGCTCCAGATCGGCTTCCAGCGGCGCTTCGACGCCGGGTACCGCGCGGCGCGCGAGGCCGTACGGGCGGGCAGGGTGGGCCGGTTGCACACCGTGCGCACCGTCACCTCGGACCCGGCGCCGCCGCCGGCCGCGTACGTCCCGCTCTCCGGCGGCCTCTACCGCGACTGCCTCATCCACGACTTCGACGTGCTGCGCTGGGTCACCGGCCGGGAGATCACCGAGGTTTACGCGGCGGGCGCCAACGGCGGCGACGACTTCTTCCGCGCGGCGGGCGACGCCGACACCGCGGCGGCGCTGCTCACCCTGGAGGGCGGTGTCCTCGCGACGGCGACGGCGACCCGCTACCACGGCGCGGGGTACGACGTCCGGATGGAGCTGGCCGGGACCGACGACCAGATCGCGGTGGGCGTCGGCCCGCGGACGCCCTTGCGCTCGATGGAGCCGGTCGCGGTCGCGGCCCTGCCCACGGCGCCCTGGCCCGGCTTCCTCGACCGTTTCGCCGCCGCCTACCGGGCCGAACTGGCCGCCTTCCTGCGCGTCGTACGCGGCCTGGAGCCGAATCCCTGCGAGGGTCGGGAGGCGTTGCGCGCGCTGCTCGTCGCCGAGGCGTGCGAGGTCTCGCGCCGCGAGAGACGTCCGGTGACGGTCGCCGACGTGGGCATGCGCGTACGTGAGGGCGACGTGAGCGGAGTGGTGGCATGAGCCGGGCAGGACGGCGGCGCCCGCGGGGCGGGTCCACGGGACACCGGAGGTGGTGACGGCATGAAGCGGGAGCGGATCGCGGGGGCGCCGATTTCCTGGGGTGTGTGCGAAGTGCCCGGCTGGGGGCACCAGTTGACGCCCGAGCGGGTGCTGGCGGAGATGACGGAGCTGGGCATCACCGCCAGTGAGTTCGGGCCCGACGGCTTTCTGCCGGGGCCGCTGCTGGCCGCCCGCGGCGTCACCGCGGTCGGCGGCTTCGTGCCCGCCGTGCTGCACGATCCCGGCCACGATCCGCTGCCGGACATCCGGGCCGACCTCGACCGCTTCACCGCCGCGGGCGCCCGCACGCTCGTCCTGGCCGCGGCCACCGGCCTCGACGGCTACGACGAACGTCCCGCCGTGTCGGCCGACGGCTGGCGCACCCTGCTGGACCGGCTCGACGCCGTCACCGACCTCGCCGCCTCGCTCGGCGTCACCGCCGCCCTCCACCCCCATGTCGGCACCGTCGTCGAAGGGCCCGCCGAGGTCGACCGCGTCCTCGACGGCAGCCGGATCGGGCTCTGCCTCGACACCGGGCACCTCCTCATCGGCGGCACCGACCCGGTGGCCCTGGCGCGCCGGGCCGCCTCCCGCGTCACGCACGTCCACCTCAAGGACGTCGACCCCGCCGCCGCCGACGCCGTCCGGGACGGCCGCACCACCTACACCTCCGCCGTCCAGCAGGGCCTCTACCGCCCCCTCGGCCAGGGCGGCCTCGACCTCAGCGCCCTCATCACCCACCTCGAATCCGCCGGCTACCCCGGCTGGTACGTCATGGAGCAGGACACCGTCCTCACCGCCCCCCCACCCCCCGGCCAAGGCCCCCTCCCCGCCATCCGCGCCTCCCTCCACTGGCTCACCCACCAATGACCTCCCCTACCGACAAGAGCCAGCCCCTTGCGAACAACGCGCGCGCAAGCGGGCGCGCGACCCAGGCCGACGTGACCCGCCCCCACCGGCCGCCCGCCGCCGGCAACGCCCCACCCCACCCCGCTCAGTCGCGCCCCGCCGCATCCCGATCCCAGCCCCCGCAGCCGAGCCACACCGCGTCTCCCCCCGACCCCCCTCAGTCGCGTCCCGCTCCCCCTCCCTCCCAACCCCCGCAGCCAGACCCGGCGCCCTCTCAGCCCCAACCCGCCCAGCCAGACCCGACGCCTTCTACGCCCCAACCCGCCCAGCCAGACCCGGCGCCCTCTCAGCCCCAACCCCCGCAGCCAGACCCGACGCCCTCTCAGCCCCAACCCGCCCAGCCAGACCCGACGCCCTCTACGCCCCAACTCTCGGAGCCCGTCCGGCGATTGAGGACACAGGGGCGGGCGGGCGGGGGAGAGAACCCTCCTGAGGGCGGGGCGTATGACGTGGTGACGTTGGGGCGGGTGGGGGTGGACCTTTATCCCGAGCAGAGCGGGGTGGGGCTCGCGGAGGTGCGGACGTTCGCGAAGTCGCTCGGCGGGACGGCCGGAAACGTGGCGGTGGCGGCGGCCCGCCTCGGGCTGCGAACGGCGGTGCTGACGGGCGTGGGTGACGACCCGTTCGGCACGTACGTCCGCACGGCGCTCAAAGGCTTCGGCGTGGACGACAAGCTGGTCACGACCGTGCCCGGGGTGCAAACCCCCGTCGTGTTCTGCGAGTTGTTCCCGCCCGACGACTTCCCGATCTACTTCTACCGGCGCCCGGTCGCGCCCGACCAGTGCCTCGAACCGGACACGCTGGACCGCGCGGCGGTCAGGACGGCGCGGGCCCTGTGGATCACCGGCTCGGCCCTGGCGGTGGAACCGACGCGCTCGACCGTCTTCGCGGCGCTGGACGCCCGCGAGGGCGGCGAGGTGTGGTTCGACCTGGACTGGCGCCCCGGCTTCTGGGAGGACCCGGCGCAGGCCCCCGCGCTGTACTCCCGCGCGCTGGCGTACGCGACGGTGGCCGTCGGCAATCTGGACGAGACGGAGATCGCGGTCGGCAGCCGCGACCCGGAGACGGCGGCCGGGCTGCTGCTGCGGCGCGGCGTGCGGACGGCGGTCGTCAAGCAGGGCCCGGCCGGAGTGCTGGGCAGAACCGCCCGCGAGCAGCACTCGGTGCCGCCGGTCCCGGTGAAGGCCGTCAACGGCCTCGGGGCCGGTGACGCCTTCGGCGGAGCCCTGTGCGCGGGCCTGCTGTCCGGGGAGCCGCTGCCCGACGTGCTCCGGGCGGCCAACGCGGCCGGTGCCCTGGTCGCCTCCCGCCTGGCGTGCGCCGACGCGATGCCGACCCGCCGGGAGATCGACGAGCTGCTGCGCGAGCCCGCGCCACCCACCGTGCTCGCGCCACCCACCGCGCCCGCCACACCCGGCACGCCCGCCGCGCCCGCCGCGCCCGCCGAAGGAGTTGAGCCCCAGTGACCCATCTGGCCGCGGGCACCGCGGAAAAGGACGGCTTCGACCTGTGGGTGGATCCGGCCGTCGCGGGCTGGTCGTACTCGTCCCTGCGGACCCTGACCCTGGCGCCGGGCGCCCTGCGCCGCTTCGCGGCCGGGGACAGCGAGTGGATCGTGCTGCCGCTGGCGGGCGGCTGCGCGGTGACGGTGACGCAGGCCGACGGCACCGAGGCCGCCTTCGAACTGCGCGGCCGGGTCAGCGTGTTCAGCGGCGTCAGCGACTTCGCGTATGTGCCGCGCGACGCGGAGGTCACCGTCGTCAGCCCCGGCGGCAGCCGCCTGGCGCTGGCGGGGGCGCGCTGCGAGCGGCGGCTGCCCGCGCGGTACGGCCCGGCCTCCGCGGTGCCGGTGGAGCTGCGCGGGGCGGGCGGCGCGAGCCGCCAGGTCAACAACTTCGCGGCGGCTGGCGTCTTCGCCTGCGACCGGCTGATCGCGGTGGAGGTGCTGACACCGGGCGGCAACTGGTCGTCGTTCCCGCCGCACAAGCACGACGAGGCGGGCCCGCACGAGTCGGTCCTCGAAGAGATCTACTACTACGAGTTCGGCGGCGGCCCGGCCGCGCTGGGCTACCAGCGCGTCTACCCCTCCCCCGCAGGTGCCACCGACGTCCTCGCCGAAGTCCGCACCGGCGACGCGGTGTTGATCCCCGACGGCTGGCACGGCCCGAGCATGGCGGTCCCCGGCTACGACATGTACTACCTGAACGTGATGGCGGGCCCGGGCGCCGAACGGGCCTGGCTGATCAGCGACGACCCGGCACACGCGTGGGTCCGCGCGTCATGGGCGGACCAACTCCCCGACCCCCGGCTGCCGTTGTACGAGGCGCCGGTCACGAAGCAGGAGGGCGGCACCGTATGAGCGTCAGACTCACCGTCGCACAGGCCCTCGTCCGGTTCCTGTCCGTCCAGTTCACCGAGCGGGACGGCGTGCGCCACCGGTCGGTGGCCGGGATGTGGGGCATCTTCGGGCACGGCAATGTCGCGGGCGTCGGCCAGGCGCTGCTGGCGGCCGGGCCCGAGGCGATGCCGTACCACCAGGGGCGCAACGAGCAGGCGATGGTGCACGCGGCCGTCGGCTACGCCAGGACCCGGCACGGGCTCTCGGCGATGGCGTGCACGACGTCGATCGGTCCCGGCGCGACCAATCTCGTCACGGGCGCGGCGCTCGCGACGATCAACCGGGTGCCGGTGCTGCTGCTCCCCGGTGACGTCTTCGCGACCCGCCCCGCCGACCCGGTGCTCCAGCAGCTCGAAGTGCCCTGGGCGTACGACATCACCGTCAATGACGCGCTGCGGCCGGTGTCGCGCTGGTTCGACCGGATCTGGCGGCCCGAGATGCTGCCCGCCTCGCTGCTCCAGGCGATGCGGGTGCTGACCGACCCCGTCGACACGGGCGCGGTGACGCTGGCGCTGCCGCAGGACGTGCAGGCGGAGGCGTACGACTGGCCGGACGAGCTGTTCCGCGAGCGGGTCTGGCAGGTGCGCCGGCCCGCGCCGGACGCGGACGCGGTGGCCGAGGCCGCCGCCCTGCTGCGCGGCGCGCGTCGGCCGCTGATCGTCGCGGGCGGCGGGGTGCGGATCTCCGAAGCGGCGCCCGCGCTGGCCGAGTTGGCGGCGGCGACCGGCATTCCGGTGGCCGAGACGCAAGGAGGCAAGGGCGCGCTGCGGTGGGACCATCCGCAGGCGCTCGGCGGCATCGGGCACACCGGTACGGCGCCCGCCGACGCGGCGGCGCGGGAGGCCGACGTGGTGCTCGGCGTCGGCACCCGGTGGACGGACTTCACCACGGCGTCCGGTGCGCTCTTCGCGCCCGACGCGCGCTTCGTCAGTCTCAACATCGCCTCTTTCGACGGCCACAAGATGGCCGGACTGGCGCTCGTCGGCGACGCTCGGGCCGGAATCGCCGCCCTGGCCGCCGAGTTGACGGGCCATCAGGCACCGGGGCGGACCTCCGAAGCGCGCCGGGCGCTGGCCGACTGGCGCGCCCGTACGGACGCGGCCTTCGGTGACGGCGGCGGCGAGGGACCGCCGTCGCAGAGCGAGGTCGTCGGGGCGATGGACGCGGTGCTGCACGACCGGGACGTGGTGGTCAACGCGGCCGGTTCCCTCCCGGGTGACCTGCACAAACTGTGGCGGGCGCGGGACGTGGGGCAGTATCACGTCGAGTACGGCTTCTCCTGCATGGGGTACGAGATCCCGGCCGCCATCGGCGTGAAGCTGGCGGCGCCCGACCGCGAGGTGTTCGCGCTCGTGGGCGACGGCACGTACTTGATGCTGCCGACCGAGGTCGTGACCGCCGTCCAGGAGGGCGTTCCGATCAATGTGGTGATCGTCCAGAACCACGGATACGCCTCCATCGGGGGCCTGTCCGAGCAGGTCGGCGCCGAACGCTTCGGCACCGCCTACCGGTTCCGCGCCCCTGACGGGTCCTTCGCGGGCGAGCCGCTGCCGGTGGACCTCGCGGCCAACGCCGCCAGCCTCGGCCTCGAGGTCTTCACCGCCCGTACGGCCAAGGAGTTGCGCGCCGCGCTGGCCGCCGCCCGCGAGTCGCCCCGGGCGACGGCCGTGTACGTCGAGACCGACCCCGCGCGGCCCGGACCCGGCGCCGAGGCGTGGTGGGACGTCCCGGTCGCCGAGGTGTCGGACCGCCCGGCCACGCGGGCCGCCCGCGAGGCGTACGACCGGGCGCGCCCGGCACCCGGGACCCGGCCCCGTCTTTAGGGCCTGTCCGCGGGGCCTTGGGCCGGACCACCGCATGCGACGGGCGGGATCGGCACGCCCTTGCGGGCGAGGAGCGACTTGAGGGACTGGATGATCGGGAAGACCTCGTTGTTGAGGTCGGCGCCCTGGCTCTCGTAGGCGCGCTGTTCCGCCTCGACGATGACGCGGTCCTGGCCGAAGATGCCCTCGGTGAAGAGCGTGATGACCGGCCACAGCAGGTGGATCACGCCGGGGACCGGGGGTTTTTGGATCATGATCAGACCGTAGGTGTGATTGTGGTGCTGGGCCTGGTCGGTGGGCATGTAGGCGTTCCACAGGTCGAGGGCCGGGGGCTCCTCGCGCTTGCCGTCGGTCCAGTACCGCAGCGTCTGGTACGGGTAGCCGGTGCGGATCGTCATCAGGTCCGCGTACTTGTCGTCGTTGCCGCTGCCGATGATCAGGCGCTCGCCGAGGGACTGCTTGCCCTCGGTGCGCGAGAAGGAGTAGTCGGCCTCCAGCCAGTCCTCGCCCTCGCGGACGTCCAGCAGCTTGGCCCGGATCCGGCCCATCAGACTGCGGTGCAGGAACTGGTGGTTCATGTCCATCAGGTTCTCGTGCATGAACGAGTAGTGGCAGGCGATGTCCCGGTCGAGCACGCGCGTCTTGTACCGGCGGTCGGCGTACGAGGGCAGTTCCGGCATCGGCGTGACCTCGGCCAGTTCCTGATCGCCGGGGAAGACGAAGACGAATCCGTACGCCTCGCGGCACGCGTAACTGCGCACGCCGTTGGGCAGTTTCCGCTTCCGGTCCAGATAGGGGATGTTCACGCACGCGCCCGTGCGGTCGTACGTCCAGCAGTGGTAGCCGCAGAGCAGCCGCTCGTCCTTCACCACGCCCATGCTCAGCGGGACCTGGCGGTGGGCGCAGCGGTCCTCCAGGGCGTACGGCGCGCCCTTCTCCGGCCGGACCAGGACGATCTCCGTCCCGGCGTACTTCACGGCCAGCGTCTTGCCGCTCTTGAGGTCGCGGGACCGGGCGAGCGGATACCAGAAGTCCGGGTCGAGTCCG
Source organism: Streptomyces sp. NPDC003300 (assembly GCF_040610915.1). NCBI lineage: Bacteria > Bacillati > Actinomycetota > Actinomycetes > Kitasatosporales > Streptomycetaceae > Streptomyces > Streptomyces sp. NPDC003300. Next base: position 101,598 of record NZ_JBEXNE010000009.1, on the reverse strand, counting down.
GTCGTGCGGGTGGTGGGGACGTCCTCCTCCGGTGCCACGTCGCGGTATTTGCGCAATGGGGGCTTCGTCTGCGGGAGCGTCATACCAGAAATACGAACGTACCGGTCAGTACGTTCGCGTGGCGGCCTCACCAAATCGTCATGACTTGGTCAAGTCCACGTCCACGCGTAGATTTCCGGTGCCGATGTCGTGATCATCTCCGGGACCGGCGGCGGAATTCCGCCGGGCCCGGCACGGGGACCGGCGGCGCGGAGCATCACTGGGGGCAGATGTGGACTGGGGAACGCTCGTCGCGACGCTCAGCGGCGGTGGCATCGCCATTTCCGGCACCGTGCTCGCCGACCATTTGCGCCGCCGCCACGAGGACGGCCGGGGCACCGACGCGCGGCGCCGGGCGGTCTACATCGACTTCATCAGCGCCACCGGGGTCTGCCACGCGGGCCTGCGCCGGATCGCCCAGAATCCGGGCGCGGAGCCGGACGTGGACGCCGCGTCGCGCGCCGCGCTCGACGACGCCGGGATCTACGAGGCGCGCGAGCGGCTCTTCATCGACGCCTCCACCGCCGTCGCGGGCGCGGGCCAGGCGATGTTCGAGCACCTGCGCGCCGTTCAGCGGGCGGTCGCGGCGGGGGCCGCTTCGACGTCCGTCGCCTTCCACGACGTCTATCACCCCTATCTCGGCGCGGTGTGGACCTACCGGGTGGCCGTGCGCAGGGAATTGGAAGGTCTCTCCCTTTCACCGGAGGCTTTCGGCTGGTCCGAGTGGGACGGCAAGGACCGGTGCCCGATCTGCCGGGCCGCGCTCGGCGCGAGCTGATGACCGCGCTCGGCGCGAGCTGATTCCGGAACGGGCACACGGGGCGGCCCGCGTACACCCGACATGCCGTAAAGGCATTATCAGGACAGAAATTGGCGTTCTTTCGCCCGCGCGGCAACCTGTGCGCGCTCGCGTCCCTGTTCGCAGGTAGACCCAACCGCACCTGGACGCGAGGAATTCGATGACGCATACCCAAGGCAGCCGACGTCTCAGGCGCTCGGCTCTCGTGGCCGCGGCGGCTTTCGCCGTGGTCGCGGGCGGCGTCGGCGCCGCACCCGGCGCCGGAGCGGCGACGCCCGTGACCCCCAAGCTGAAGCTGGTGGCCGCCTCCACCTCGATCACCGCTGACCGCTACGACGGCGACACCGGCGTCTACCTGGACCTCGGCGCGTACCTCACCGCCGACAAGGCGCCGTTCGAACTCCGCGTGACCCGTAAGTCGTACAAGGACCCGGTGGTCGTCGCGCAGGTGACGCGCGGCGGCTCGAAGACGGTCACGAAGAAGCTGCCCGCCGGGCTGGTCAAGGACTTCGCTGGGCTGCCGGGCTTCCTCCAGGTGACCATCACCGACAGCAAGGGCGTGAAGGTCGCGAGCACCAGCGACACCTTCTGCCCGAACTCCGCGTCGGGCCGCATCCGTCCGGACGCCCCGGCCACCTCGCCGTACCCGGACGGCTGCTCCGACAACCCGTTCACGCTCGGCTCGGTGTGGGGCGTCCAGAAGGGCTGGGCCGCGGCGGCCTCGCAGGGCATCGGCCCGGACGGCGGGGTCGACCTGAAGGCCGGCACGTACACCGCGAAGATCTCCGTGGCGAAGAAGTACCGGGACGTGTTCGGGATTCCGAACGACCAGCCGACGGTGAAGGTGACCGTGCGGACCGTGCAGGACGGGTCGGGCGCGGCGCGGTCGCGGATGTCGGCCGCGCTGCCGGGCGGACAGCCGCGCGCGGGCTCCGCGCCGGGCACGCTCAGGGCCGCCGCGCACCGGCCGACGGGCGCCGCGGGCGTGCCGTCCAACGTGCCGAAGCCGGACCTGCGGGCGCTGCCCGCGTACGGCATCGCGATCACCGACGGCAGCGACGGCGGTGAGGGCGACGCCCCGGCCACCGGCACCGACTACCTGGCCTTCAGCGCCACCGTGTGGGACGCGGGCCCGGCGCCGCTGGTCGTGGACGGCTTCCGCACTCCCGGCAAGGAGAAGATGGACGCCTACCAGTACTTCTACGACGCCAAGGGCAAGCAGGTCGGCTACACGCCCACCGGCACCATGGAGTGGGACCCGCGCGTCGGCCACCAGCACTGGCACTTCTCGGACTTCGCCAGCTACCGGCTGCTGAGCTCCGACAAGAAGCTGATCGTCCGCAGCGGCAAGGAAGCCTTCTGCCTGGCCAACACCGACGCCATCGACTACACGGTGAAGAACGCCAACTGGCACCCGAACAACACCGATCTGGCGACCGCCTGCGGTGAGCACAGCGCGCTGTCGGTGCGCGAGGTGCTGGACGTCGGCAACGGCGACACGTACTCGCAGTACCGCCCCGGCCAGTCCTTCGACATCAGCAAGCTGGCGAACGGCACGTACTACATCCAGGTGATCGCCAACCCCGACCACCGGCTCAAGGAGAGCAGTTACGGCAACAACGTGGCGCTGCGCAAGGTGATCCTGGGCGGCACGCCGGGGCACCGCACGGTCAAGGTGCCCGCGTACGAGCTGGTCAACGCGCCCTGATCCAGGGCGCGTTGACCGTCCGGGGTCCGGCCGCCTCCCCTCCTCGCGGCCGGGCCCCTCTTTCGCGCCCTTCGCGCTCTTCGCGTCCTTCGCGCGCGGGCCGCGGGCTAGGGTGACGTGATGGTCGAGATTCCCGAGGACTTCGCGCGCGGCACGGTGGCGCGGGAGGCGGACCGGGGCCGCGAGTGGATCGCCGGGCTGCCGACGCTCGTCGACGAACTGCTCCAGCGCTGGGACTGCGTACCGGAGGCGGCCGTCGTCCACGGGCAGGTCGGCGTGGTGCTGCCCGTACGCGAAGGCGAGGGCCGGTCCGCCGTCCTCAAGGTCTCCTTCCCCCACCCCGGGAACGTCCACGAGCCGGACGCCTTCGCCGTGTGGCGCGGGCGCGGCGCCGTCCGGCTGTACGCGCGCGACGACGCGCGGTTCGCGATGCTGCTGGAGCGGGCCGAGCCGCGCTCGCTCGCCGAAGTCCCCGACGTGGAGGACGAGGCGGTGGCCCTCGCGGGCGCCCTGGCGCGGCGGCTGGCCGTGCCCGCGCCCGCCGAACTGCCCAGGCTGCGCGACCAGGCGGAGCCCTGGGCGACCGAACTGCGCGCGGACCTCGCCGAGTTGGCGCAGCCGCTGCCCGCCCGTACCGTCGACGCCGCGCTCGCCACCCTCGCGGAGCTGGGCCCCGACGAGCCGGACACCCTCGTCCACGGCGACCTGCACTTCACCAATGTGCTGGCCTCCGCACGCGAGCCGTGGCTAGCCATCGACCCCAAGGGGTACGTCGGCGACCCGGCGTACGACACGGCCACGCTGCTGCGCGGCCGCTACGAGGACCTGCTGGCCGCGCCCGACTTCAAGGCGGCCCTGCTGCGCCGCGTCGCGGTCTTCGCCGACGCGGCCGGGATCGACCGCGAACGGGCCCGCCGCTGGGCGCAGTACCGCGCGGTGACGGCCGCCGTGTGGGGGCGGCGGCACGGTGATCCGGACTGGGTGGTGCGGGCCACGGATGTCCTGGCGGACCTGCTCGTCTGAGGGCCGGGATCACCGATGCCGGGGCGGGCGGACGTATAAAGGAGCGCATGGACTCCTCGCAGGCAGACGCCTACCTCCAGCGCATCGGGGCCGAACGGCCCGCCGTCCCCGACGCGGCGGGGCTGCGCGAACTGCACCTGCGGCACCAGCTCGCCGTCCCCTTCGAGAACCTGTCGATCCACCTCGGCCAGGACATCGTGCTCACCGAGCCCGCGCTCTTCGAGAAGGTCGTCACGGACCGACGGGGCGGATTCTGCTACGAGTTGAACGGCGCCTTCGGCGCGCTGCTGCGCTCGCTCGGCTACGGGGTGGAGCTGCTGGCCGCGCGGGTGTACGGGAAGGACGGCCGCGTCGGGCCGCCGTACGACCATCTCGCGCTGCGGGTACGGACGGCGGACGGCGAGACGTGGCTGGCCGATGTCGGCTTCGGCCGCCACAGTCACTTTCCGCTGCGCTACGCCGAGCGGGGTGAACAGGTCGATCCGGGAGGGGTGTTCCGGATCGCGGACGCCGATGCCGACGCCGACGCCGACGCCCACTCGGACGCGGGGGATCTTGTCGTCGTGCGCGACGGTGAGCCGCAGTATCTGCTGGAGCGGCGGCCCCGGCTGCTGGCGGACTTCGAGGCCACCTGCTGGTGGCAGCGCACCTCGCCCGTCTCGCACTTCCGCACGTCCCTCATCTGCTCCCGCCTCACCCCCGAGGGGCGCGCGACGCTCAGCGGGCGCACCCTCGTCCTCACCGCCTCCGGCACGCGCGAGGAGCGCGAACTCCCCGACGCCGAGGCCGTGCTCGCCGCCTACCGCACCCACTTCTCGCTCGACCTCCCCCGCGAGCCCGCCGTCACCCCACCCACACCGCCCGCAGCGTGACCTGCTCCGGGGCGCGCCGGCTGTGCGGGCCCAGCGTCGCGTACCCCCCGGTGCAGTCCGCCCCCGTATAGACCCGCACCGTCTCCCCCGTCTCGTTCCACGGCGCGTACGCCGCTCCGTACGCCCTCGGCCCGATCACCTCCGGCAGCACGAGGCACTGCCCGCTCGGCGGGTCGGTCAGCACACTGGTCAGCGGCCCCTGCCGCGTCATGAACGTGTACGAGAATCTGCCGGTCGCGGCTGCGGCGCTTCCGTCCGGCAGACACGTCGCTGCCGCGAGCAGGCCCGTCGTCACGGCGACGGCGGCGGTACGCGTGCGCATGCGGCCCCTCCCAAGGTCGGCTTCTCCGCCCCCGAAGCTACGGCTGACGCCGTCCTCTCCCCGCAAAACCGTTCCCCCCGGCGAGCCGCCGCCATCTGGGACACAGGAAGGTGCGTTCCCCGCGCCCCTGAAAAGATCAGCTCACCGCCCACGGCAACGAACCCGCCAGCGCCCCGCCCTGAAGGATGGGTGCGGGGCGGAACAGGGGGCAGGCTTACCGCAGGTCTCATGCTCCTCTCATGTCACGTTGCGGTGACAGCTGCCCCCACCCCCGGCGAAAGGCGAGGCGGCTGCCGGTACCGTGCTGATCGCGTGCACCGCCCCACCGGCGCACGGTCCGTTCGCGCCCGCGCGCTTCGGTGCGCCCGCGCAGCAGCCCGCAGCCTCAGGAAGGACGGCGATACGCCGTGTACCGCTGGGAAACCACGCGAGCCGCACTGGCGCAGCGGGTGTTCGCCACGATCCGTAGCGAGAGTTACGACCAGGCGGCGGCGACGGCGGACACGCTGCTGTCCGCGGGGCTGACGACGCTGGAGATCTCGCTGACGACGCCCTTCGCGCTGGAGGCGGTGACGACGCTGGTGCGCGAGGTCGGGGACGACGCGGTGATCGGCGCGGGGACCGTACTGGACGCGGTGTCGGCGCGGATGGCGATCGACGCGGGCGCGCGGTTCCTGCTGTCGCCGAGCCTGGACGAGGACGTGCTGAAGACCGGCCACCGGTACGGCGTACCGGTGTTCCCCGGGGTCGCCACGCCCGGCGAGGTGGTGCGGGCGATGGAGCTGGGCGCGGACGCGCTGACACTCTATCCGGCCACCTCGTTCACCCCCGCGTGGGTCACCGACGTGCTGGCGATCATGCCGCAGGCGGCCCTGCTGCCCTGCGGCGGCATCACCGTGGCCGACGCGCCCTCGTGGGTCGCGTCGGGCGCCGTCGCGGTCGGCATGGGCTCGGCGCTGACGTCGGGCGACCGCGAGACCGTGACGAAACGGCTGACCGAGCTCCTGGAACGGCTGGCGGACACCGTCTGAACGCCGTGTCCCCTGGTTAGGCTGGTCCGTGGGGGACGCGGACCCGAGGGGGAGCTGTGAGCACACCGGAGACGGTGGATCTGCATGTCTACGCCCGCGCGTACGGCGAGGACTTCACCGCCGACCCGTACCCCGTCTACGCGCGGCTGCGCGAGCGCGGCCCCGTCCACCACGTCCGGACGGCGGACACCGGCGCGATGTGGCTGGTCGTCGGGCACGACGAGGCGCGCGCCGCGCTCGCCGACAGCCGGCTGAGCAAGAACTGGCAGTCGCTGCTGCCCGACGGCGACGTCTCGGGCGGCTTCGCCAGCCACATGCTGGACGCCGACCCGCCCCGGCACACCCGGCTGCGCAAGCTGGTGTCACGGGAGTTCACCCCGCGCCGCGTCGAGGCGCTGCGCCCGCGCGTCCAGGCGATCACCGACGACCTCGTCGAGGCGATGCTGCCCGGCGGGAGCGCCGACCTCGTCGACGCCCTCGCCTTCCCGTTGCCGATGACCGTCATCTGCGAACTGCTCGGCGTGCCCGACCTGGACCGCAAGGCGTTCCGCGGCTGGTCCAACGAGATCGTCGGCCCCACCGGCCCCGAGGCCGAGGCCGACGCGGTCCAGGCCATGTCGGAGTACCTGGTCGAGCTGATCGAGGACAAGCGGTGCGCCGCGCCGCGCGACGACCTGCTGAGCGCGCTGATCCGTACGCGGTACGAGGACGGCGACCGGCTCTCGTCCGACGAACTGGTGGGCATGGCCTTCCTGCTGCTGGTCGCCGGGCACGAGACGACCGTCAACCTCATCGCCATCGGCGTCCTCGCCCTGCTCCGGCACCCCGACCAGCTCGCCGCCCTGCTCGCCGACCCCGGACTGCTCGACGGCGCCGTCGAGGAGATGCTGCGCTACGACGGTCCGGTGGAGACCACGACGTGGCGGTTCGCCCGCGAGACCCTGGAGATCGGCGGCGTACGCGTGCCCTCGGGCGACTCCGTCCTGATCGCCCTCGCGTCCGCCGACCGCGACCCCGGCCGCTATCCGGCGCCCGACACGTTCGACATCCGCCGCTCCCCGCAGGGGCACCTCGCCTTCGGCCACGGCATCCACTACTGCCTCGGCGCGCCGCTGGCCCGGCTCGAAGGCCGGATCGCCGTCAGGACCCTGCTCGACCGCTGCCCCGGCCTGGCGCTCGCCGCCGACCCGGGCGCCCTGACCTGGCGCCCCGGCCTCCTCATCCGCGGTGTGCACCGCCTCCCGGTGACCTTCTGACCGCTCTCCCCGGCCAGGGCCCGTGCGGGGGCAGGCTCTAGAATCACGGCGGCGGCCGAGCCGTACGCGCGCGCCCCTTACCTGCCAGGAGGCACCCCGTGTCAGTCGTCGCCGTCCCCGGTTCCAAGTCGGTGACCGCCCGGGCGCTCTTTCTCGCCGCCGCCGCCGAGGGCACCACTGTGCTGCGCCGGCCGCTGCTGTCGGACGACACCGACGGGTTCGCGGAGGGCCTGACCCGGCTCGGGTACCGCGTCGAGCGCGATCCGCAGGCGTGGCGGATCACCGGCCGCCCGTCGGGGCCCGCCGTGCCGGAGGCCGACGTGTACTGCCGTGACGCCGCCACCGCCGCCCGCTTCCTGCCCGCGCTGGCCGCCGCGGGCCACGGCACGTACCGCTTCGACGCGTCCGCGCAGATGCGCCGCCGCCCGGTCGCGCCGCTCACGACGGCGCTGCGCTCGCTGGGCGTGGACCTGACGCACGAGGAGGCCGAGGGGCATCTGCCGCTGACGGTGGTCGCCGACGGTCTCAAGGGCGGGGCGATCGACCTGGACGCGGGGCTGTCGTCGCAGTTCCTGACGGCGCTGCTGCTCGCGGGGCCGCTGATGGCCGAGGGGCTGCGGATCCACGTCACGGACCTGGTCTCCGCGCCCTATGTGGAGATCACGCTGGCGATGATGCGGCGCTTCGGCGTCGAGGTGGCGCGCGAGGGCGCGACCTTCGTGGTACCGCCGGGCGGCTACCGCGCCGTCGACTACCCGATCGAGCCCGACGCCTCCACGGCCAGCTACTTCTTCGCCGCCGCCGCGCTGTGCGGCCGCACCGCGACCGTGCCGGGGCTCGGCGCGGACGCCCTCCAGGGCGACCTGCGCTTCGTGGACGTCCTGCGGCGGATGGGCGCCGACGTCGAGATCGGCCCGGACGCCACCACCGTCACCGGCACGGGCCGCCTGAGCGGTCTCACCGTCAACATGCGGGACATCTCGGACACGATGCCGACGCTCGCGGCCATCGCGCCCTTCGCCGACGGGCCGGTCCGTATCGAGGACGTCTACAACACCCGCGTCAAGGAGTGCGACCGGCTGGAGGCGTGCGCGGAGAATCTGCGGCGCCAGGGCATCACGGTCACCACGGGACGCGACTGGATCGAGATCGCGCCGGGGACCCCCGCGCCGGTCGAGATCGCCTGCCACGGGGACCACCGCATCGCGATGAGCTTCGCGGTCGCCGGGCTGCGCACGCCGGGCACCACCTTCGACGAGCCGGGCTGCGTGAAGAAGACCTTCCCCGACTTCCACTCCTTCTTCGCCTCGGTGCGCGCCGACTGGGGCGTGTGACCGACACTGCGTGCCGGACCCCGCCCCGGCCGGAGCGGCGGCGGCCGGGGTCAGCCCGCGTGCGTGGAGAACAGACCTCCGGTGGGCCCCTGCTTGTCGCCGCCCTGGGACTTCTTGAGGGCGTTGGCGAGTCCTTCGATCGTCATGGACTGGAGGATGACCCGGCCGTTGCCTTCGAGGGTGGCCAGGGACAGGCCCTCGCCGCCGAAGACGGCGTTCATGACGCCCTGGCGGTTGAGGCCGCCGATGCGCTGGACGCCGTACTGGATGCCCTCCTCGAAGGCGACGATGCAGCCGGTGTCGACCTCGATCCGGCCGCCGAACTCGGCGGGGTTGAGGTCGATGAAGTTGCCCGCGCCCGCGATGATCACGGTGCCGGTGCCGGTGAACTTCTCCAGGACGAAGCCCTCGCCGCCGCTCATGCCCTGGCGTCCGCCCGCGAAGGCGATGCCGAACTGGACGGTGGACTCGGCGGCGACGAAGGCGTCCTTCTCGGCGAACCAGGCGCGTGAGCCGGTCAGTTCGAGGGCGCGCATCTCGCCGGGGAGCACACCGGCGAAGCCGACGGTGCCCTCGCCGCCCGAGGCGGTGAAGTACTGGAAGGCCAGCGACTCCCCGGCCAGGGCGCGCTGGCCGACCTGCATGGCGGTGCCCATGGCCTGCCGGAGCATGCCGCCCACACCGGAGCCGCCGGAGCCGGACCCGGAACCTGAACCCGCGCCTGAACCGCCCGAGCCGGGGCCGCCCAGCCGCGTCTCCATCGAGACGTTGGCCGTCTTGAACAGGAACTTCCCCGCCTCGCAGTACACCGTCTGGCCCGGGCTGAGGGTGCAGACGGCCATCTGCATGGCGTTGCCGACGATCTGCTGCTGGAGGGTCACAGCGGTACTCCTAGGACGACGGGCCAAGGTGCGGCGGGCGGGTGGCCGCCGGCCCGAGCGTAGCCCCGGCGCGGCACACCACCAGCCTCACCGTCAACGTATCGCCCGCGCGATCCGGTTCCGCGCCGGACCCGGGCCGCCGTGTGCCGGGCCGCCGCCGTCGGGCCCTGCGGGCTGCGCGGGCAGCCGTACGGTCCGCTCGCCGCCCGCGTCGAGGAAACGGGCCAGCGGCAGTGTCGCGGCGCCCACGGTGACCGCGTCGGCGCCGAGCCTGCCCAGTTCGATGGAGGTCTGCGCGCAGGGGTGGTGCAGGGAGTACGCGGCGGCGACCTCGCGGACGGTGGGCAGCAGCCGGGGGCCGAGCAGCAGTCCCGCCCAGCCGCCGATGACGATGCGCTGCGGGTTGAAGAGGTTGATCAGGTCGGCGATCCCGGCGCCGAGGTATTCGGCGGCCTCGGCGAGCAGTCCCCCGGCCTCGGGGTCGTGGTCGGCGGCGGCGATGAGCGCGGCCAGGCCGGTCTCCTCGCTGACCCCCGTGGGCGCCGACGGCCAGCGGCCGAGCAGTGCCTCGGCGCCGACGTACGCCTCCAGGCAGCCGCGTGAGCCGCAGCGGCAGGTGCGCCCGCCGACCCGCAGCGTGGTGTGGCCCCACTCCCCCGCGCTGCTGCTCGCGCCGCGGTACGGGGTGCCGTCGGCGACCACGGCCGCGCCGACGCCGGAGCCGATGAGGGCGATGACGACGTTGCCGGAGCCGCGTCCGCCGCCGAACCACATCTCGGCCTGGCCGAGGGTCTTGGCACCGTTGTCGATGTAGAGCGGAAGGGCGGTCCCGGCGCGCAGCAGGCGGCCGAAGGGGACGGCTTCCCAGCCGATGGTCTGGCCGTGCACGACGACGCCGTCGCCCTCGCCGGGCGCGTTGTCGCCCTGCTCGACGATGCCGGGGACGCCGATGCCGACGCCGAGCACCTCGCTGTCGTCGATCCCGGCCTCGCGGACCACGGACTCGATGCCTTCGAGCGCGAGCCGTACGACGTGGTCGACGTCGTGGCCGCTGTCGGACAACGGCAGGTCGGCCGCGGCCCGTTCGGTCAGCGCGAGGTCGAACAGCTCGACCCTGACGCGGGTCTCGCCGACGTCCACGCCGACCACGTATCCGTATCCGGCGGAGACCTGGAGCAGGATGCGCGGCCGGCCGCCGTCGGACTCGACGGCACCCGCCTCCTCGACCATGCCGTCGGCGATCAGCTCGCCGACGACGTTGCTGATCGACCCGGCGCTGAGGCCGGTGTCCCGGCCCAACTCCTGGCGGCTGAGGGGTCCCTCGAAATACAAATGACGCAGAAGCGATGCACGGTTGCCCCGCCGCAGGTCACGCACTGTTCGCTTGCCGCGTTCAGCCACTTTGTCGCCCTCCCGTCTCGTCCGGCGTGAATCTATCGCTGCACAGGGTCTTGACGCCACCTTTTCTCACAAGTTAAATCACGGCCTGAATTAAGGCACAGGCGCTGTTCACTTCCTGAAGCGAACCCACCTCTGAGAGGGACCCGTTATGCGCACCTCCAGCACCTCCAGCAGACTCCTCGCGGCCACTGCCCTCGTGGCCGCGCTCGGTCTCACCGTCTCCGCCTGTGGCGGCTCGGACGACAGCGGCAGCGGCGGCGGCAGCAAGAGCACCAGTGGCGGCGGCGGCAAGACGCTGACGTACTGGGCCAGCAACCAGGGCACCAGCCTGGACAACGACAAGCAGGTGCTCACCCCCGAACTCGCCAAGTTCACCCAGCAGACCGGCATCAAGGTCAAGCTGGAGGTCATCCCGTGGTCCGACCTGCTCAACCGGATCCTCGCGGCGGCCACTTCCGGCCAGGGTCCCGACGTGCTGAACATCGGCAACACCTGGTCCGCCTCCCTCCAGGCCACCGGCGCCCTGCTGCCCTTCGACGACGCGACCTTCGCGAAGATCGGCGGCAAGGACAAGTTCGCGCCCGCGTCGATCGCCGCCGCCGGCGCGGCCGGCAAGGACCCGGCCGCGGTGCCGCTGTACTCGATGGCGTACGGCCTGTACTACAACAAGAAGATGTTCGCCGACGCCGGCATAGCCAACCCGCCCAAGACCTGGGACGAGCTGGTCGCCGACGGCAAGAAGCTCACCAAGGACGGCCACTACGGCCTCGCGGTCGAGGGCGGCAACGGTTCCGAGAACATCCACCACGCCTTCGTGCTGGCCAAGCAGCGGGGCTCCGACTGGTTCGACGCGTCCGGCAAGGCGACCTTCGACACCCCGAACAACGTCGCCGCGGTGAAGCAGTACGTCGACTTCATCGCCAAGGACAAGATCGCCGCGAAGGGCAACGCGGAGTACGCGCAGAACCAGACCATCACCGACTTCGCCACCGGCAAGGCCGCGATGATGATGTGGCAGTCCGCCGCCACCTCGATCAAGTCGCACGGCATGAACCCCGACCAGTACGGCGTGGTTCCCGTCCCGACCCTCCAGGCGGGCGCGACCGGCGACGCCGGTGTGACCTCGATGGTCGCCGGTATCAACATGGCGGTCTTCAAGAACTCCAAGAACATCGACGGCGCCCTGAAGTTCGTCAACTTCATGACCAGCGACGCCGAGCAGAAGACCCTCAACTCGACGTACGGTTCGCTGCCGCCGGTCAAGGCCGCGCAGAGCGACCCCGCCTTCCAGACCCCGGACCTGAAGACCCTCGCGAGCGTGCTGGGCAGCTCCGCCGCCCCGCTGCCGCAGGTCGCCAACGAGGCCCAGTTCGAGACCCTGGTCGGTACCGCGGTCAAGGACCTGTTCGCGGACGCCGCGGCCGGCAAGGACGTCTCGACCGACTCCGTCAAGGCCGCGCTGACCAAGGCGCAGCAGCAGATGCCCGCTTCCTAAGGATCGGCTCCATGACTGCCACTGCCCCTCCTCGGAGCGCTCCCGAGGCCGGCCCCTCCGACGGCAAGCCCGTCGGAAGGGGCCGGCTCCGGCCGCGTATTCCCGCTCGGCTGCGCCGCGTCGGCGTGCCGTACCTCATGCTCTTCCCCGCACTGATCCTGGAACTGCTGATCCACCTGGTGCCGATGGTCGTCGGCATCGTGATCAGCTTCAAAGGGCTCACGCAGTTCTTCATCCGCGACTGGGGCAGCGCGCCCTGGACCGGTCTCGACAACTACCGCGTGGCGGTCAAGTTCGACCAGCCCGTCGGCGAGGCGCTGCTGCACTCGTTCTGGGTGACCGTCATGTTCACCGTCCTGTCGGTCGGCCTGTCCTGGCTGATCGGCACCGCGGCGGCGATCCTCATGCAGGACGCCTTCCGCGGCCGGGCGATCATGCGCGCGATCTTCCTGGTGCCGTACGCGCTGCCGGTCTACGCGGCCGTCATCACCTGGGCGTTCATGTTCCAGCAGGACACCGGCCTGGTGAACCACGTACTGCACGACCAGTTGCACCTCACCTCCAACAAGCCGTTCTGGCTGATCGGTGACAACAGCTTCTGGGCGCTGGTCATCGTGTCGGTGTGGAAGTCCTGGCCGTTCGCGTTCCTGTGCCTGATGGCCGGTCTCCAGAACATCCCGCGCGAGCTGTACGAGGCCGCGGCGATGGACGGCGCGGGCATCTGGCAGCAGATCCGCAAGATCACCCTGCCGTCGCTGCGGCCGGTGAACCAGGTACTGGTCCTGGTGCTCTTCCTGTGGACGTTCAACGACTTCAACACGCCGTTCGTGCTCTTCGGCAACTCCGCACCGCACGCGGCCGACCTGATCTCCATCCACATCTACCAGTCGTCGTTCATCACCTGGAACTTCGGCTCGGGCTCGGCGATGTCCGTGCTCCTGCTGCTCTTCCTGCTCGTGGTGACCGCGTTCTACCTGCTGTTCACACGGAAGCGGGAAGTCGATGCCTAGGATCCCCGTGCAGCCGTCGCCGATGGCCTCCCCGAAGTCCTTCCTGTGGACCCGCCGGGTCGTTCTGACCCTGCTGCTGCTCTTCGTGCTCACTCCCGTGTACGTGATGCTCAGTTCGTCGCTGAAGCGGTTGCAGGACGTGCAGGGCACGTTCCACTGGATACCGAACGGCCTCACCCTGCGGCCGTACGTCGACATCTGGAAGACCGTGCCGCTCGGGCACTACTTCATGAACTCGCTGATCGTGTCGGTGAGCGCCACCCTCTTCTCGGTGGTCATCGCGATCTTCGCGGCGTACGGCGTGAGCCGCTACCGCTTCCCCGGCCGCCAGTTCTTCACCGTCACGGTGCTGTCGACGCAGATGTTCCCCGGCATCCTGTTCCTGCTGCCGCTGTTCCTGATCTTCGTCAACATCGGGAACAGCACGGGCATCCAGCTCTACGGCAGCAGGCTCGGCCTGATCATCACGTATCTGACCTTCTCCCTCCCCTTCTCCATCTGGATGCTGGTCGGGTACTTCGACTCCATCCCGCGCGACCTCGACGAGGCCGCGAAGGTGGACGGCTGCGGCCCGCTCGGCGCGCTGTTCCGGGTCGTCGTGCCGGCCGCCATCCCCGGCATCGTCGCCGTGTGCGTCTACGCGTTCATGACGGCGTGGGGCGAAGTGCTCTTCGCGTCCGTCATGACCAATGACTCGACCAGGACACTCGCCGTGGGTCTGCGCGGCTACGCCAGCCAGAACGACGTGTACTGGAACCAGGTCATGGCCGCGTCGCTCGTGGTGAGTGTGCCGGTGGTCGCCGGATTCCTCCTCCTCCAGCGTTACCTCGTCGCCGGGCTCACCGCCGGCGCCGTCAAGTGACCCCACCGAAAGGCTGCTTGTGAACGACCTCAGCTCTCTTCCCGCCGATTTCGTCTGGGGCGCGGCCACCGCCGCCTACCAGATCGAGGGCGGGGTGGACGAGGACGGCCGGGCCCCGTCCATCTGGGACACCTTCTCCCGAACCCCCGGCAAGGTCGCGGGCGGCGACACCGGCGACGTCGCCTGTGACCACTACCACCGCTGGCCCGAGGACCTGGAGCTGATGCGCGCCCTGGACCTCGACTCCTACCGCTTCTCGATCGCGTGGCCGCGGGTGATCCCGCAGGGTTCCGGCGCCGTCAACGCCGCCGGACTCGCCTTCTACGACCGGCTGGTCGACGCCCTGCTCGAAGCGGGCATCACGCCCAACGCCACGCTGTACCACTGGGACCTGCCGCAGGCGCAGCAGGACAGGGGCGGCTGGCCCGAGCGGGAGACCGCCGAGCGGTACGGCGAGTACGCGGCCGTCGTCGGGCAGGCGCTCGGCGACCGGGTCAAGGACTGGGCGACGCTCAACGAGCCGCTGTGCTCGGCGTGGATCGGCCACCTGGAGGGCACCATGGCCCCCGGCTGGACGGACCTGACGGCGGCGGTCCGCGCCTCGTACCACCTGCACGTCGGCCACGGCCTGGCCGTGCAGGCGCTGCGCGCGGCCCACTCCGATCTGCGGATCGGCATCGTGAACAACCTCAGCCCGTGCGAGCCCGCCACCGACCGCGACGCCGACGTGGCCGCCGCCCGGCGCGCGGACGGACACACCAACCGCTGGTGGCTGGACCCGATCCACGGCCGCGGCTACCCGCAGGACATGGTGGAGCTGTACGGCGTGGACCTGCCGATCAAGGACGGCGACCTGGAGTCGATCGCCGCTCCGCTGGACTGGCTGGGTCTGAACTACTACTTCCGCAATGTCATCACGGACGACCCGACGGGCCCCGCGCCGTACGCCAAGTCGGTGTACCTGCCGGGCGTCCGGCGGACCGCGATGGACTGGGAGGTCAACGCCGACGGCCTGGAGCAGCTTCTGGTCCGGCTCTCCGAGGAGTACGGCGCGAGCCGGATCTTCGTGACGGAGAACGGTTCCGCCTACCACGACACCGTCGGTCCCGACGGACAGGTCGACGACCCGGAGCGGGCCACCTACCTGGAGGAGCACCTGGCCGCCTGCGCAAGGGCGGTCCGCCGCGGGGTGCCGCTGGCCGGTTACTACGCCTGGTCGCTGCTGGACAACTTCGAGTGGGCGTACGGCTACGACAAGCGCTTCGGTCTGGTGCACGTCGACTACCCGACGCAGAAGCGCACGATCAAGGGCAGCGGTCGCCGCTACGCGGACATCATCGCCGCCCACCGGCGCCGGGTGCGGCGCGCGGCCTGAGATCGCGGTCGCGGATGAGGGGTGCCGTCCCGGGGATGCGGCACCCCTTCCGCGCGCCCGCCCCTGACGGGGTCTCAACTCCCGTCGGCCGGCCGTTCGATGAGCCGGCCGACGGGCTCGCCGGTCACCGCGCCGTGGTCGGCGATCCGCTCGCCGCGCAGCCAGGTGCCGCGTACGACACCGTGCAGGGTCCTGCCCGCGTAGGCGGTGATCGGGTTGCGGTGGTGCAGGCGGGCCGGGTCGACGGTGAAGGTCTCCTCGGGGGCGAGGACCGCGAAGTCGGCGTCGTAGCCCGCGGCGATGGCGCCCTTGGCGGTGAGTCCGGCGAGCCGGGCGGGTCCCGCGGACATCCAGCGGGCGACGTCGGCGACGGTGTGGCCGCGGCGCCGGGCCTCGGTCCAGACCGCGGGCAGGCCGAGTTGCAGCGAGGAGATGCCGCCCCAGGCGGCGGCGAAGTCGCCGGTGTCCTTGCGCTTGAGGTCGACGGTGGACGGCGAGTGGTCGGAGACCACGCAGTCGATGGTGCCGTCGGCCAGCGCCCGCCAGAGCGCGTCCTGGTTGGCGGCCTCGCGGATCGGCGGGCAGCACTTGAACTCCGTTGCCCCGTCCGGGACTTCCTCCGCGGTCAGGGTGAGGAAGTGCGGGCAGGTCTCCACCGTGACGCGGACGCCCTCGCGCTTGGCCGCGGCGATCAGCGGCAGCGCCCCGGAGGAGGACAGGTGCAGCACATGGACGCGGGCGCCGAGCCGCTCGGCCAGCGCGATCAGACCGGCGACGGCGGTGTCCTCCGCGGCGCGCGGCCGGGAGGCGAGGAAGTCGGCGTAGTGCGGGCCGCCGCGCCGCGGGGCGCCGTCGATCAGCCCCGGGTCCTCGGCGTGCACGATGAGCAGGGCGTCGAACCGGGTCAACTCGGTGAGGGCTTCCTCCAGTTCGGCCGGGTCGAGCTGCGGGAACTCGTCGACGCCGGAGTGCAGCAGGAAGCACTTGAAGCCGAAGACGCCCGCGTCGCGCAGGGGTTGGAGGTCCTTGACGTTGCCGGGGACGGCGCCGCCCCAGAAGCCGACGTCGGTGTGCACCCGGCCGCGCGCGGTGTCCCGCTTGACCGTCAGATGCGCGGTGGTGGTGGTCGGCGGGACGCTGTTGAGCGGCATGTCGATGAGCGTCGTGATGCCGCCCGCCGCAGCCGCCGCGGTGGCCGTCGCGAAGCCTTCCCACTCCGTGCGGCCGGGGTCGTTGATGTGCACGTGGGTGTCGACCAGGCCGGGCAGCAGGACGTCGTCGCCGAGGTCGACCACGCGCGCACCGGCCGGGTCGGGGGCCTCGTACGGCCGCACCGCGCTGATCACTCCGCCGCTGACGGCGACCGCCGCGGGCCGTTCGCCCTCCGGCGTCACGACGCGCCGCGAGCGCAGGATCAGTTCCTCCGCGTCCTTCACGTACCCTCCCACCACACCTTCAACAATTCGTTGAAACGCAATGTGCAGGAAGATCCCGCACACCGTCAAGGGCGTGTAAGCTTCCGCAGAGCGGAAACTGCATTTCGCAACACCGTCGGCACGGCTGGTGACCTGGCCGCCGACGCCTTCGCGCACTGCCGCACCGCCGCACCGCCGTACCGCCGCACCGCCGCACCGCCGCACCGCCATGATTGCCGACGAACGCCGACCTTGCCGAGGGGATCGCACGTGTCTGCTGACCGCGCCGGGGGCGTCCAGTCCCTCGAACGGGCCTTTGACCTGCTGGAGCGCATGGCGGACGCGGGCGGCGAGGTGGGGCTCAGCGAGCTGTCCTCCAGCAGCGGGCTCCCGCTGCCGACCATCCACCGCCTGATGCGCACCCTCGTGAGCTGCGGATACGTCCGCCAGCAGCCGAACCGCCGCTACGCGCTCGGCCCCCGCCTGATCCGCCTCGGCGAGACCGCCTCCCGCCTGCTCGGCACCTGGGCCCGCCCCTACCTCGCCGAACTGGTCGAGGCCACCGGCGAGACCGCCAACATGGCGCTGCTCGACGGCGACGAGGTCGTCTACGTGGCCCAGGTCCCCTCCCGCCACTCCATGCGGATGTTCACCGAGGTCGGCCGCCGCGTCCTCCCCCACTCCACCGGCGTCGGCAAGGCCCTGCTCGCCGACGTTCCCCCGGAGGAGGTACGCGCCCTGCTCGCCCGGACCGGCATGCCCGCCGCCACCGACCGCACCATCACCGACCCGGACGTCTTCCTCACCGAACTCGGCCGCATCCGCGCGATGGGCTACGCCGTGGACGACAACGAACAAGAGGTCGGCGTCCGCTGCCTCGCCGTCACCGTCCCCGACTCCCCCACCGCCGCCGCCATCTCCATCTCCGGCCCGGCCGGCCGCGTCACCGAATCCGCCACCGACAAGATCATCCCCGTCCTCCACGAGGTGGCCCAGGCCCTGTCGCTCGCCCTGGCCACCACGACGGCGCCGTCGCCGTCCTCCTGAGGCGCACCGCCTGCGCCCGCGCGTGGACCGGGACCGACCCACGCACGGGCGGCGCCCGCGAAGAACGGCACCCGCACGGTCAGCACGTCGGCGTCGCGCGCTCCACCGTTTCGTGCAGCTCCGCGAGCGGTTCGGTCAGGGCGCTGACCGAACCGAGAGCGGCGGCGACGAGTAAAAGAGAGTGCCGAACGGCCTCGGCGTCGCGTATCGCGGCCGGCGCCGGCTGCGCGGCGAGCCTGGCCAGGACGGCCAGCTCGTCCTCCGCGACGGCGCGGTCCGGCAACGCCGGGCGATACGCCGCGAGTTCCCGTTGAACGCGAGCCACCGCCGCCCGTAATTCCGCCGCCCCCGGCGCACTGACCACCTGTGTCTCCCCCAGCGCGTACTTCTGCCTCACACCCACTCCGCCCCCGGTTCTCCGACGTGGCCTCCGGGGCCGATCAGTTAACGCGAAGCGAAGCCGGTCGCGCTATACGGTCTTCGAAAAATGCGCCAAATTCACGGTGCCGAGCGCTTGTGGGTTTGGAATGCCGTCCTGGTTGGCCTCGGCGCTGCGCCCCTCGGTCCGCCACACGGTGACGTCCAGACTGGCACTGGGTGCCGGAGCGCCCTTCGGCGTCAGCGCGCGGAAGACGACCAGCGCGACCGTGCCGTCGGCGGACTGTACGCAGACGCGCGAGCCCGCGCTCACCGAGTCCCGCGGGATGGAAGGGCTTGCGGCGGCGCCGCGGCAGCCCTCGAGGGTGTCGGGCGCGGCCGGGTCCAGCAGGGCGACGGTGCCGTGGGCGGGGTCGGTGCCGAACGCCTCGGGCTCCGGGGTGAAGCCGATGTCCCCGGTGAAGGGGCCGGGGAGCACCACGGGCGGGTCCTGGGTCAGCGACAGGCCCGAGCCCGCCGGGAGCCGTATGCCCGCGTAACGGATGCCGCTCGGCTGCTCGGGTGCGCCGGTCGCGTCCCCGCCTCCTGCGCCGGAGTCCGGCGGCGAGGTGGTGGGCGCCGCGGCGGGCGCGGTGGAGGCGGTGGACGCGCCGCTCGCGCGGTGGTCGTCGTCGGAGCGGTCGAGGAGGACGGCCCCGACGGCGGCCACGACCGCCAGGGCGGCGACCGCCGCCAGGACGGTGCCGCCCCGGCGCCGGGCGGGCGGGCGCGGGAGGTGCGGCAAGTGCGGCAGGTGGGGGCGGTACGGTACGTGCCCGGCGCTCGGCCGCGCCCACCCGTAGTGCAGCGATCCCGGATGCCCGGTCGGCGGCGCCACCGGTATCGGCGGCGCGGGCGGCGGCATCGCCGGAACGATCGCCGCCAGCAGCGCGGGCGGCAGCCACCGGTCCGCCCGCCGCCGCGACGCGTCGGGCGCCGCCTGCGCGCACATCGCGATGATCTGCGCGGGCGACGGCCGCAGCGCGGGGTCCTTGATCAGGCACCGCGTCACGATCTCCCGCAGCTCCCCCGGCAGCTCGTTGAGATCCGCCTCCCCGCCCCCCACGGCCGCCCCTCCGACGGCCGCGTACGCGGCGATCAGCCCCAGCGAGAACACATCGGCCGCGGGCCCCCCGGCCTTCCCCGCCAGCTGCTCGGGCGCCAGGAACGCCGCCGCGGCGGGCGGCTCGTCGGCGACGGGTTCCCCCATGAGCGAGACGGGGGCCGGTCCCTGGGCGGGCGAGCCCTCCGCGGCGCCCGCGGGCGCCGTCCGGCTCGCCGACGACGCGGCGGCTGACGTATCGGACGCGGCCACGCCCGTCAGGGCGAAGTCCTTAACGCGCGGGCCGTCGGCGGCGAGGAGGACGTGGGCGGGGGTGAGGGCGGCATGGGTGAGGCCGCGGTGGTGGATGGTGCGCAGCGCTTCGGCGATTCCGGCGACGAGCCGCAGCACGCTGGGGACGGGGAGCGGCCCTGTGGTGGTGACGGCGGTGCGCAGCGAGAGACCGGGCACGTAGGCGGTGGCGAGCCAGGGGCCCGCGCCGGAGTCGTCGGTGCCGCCGTCGACGAAGGGGACGACGTAGGGCCCGCGCACCTGCCGCAGGGCGTGGACGTCGGGCGGGAGCCGGTCGATCAGGCGGAGCGCGACCGGTATGCCGCCCGGCGCGTGCGCGAGGTAGACGCGCCCGCCGAGCCGCGCGCTGATCCGGTAGCCCGGGACGCCGGTCGGATCCTCGGCCGTCAGCGGCTGGAAGTGCTGAGCGCCCATCAGTCCCCGTTCCCTCGGCCGGTCACCGCCCCTTCCGGCCCTCACGCCGACGATACCGGAACACGCCACGCCGACCGCGGCCTGTTCGGCCATGGTCCCGTCACGGTATGCAGGAGTTATGCACACAAAGGGCGAGGTAGCCGGACTGCTGCTGGCGGCCGGTGGCGGGCGGCGGCTGGGCGGGCGGCCGAAGGCGCTGCTGCCGTACGAGGGGCGGCCGTTGGTGGAGCACGCGGTACGGGTGCTGCGCGCGGGCGGCTGCGGCCCGGTGCACGTGGTGCTGGGCGCGGCGGCCGACGAGGTGGTGGAGCGCGCCGACCTCTCCGGCTGCGTGGTGGTGCGCAATCCGCGCTGGGAGGAGGGCATGGGCTCCTCGCTGCGGGCCGGGCTCGCCTCGCTCGCGGCGTCGGCCGACGCCCCGGCCGCGGCGCTGATCGGCCTGGTGGACCAGCCCGGCGTGGGCGCGGCTGCCGTCGCCCGCGTGCTGGCGGCGGCCGGTGGAGGCGAGGCCCTGGTGTCGGCCCTGGCCTGCGCGGTGTACGACGGCAGGCGCGGCCACCCGGTGCTGATCGGGGGCGCCCGCTGGGCCGGGGTCGCGGGCAGCGCCACCGGGGACCGCGGGGCGCGTACGTATCTGCGCGAGCACGCCGACCACACCGTGCTCGTGGAGTGCGGTGACATCGGCGACCCGGCCGATATCGACACCCCCGCCGACCTGGGGCTTCTCCGGCCCGCCCCGGACCCGGCGGAGCCTGCGGCTGCACCCCGTGCCACAAAGCGTTGAACTTCCGCACTGTGAAATCTATACTCCACCTTGCAGAACCGCCCGTACCTCGGACCGGCCCTGGCACCCGGTGCCAGTCCCGCACCCCGGCGGGCGCCAGACACACTCGCACTCTGGAGCAGTGACAGCATGTCCGCATCAGCGCCGTCTCCGGCCGTCGTCTCCGAGGCCGCCGGGCCCGTCCCCCGCGCGGAGGAGGTGCTGACCCCCGAGGCGCTGGTGTTCCTCGCCGAGCTGCACCGCCGTTTCGCGCCCCGCCGCGCCGAGTTGCTGGCCCGCCGCCAGGAGCGGCGCGCCGGGATCGCCCGCACCGGCACCCTCGACTTCCTCCCGGAGACCGCGCACATCCGGGACGGCGACTGGCGGGTCGCCCCCGCGCCCGCCGCGCTCGACGACCGCCGGGTGGAGATCACCGGCCCCACCGACCGCAAGATGACCATCAACGCGCTGAACTCCGGCGCGCGGATCTGGCTCGCCGACTTCGAGGACGCCTCCGCCCCCACCTGGGAGAACGTCATCGGCGGCCAGGTCAACATGATCGACGCCTACGAGCGCAGGATCGACTTCACCTCCCCCGAGGGCAAGTCGTACGCGCTCGGCGACCCGGCGGACCTGGCCACCGTCGTGATGCGCCCGCGCGGCTGGCACCTGCCGGAACGCCACCTCACCGTGGACGGCGAGCAGATCCCCGGCGGCCTGGTCGACTTCGGCCTGTACTTCTTCCACAACGCCCAGCGGCTGATCGACCTCGGCAAGGGCCCGTACTTCTACCTGCCCAAGACCGAGTCGCACCTCGAAGCCCGGCTGTGGAACGACGTGTTCGTCTTCGCGCAGGACTACGTGGGCGTCCCGCAGGGCACCGTGCGCGCGACCGTGCTGATCGAGACGATCACCGCCGCGTACGAGATGGACGAGATCCTGTACGAACTGCGCGACCACGCCTCGGGGTTGAACGCGGGCCGCTGGGACTACCTCTTCTCCATCGTCAAGAACTTCCGTGACGGCGGCGCCCGTTTCGTGCTCCCGGACCGCAACGCGGTGACGATGACGGCCCCGTTCATGCGTGCGTACACCGAACTGCTGGTGCGCACCTGCCACAAGCGCGGCGCGCACGCGATCGGCGGGATGGCCGCCTTCATCCCGTCCCGGCGCGACGCGGAGGTCAACAAGGTCGCGTTCGAGAAGGTCAGGGCGGACAAGGACCGTGAGGCCGGGGACGGTTTCGACGGCTCGTGGGTCGCGCACCCCGACCTGGTGCCGATCGCCCGCGCCTCCTTCGACGCGGTCCTCGGCGACCGGCCGAACCAGAAGGACCGGCTGCGCGAGGACGTGCACGTCACCGCGGCCGAGCTGATCGACATCGCCTCGCTGGACGCGAAGCCGACCTTCGACGGGCTGCGCAACGCGGTGCAGGTCGGCACCCGTTACATCGAGGCGTGGCTGCGCGGCCTCGGCGCGGTGGCGATCTTCAACCTGATGGAGGACGCCGCCACCGCCGAGATCTCCCGCTCGCAGATCTGGCAGTGGATCAACGCGGGGGTCGTCTTCGAGAACGGCGAGAAAGCGACCCACGACCTCGTGCTGCGGGTGGCCGCCGACGAACTCGCCGCGATCCGCGAGGAGATCGGCGAGGAGGCGTTCGCGGCGGGCAAGTGGACCGAGGCCCATGAGCTGCTGCTGCGCACGGCGCTCGACGCGGAGTACGTCGACTTCCTGACGCTGCCCGCCTACGAGTTGCTGGCGGACTGAGCCCCGGCGCCCGGGAACGGCCGCCGCGCCGAAACGCGCTTGCACCCGGCGCCGGCGGCCGTTCATGCTGCTCCGCATGCTCATCCGTGATGTGACCGAGGCCGACTGGCCGCTGATCTGGCCGTTCCTGCGGCGGATCTGCGTGGACGGCGAGACCTTCAGCTATCCGACGGACATCCCGGAGGCGACGGCCAGGGACTACTGGCTGCTCGCGCCGCCCGCGCGGACGGTCGTGGCCGTCGGCGACGACGGCACGGTGCTCGGCACCGCCAAGATGAACGCCAACCAGGGCGGCAACGCCGCCCATGTCTCCAGCGCCAGCTTCATGGTCGACCCCGCGCACCGCGGCCGCGGTGCGGGCCGCGCGCTGTGCGAGGAGGCGCTGCGCTGGGCGGAGCGCGAGGGCTTCCGCGCCATGCAGTTCAACGCCGTGGTGGAGTCCAACACGTACGCGGTGAAGCTGTACGAGTCACTGGGCTTCCGGGTGATCGGTACGGTCCCCGAGGGGTTCCGGCATCCGCGTCTGGGCTATGTCGGCCTGCACATCATGCACCGGGCGCTGTGAGCCCCGGCTTCCTCGGCGGGGTGCGGGCGGCGAGCCAGGAGTCGTAGGTGATCCGGCCGTCGGCGTGATCGGGGGTCAGATTGCCGCCCGCGCGCAGCGCGCCCGCCAGGGCGCCGGGCAGCCGCAGCGGTACGACGAGCCTGCGGCGGCCCGCCGCGCGCAGGGTCGCGCGGGTCAGATCGGCGGCGCTGCGGATCTGCGGACCGCCCAAGTCCGGTGCGTGGCCCACGGGTTCGCCTCCGGCCAGCTCCGCGAGCCGGTCCGCGACCTCGGTGACGTCGACCGGCTGGAAGCTCACTCCGGACAGCGTCAGGATCGCGGGCAACCGCCGCTGCGCGACGGTGAGCCGGGCCACCAGATCGTGGAACTGCGTGGTGCGCAGCACCGTCCACGGCAGCCCGCACTGCTCCACGACGGTCTCCGCGGCGAGTTTGGCGCGGTAGTAGCCGAGCGGGACGCGGTCGACGCCGACGATCGAGATGTACACCAGGTGCGGGTCGCCGCCCGCGCGCACCGCCGCTCCGGTCAGCCGCTCGGTGGCCTCGACGTCGCCGCGGCCGTTGGTGGTCGCGCAGTGCGCGATCGTGCCGACGCCGTCGAAGAGCGCGCCGTCGATGCCGACGCCGGTCCGCAGGTCGCCGACCGCCCACTCGTACGGCCGCGCGTCGTCGGCCCCGCGCGGGCCGCGGCTGAGCACGCGTACCGGGCGGCCGGCGGCGAGCAGCCGGTCGACCAGCGCGCGGCCGAGGGTGCCGGTGCCGCCGGTGACCAGGGTGACGGCCCCCGTGGCGGGCTCGGCGGCGGAGCCTTCGGCGGGTACGGGCTCGGTCGGGCTCACGGGCGCTCACCTCTGGCTGTGGCGGGATCCTGCCTGCCGCGCCCCGCACCCGGCGGGGTGCGGACGTCCGGCTGAACGCATAGTAAACGGCGCGGAGCGGGAGGTCGTCGCGTACCCGCCGTGGCGCCCGGCCCGGTGGGCGCGCCGGGGTGCGGGCCGTGGTGCGGGCCGTCGTTTCGGGGAGGCACCGCCCCCGGAGCCGCGGGGCCGACCGTGGTCCCACGGTCCGGGGGCGGTGTCGCCGGACCCGTGTCAGGACAGGGTCCGGCTACCGGTCGGGGGCCGTCCCTCCCCGACCGGTCGCTTTTCGCGGCGGTGCCTACGGTGTTACGCCAGGCCCGCGATCCGCGCGAGGCGCTGCGCCTCGGTCCTGGTCAACCGCGCGATGGCGTCCTCGTCGGCGCGGGTGAGCCGGTTGTTCTCGACCACCGGCACACCGTTGACCAGCGACAGGGTGACCGGGGCCGCCGCGCCGAAGACCAGCGCGGCGACGGGGTCGGCGATCGAGGCGTGCGCGATGCCGTCGAGCTTCCACAGCACGAGGTCGGCGAGCTTCCCGGCCTCCAGGGAGCCGATCTCGGCGGTACGGCCGAGCACGCGCGCGCCGCCGTACGTGCCCAGGCGCAGGGCCTGACGGGCGTTCAGCGCCTTCTCGCCGCCGCCGAGGCGGTTGATGAGCAGGGCGTTGCGCAGTTCGGTGTGGAGTTCACCGGACTCGTTGGACGCGGTGCCGTCCACG
Source organism: Streptomyces sp. NPDC003300 (assembly GCF_040610915.1). Taxonomy (NCBI): domain Bacteria; kingdom Bacillati; phylum Actinomycetota; class Actinomycetes; order Kitasatosporales; family Streptomycetaceae; genus Streptomyces; species Streptomyces sp. NPDC003300. The sequence goes on along the minus strand of NZ_JBEXNE010000009.1, from coordinate 76,868 downwards.
CCGAGGCCGACCGGGACCCCGGCGGCGAGCATGTCGGGCACCCGCGCGATGCCCGCGGCGAGCCGGGCGTTGGACGACGGGCAGTGCGCGACGCCGGTCCCGGTCCGGGCGAAGGCGGCGATGTCGGAGTCGTTCATGTGGACGCAGTGCGCCATCCACACGTCGTCGCCGAGCCAGCCGGTGGACTCGAAGTAGTCCGTCGGGCCCATGCCGAACAGCTCGTGGCAGAACTTCTCCTCCTCCACCGTCTCGCTGCCGTGCGTGTGCAGCCGGACGCCCTTGCGGCGGGCCAGCACCGCGGCCTCGCGCAGCAGTTCGGTGGAGACCGAGAAGGGCGAGCAGGGCGCGGCGGCGATGTGCAGCATCGAGCCGAAGGAGGCGTCGTGGTGGGTGTCGATGGCCTCCTCGGTCGCGAGCAGCGCGCCCTCGGTGGTCTCCACGGCGAAGTCCGGCGGCAGTCCGCCGTCGCTCTTGCCGCGGTCCATCGAGCCGCGGGCGGCGGTGAAGCGCACGCCCAGTTCGGCGGCGGCGCGGATCTCGGCGCCGAGCAGGTCGCCCGAACCGCGCGGGAAGACGTAGTGGTGGTCCATCGCGGTGGTGACGCCGCCGCGGGCCATCACGCCGAGCGAACCGGAGGCCGCCGCGTAGACCATCCGCTCGTCGATCCGCGCCCAGGTCGGGTACAGCTCGACCAGCCAGTTGAAGAGGTTGCTGTTCTGGGCGAGGCCGCGGGTGATCCACTGGTAGAAGTGGTGGTGGGTGTTGACCAGGCCGGGGGTGACGAGGTGTCCGGTGCCGTCGATCCGGCGGGTGACGTTCTCCAGACCGGCCGGTGCGGGGCCCGCTGCGACGGACTCGATCAGATTGTCCGCGACGACGACGTGCCCGGTGGCGTACTCGGTGTCGTCGGCGTCGACGGTCGCGACGCCGCAGTTCTCGATGACGATGCGGTTGCTCATGATGGTGCCTCTCAGTCCGTCACCGGGATGCGGGGCTCGGCGCCGTCACGCAGCACGGTGCCCTCGATGAGGCCGTACGGACGGTCGGCCGCGAGATAGACCTCGTTGTCGTTCTTGAGGCCGAACGGCTCCAGGTCGACCAGGAAGTGGTGCTTGTTGGGCAGTGAGAGCCGGACCTCGTCCACGTAGGAGCGGCTGGTGATGACCCGCGAGCCCATCGCGTAGAGGGTCTGCTGGAGCGAGAGCGAGTACGTCTCGGCGAACGCCTCCAGCAGGTCCGTGCGGACCTGCCCGTACGCCTTCTCCCACTGCGGGGCGCGCCGCTCGTCGCTGGTCCAGTTGAACCGCCAGCGGGCGGTGACCTCGGTGGCGAGGATGCGGTCGTACGCCTCTTTGAGGGTCGTGTACTCGTCCTTGACGAAGCCCCAGAACTCGGAGTTGGTGGAGTTCATGACCACCAGGTCCTTCAGGCCGGAGACGACCTGCCAGTTCTCGCCGTCGTAGCCGACCTCGGTGGTGCGGGTCTCCTGGCCCTTGCGGACGAAGGAGTGCTGGATCTCGTCGGCGCCGATGAAGCGGGAGCCCGCCTCGGAGGCGGCGATCCGCTCCCAGGAGTACTCCTCTATCCGTATCCGCGCCCGCTTGATCGGCTCCTGGCTGGTGACGAAGTGCCGGGCGAGGTGGATGCCGAACTGCTCGGCGGACTCGATGCCGTGTTCCTTGGCGAAGGCGAACACCGTGTTCTTGGTGGTGTCGGTCGGCAGCACGTTGGCGTTGGAGCCGGACAGGTGCACGTCGTCCATGTCGCCGGAGAGCGCGACCGAGACGTTCAGGTCCTTGATGTGGTGCGTGCCGCCCTCGCGGGTGATCCTGACGACACGGTTCTCTGCCTTGCCGTACTGGTTCTGGCCGAGAAAAACCGGGTGGGACGGGCGGGAAGTGGCGGTCATCGGTGCTAGCTCCCTCGGTATACGGAGTAGCCGAACGGATTGAGCAGCAGCGGTACGTGATAGTGCTCGCCCGGCCTGACGGCGAAGACGATCGCCACCTCCGGGAAGAAAGCTCCGCTGTCCCTTGCGCGGGGGGCGTCCTGCTGTGCGTTGGCTTGGCGGGTGAGGTACGGCTCCACGTCGAAGTGCAGCCGTACGTAGGTGGTGCCTTCCGGCAGGGCCGGGAGATCCTTGCAGCGGCCGTCGGCGTCAGTCTTGGACGACCCGTGCGGCGACCAGATCCCGCCGGACGAGGCGCGCACCGACAGATGGACGGGCACGCCTTCCGCCGGGCGGCCGACGCTCGTGTCCAGGATGTGCGTGGACACCGACGTGTCGGTCATGAGGGATCTCCTTCGGACGCGGCCTCGCGTGCGGCTCCGGCTCCGGCGGTGGCACTGGTGCCGGTCCCGGTATCGGCTCCGGCTCCGGCGAGGCGGGTGAGCCGGATGCGGTTGATCTTTCCCAGTTCGGCGCGGACGATCTCGCGTTCGGTGTCCGTGTCGTTGCCGATCCGCTCCTTGAGGGCGGCCAGCATCTGCTCACCGGTCCTGCCGGTGGCGCAGATCAGGAAGACATGGCCGTGCGCATCCTGGTAGGCCAGGTTGAGCGCGAGCAGTTCCTCGCGCTCGGCCGCGCCGACCCCGCTCTGCTCCCGCGCCGACGTGGCGTCGCCCGGGGTCGGGCGGCCGACCGGCGGGTGTCCGGCCATCGCCTGCGCGAGGTCGTCCGCGGTGAGCGCCGCCATGGCGGTGTCGCTCGCCGCGAGCAGGTCGTCGAGGCGGTCGTACGGCCGTCCGGCGGCCAGCGCGGCGTCCCACGCCGTACTGGCGCACACCTCGTGGAGCAGCGCGGACGCCGCTGACGAGGTGGCCTCATTGAGCCGGGAGAGACCCGGCGATGCGCTGGAAGTCACAGTCGCAAGCTAAGAGCCGCCGCCGTACGACGTCAACAGTTTGTTGAAAACTTCCGGTAACAAAGCCGTCCGGGGGCGGACGGAAGAGGAAACAACGGCCGGTCACTCGCTCTCGCGGGCACTCTTCTCGCTGTTCAGGGCGTTCTCCCTGTTCAGGTAGTTGTAGACGGTGAAGCGGCTGACGCCGAGCGCGGACGCGACGGTCTCCACGCCGTGCCGCACGGAGAAGGCGCCGCGCTCCTCCAGGATGCGGACGACGGTCTGCTTGTCCTTGCGGCCCAGGGCGGGCAGCGAGCCGTGCCGGCGTTCGAGGTCGGCGAGCAGGTGGTCGAGGGAGTCGGCCAGATGGGGCAGCCGGACGGCCACCACCTCCTCGCCCTCCCAGCTCAGCACCACGTCGTCGCCGCGCGCCTCGTCCGGCGCGACCATCTCCGCGCCCATCGCGTCCACCAGCGGCTTCACCGCCGCGGCGAAGGGGTGCCCCCCGGTGCCCGTCACTTGCCGTCCTCCTGCGCCCGCCCGGCCGCCGCGACCACGTTGACCTGGAGCGACACCCGGGTGGCGCCCGCCGCCAGCGTGCGCCGCAGCAGCTCCGCGACGGACGCGACGACCGCGTCGGCCTCGCCCTCGGCGGTGTTGCCGAACGGGCCGACGTCCACCGCGTCGAGCGACGCGCCCTCGACCACCTCACGGGCCACCACCGCGTGCTCGGGCGGCTCGTCCAGGTCGAACGGCTCGGTCGTGAATTCCAGCCTCAGTCTCACCAGGGCCCCTCGGGTGGCTGCGCTACGTGCCCGCCGTCCCCCGCCCTGCCGGACGGTCCTGCCGGGACGGCGTCGTCGATACGCTCGACGCGGTCGATGCGACCTTAACCGACGGCATACGGGCCTGTACCGCCACAGTCATCGCCGCGATACCCGCTTCGAGGGTGAGGCGGGGGTGCGGGGCGAACCGCGAGGAGTGGTTCGGCGGCAGCGCCGCCAGCCGCCCGGCCGTGTCCGTGTCGCCGCGGCCCGCCTCGACCCACTGCCGGGGGCCGACCGCGCCGAGCATCCAGTAGCCGGTCCGTATCCCCGGCACGCCGTGCAGCGCGCGGCCCGCGTCCCCGTACAGCGCGAAGTCCTCCGTGGCCGTCGACGGCTGCCAGCGGGTGACGCGCTGCGGACCGAAGGCGGCCTCGTGGGCGCGGCGCACGGCGGTGGTCAGCTCGGCGTCGGGCACGGTGGGGCAGGAACGGGACAGGACGCGCAGGTCGGGAGCGGGCGGCTGCGGGTCGGGCGAGGCGGCGGACTCGGCGCGCGCGATCCGGTGGACGGCGGCCACGGCCCGGTCGAGCGCGGCGTCGGAGAAGGCCCGCACGGTCACCTGGAGGGTCGCGGAGTCCGCGATGACGTTCCCCGCGCCGGGCGTGCCCGCCCGTACCGAGCCGACCGTGAGCACCAGCGGCTCGCCGGGACCCGTCTCGCGCGACACGACGGTCTGGAGGCGCAGGACGACCGCCGCGGCCGTGATCACCGGGTCGGCGGCGAACTGCGGTGTGGACGCGTGGCCGCCGCGGCCGTACAGCACGATCTCCAGGGTGACGCTGCCCGCGAGCAGCGGGCCCTGCGCGTGCGCGACCATGCCCGCGGGCAGCGGCACCACATGCTGCGCGAGGACGTCGTCGGGCACGGGGAAGCGCCGGTAGAGGCCGTCGGCGAGCATGGCGGCGGCGCCGCTGAGCGTCTCCTCGGCCGGCTGGCCGACGACGACGAGCGTGCCCTGCCACCGGTCGGCGGCCCCCGCGAGCGACGCCGCCGCGCCCGCCGCGCACGCCAGGTGCATGTCGTGGCCGCAGGCGTGCATGACGGGGACGGGGGCGCCGTCGGGTCCCGCGGCGGTGGCGGAACTGGCGTACGCCAGGCCGGTGTTCTCGCGTACGGGGAGGGCGTCCAGCTCCGCGCGGAGCATGACGACGGGGCCGGGGCCGTTGGCCAGCACCCCGACCACGCCGTGGCCGCCGACGCCGCGTTCGACGCGCAGTCCCGCGGCCCTGAGCGCGGCGGCGAAGCGGGCGGCGGTGCGCTCCTCGGCCCCGGACAGCTCGGGGTGCCGGTGCAGGTCCAGATACAGCTCGGCGGCGCGGGTCAGGACGGCGTCGGAGACGGTTCCTGAGACGGGCGGGAGCCCGGACATGGGTCCGGATACGGGTGTGGGTCCGGTCGGCGGGTTCATCGGGCGCTCCGGGCGGGGGTCGGGGGCGGGGGTGCCGGAATGCGGGTCACGTGACAGGGGCGGCGGGCGGTGCAAGCGGGATGACAGCGGGCGGCAGGGTGATTCGCCAGTGGACGCGCGTAGAAAGATGGGGCCGGCCCGTCGCGGGCCGCGCTCCCTGCTGAGAAGGAGTCATCATGGCTGACATCTCCAAGCTGGACACGCCGCTCGCCTCTCTGGCCCAGGAGATCCTGGAGCTCGAGTCGGAGACCTTCGAGATCACCGACTACTCGGACGCCAGCGAGGTCATGCTCGGCTCGTCGACGAGCTGCTCCAGCACCAGCACCTGCTCCAGCACCACCAGCACCACGAGCTGCACCGCCTGACGAGCCACCACCCGCTTCACGCTCCGCGGACCGGCCTCCCCGGTCCGCGGAGTAGTCATGTCGCGGCGTCGTCATCGTCGGTTTCCTCGGAGATTCCTCAGGGTTCCTGCGGGTTCCTACGGGAACGGGTGCGGCACCCGGCGCACCTCGTCGTCGCGCAGGTCGTCGGGGCGCAGGCCGCCGCGGCGCTGTGCGGTACGCAGCCGGGGCATGGTCAGCGCGCGCTGCCGCGGCCAGCCGAAGTCGATCGGCAGCAGACCTGGCGCGAGCGTGCAGACCGTCCGCAGGCCCATCCGCCGCTGCTCCGGGGTGGTCTGGTCGACCACCACGACATCGCATCCGGCGCGCGCCAGTTCGTCCCGGCACCACAGGACGTCGTCGCGCAGGTCGAGCCCGCGCGGCCGGTCCCGCTCCCACCGCGCATAGATCTCGTCCAACGGCCTTACGGCGGGCGGCTCCAGGTAGCTGCCGACGTGCTCCCTCATCCGCGGCAGGCCGAACAGGGCCGCGTGGTCGGGGAGTCGGCGGACGAGGTCGAAGTCCTCGGCCATCGCCTCCAGTTCGGCCGGACGCTCCGTCACCTGCCGTGGCAGGTGCGGGAGATACGTCAGGATCTCGGAGACCGCCGACTCCACCGCGGTCTCCGGGTCGAAGGCGGCGCCCGCGGCGAAGGCGAGCGTGCCGGGGCCTCCGTCGCGGCGGACGGCGAGGCCGGTGACGACCGGCACGGCGAGGTCGATGCGGTTGTCGAAGGCGTGCACGTCGTAGCCGCACAGCGCCGCCCGGTCGGTCATGGCGCGCACCACCGGGCTGCGGCAGGAGCCGAGGTCGATCTCGGTGAGCCGGGCGTTGCCGTACCAGCCGAGCAGGAACGCGTCGCGTTCGATGAGTTCGAGCAGGCCGAACAGCACGGCCTCCTCCAGGCAACTGCCGATCGCGCAGCCGTTGGAGCACTCGAAGACGAAGTGGTCGGCGGCGGTGCCCGCGCTGTAGTAGACCAGCCGGGCCGGCACCAGCACCTCCCGCTCGTCGCGCAGCGACCAGCCGCGTACCCAGGGGATCGGCCGCGCGGGATCGAAGGGCGCGATCATCGGGTCGGCGGCGTAGGTCTCCGGCGTGTAGAGCCCGCAGTCGCGCGGGTCGAGGGCCGCGTCGCCGAGGTTGTCGTACGAGTCGGTGACGACGCCGCCGGTCTCCCTGCGGTGGGTGCCCGCGTACCGCTCCAGCCCTTCGAGGAACGCCAAGTCCCTGCTGTGCGCGAAGGAGTTGGCCTGGCCGCTCCACGTGACGTCGGTCAGGCCCGCGTAACCGCGCATGAAGACGCTGCCCGCGACGGGCGCGGTGGTCGGCGAGGTGACATCGCTCCAGGTGCCCGCGCCGAGCACCCCGCACACGGGGTTGGCGAGCGCGGCGGTCGGCAGGGCGTACGCGCCGGGCGACCGCAGCCGGTAGCTGTCGGGGGTGGGCTTGTGCCGCGAGACGGGAAAGGGCTCGGCCTCCGGCCCGGTGGCGAGGAAGTGCCCGGGCCCGGACGGGTGGGGCCCGGACGGGCCGGTGCCGGATACGTCGGCGGCGGATACGTCGAGGCCCGCCGCGTCGGGTGCTGGCAGGTCGGGCCGGGTCGGTGCGGTCGTCGCGGGCGGGGCGCCGTGCGGGTGCGGGCACAGCGGATCGGCGAGCAGCGGCACGGTCTGGACGAGGCCGGTCTCCAGGTCGTACCGGGTGACCCGGGGCAGGTCGTGGCCGCCGGTCCCGGCCCCCGTCTCCGAACCGGTCTCCGAGCCGGCCCCCGCCTTCCGCCCGAGGGTCAGTTCGTAGAGGGCCCAGACCGCGTCGACCGTGAAGTCGGGCAGCACGGGCCAGCGCCCGGCGGCGGTACGGGCGAGGCCCGTCTCCAGCGCCTCGCGTTCGGTACGGGTGCGCAGCCGCTGCCAGCGGATGGCCAGGCAGGTGCCGCAGGCGGCCTCGGCGGGCGAGCCGCCCCAGGGGCCGAGGAGCACGGCGTCGGCGGTCAGGTGCACGGTGGCGCGGGCGCGCCGCCCCGCGGTCTCGGCCGGTTCCGGGCGCAGCACATCGGTGCCGCCGACGACGGCGGTCCTGGGCGCGGGCGCGGCGGCGCGGGCGGCTCGCGCGGCCAGTCGCCGTTCCAGGTCGCGGCCCGCGGACTCCAGCGGCGTCTGCCCGGGGATCTCGGGCACGTGAGCGGGCCGTACCGCGGTGTCGAGGCTCATGTCCGGTTGCTCCAGCGGAAGGTGCGGGCGGCGATCAGCCCGAAGACGACGGTGAAGGCGGCCAGGCCGCCGCAGTCGACGGCGAGCGAGGCGAAGTCGGCGCGCCCCGCCAGCACATCGGTGAGGCCGTGGTCGAGGTAACGCAGCGGCAGCACCCACGACATGGTCTGGATCCAGCCGGGCAGCAGGTCCGCCGGGTAGAAGGAGCCGGACAGGAACGCCATCGGGACCATCACGCAGTTGGCGATGGCGGCGACCGCCTCCGGGGTGTCGGCGAGGCTGCCGACGACCAGGCCCATCGCCAGGAAGGCGGCGACGCCGAAGACCAGCAGCGGCAGCGCGAGCGGCCAACTCCCGTCCAGGTGGAGGCCGAAGAAGGGCAGCAGCGCGACCGCCGTGAACAGCACCGCCTGCGACAGACCGACCACGACGGCGACCACGAAGCGCGAGGCGAGGACGGTGGGCAGCGGCGTGGGCGTACGCCAGATCAGCCGCAGGATGTCGTCGCGCCGCCAGTGCATCAGCGCGAAGGCCGGGCCGAACAGCGCCGCGTTGCCGACGCCCCACGAGAGCACGCCGGGTGCCACGTAGTTGATGTACGCCAGGCCCCCGTCGACCGACTGGCCGCGGAAGAGCAGACCGAAGACGACCAGGAAGACCAGCGGGAAGGCGAAGGTGAAGAAGACGGTGGTGCGGTCGCGTATCGACGCCAGGTATGTGGCCCTGGTCAGCGCGGAGTAGGCGGTGGTGGTGGTCATGGACGGTGCTCCGTTCCGACGGCGGCCGTCGTGGTGGCGGTCCCGGTGTCGAGGTCGGGACCGGGACCGGTGTCGGGATCGGGGCCGGTGTCGGGGCCGGTCCCGGTGTCGGGGCCCGAGGCTTCCGCCTTTCCGGCTCCCCCGGCGCCCGGTCCCGTCAGCCGCAGATACGCGTCCTCCAGGGTCGCGGTCCTGGTCTGGATCGCGTCCATGTCGACGAACTCGCCGAGCGCGACCAGCACCCGGTTGGCGTGCCGGGTCTCGACGACGACCTCGGCGCCCTCCAGGAACGCCCGGTCGACGCCCTCGACGGCGCGCGCCTGGTCGAGCGTGATCCGGCCGGCGGGGATCAGCAGCCGCGCGGGCGCGGCCATCGACCTGATCAGCGAGCCGGGGCTGTCGAGCGCCACGACGCGGCCGTCGGCGATGATCGCCACCCGGTCGCACAGCGCCTCCGCCTCGTCCAGGTAGTGCGTGGTGTAGACGATGGTGCGGCCCTCGCCGCGCAGGTCCCGCAGCACCGACCACAGGGCGCGGCGCGCCTCGGGGTCGAGCGCGGCGGTCGGCTCGTCGAGGAAGATCAGGTCGGGCTCGTGGACCAGCGCGGTGGCCAGCGCCAGGCGCTGCCGCTGGCCGCCCGACAGGTCGTCGACCCGGCTGCGCTCCTTGTCCCGCAGCCCGACCAGGTCCATCGCGTGCCGCGCGGCGGCGCGGTCCACGCCCTGGAGCGCGGCGACCGTCTCCAGGTGCTCCCACGCGGTCAGCCGTGTGAAGAAGGCCGACGCCTGGGTCTGCACCCCGATCCGCCGCAGCAGCGCGATGTTCCGCGGCCACGGGCTCTGGCCGAACACGGCGACCTTGCCCGCGTCCGCCTTCCGCATCCCCTCCACGATCTCCACGAGCGTGGTCTTTCCGGCCCCGTTGGGCCCGAGAACGCCGAAGAACTCGCCCTGCTCGACCGTCAGCGACACCCCGTCGAGCGCGTGCACCTCGCCGTACCGCTTGCTGACCCCGACCAGTTCGATCGCCGGCCCCGTCGGACGTGCGGTTCGTTTCATGTCGCCTTTCTCCCGCTCCTGAGGTGTCCCCGCTGACGCGGGCCGTTCAGAGTCCTTCGCGCGCGCTGCGGCACCCGAGGCGCCCGAGGCGGTCGTCGCGGACGACGGCAGGGCGTGCGCCACGCCGGACGGCCGCGCCCCGTCGGCCGCGGACGCCCGCCGCGCGGCCGGGGAGCCGGTGGGCGCCGACGCTCCCGCGCCCGTGGCGCCCGTAGCGGTCGCAGCGGAGCCGCTTCCCGGCCGGAGGTCGGCCGTCTCCCCCGGCGTCCGGCGCGCGAGCGCCGCCTCGCGCATGGCCGCGGCGCGCAGGCCGAGCAGGCGCAGGAGGAGGGCCGCGGCGACCAGGGCCACCGGGAGGTACGGGGTCCAGGTGCGCCAGTCGTCCGGCAGTGCCGCGCGGCACAGCAGTCCGGCCACGGCGAGCGCCGCCAGGGCCAGCACCGCGCAACAGGCGGCGTATCCGCCGTAGATGAGGCGCAGCCGCGTGGGGTAGGCGGCGAGCCGCGCGCGGGCGTTCCGGCCGGAGCCGGGCACTCGGCCAGTCGTCGCGGCGGCAGCCGCGCCGTCCCGGCCGGAGTCGGCCCTCCGCCCGAGCGGGGCACGCGCGGCCACGCCCAGGAACTGGCGGCTCTCGGTGGCCAGTTGGAGCGTGCCCAGGGTGTAACCGAGGGCTTTGTAGCCGTCGAGCGGCGGGAGCGGCAGGAGATTGAGCAGGGCCATGGCGGTGCCGAGGAGGATGAGGCCGCCGAAGAAGGGGAGGGCCTGGGCGTGTTCCGGCAGGAGGGCCCAGACGAGCCAGAACGGCGCGAGGAAGAGGAGGTTCATGACGGCGCCCGCCGCCGCGACGGCGACCTGACGGCCGCGCCGGTCGAGGAACTGGACGTCGTGCACCTCGCAGTAGAGGTACGTCATGAAGCCCCAGACCCGGCGGAGCCCGATCTCCCCGACCCGCAGCCCGTACGCCCGCGCGACCAGCCCGTGGGCCAGTTCGTGCAGGCCGAGGCTGACCCACAGCACGCAGCCGACGGCGGCGAGCGCGACCGGCTGGTCGTACAGGCGCCCGGTCTGGTCGGCCAGTTGGCCGAAGCGGAGGCCGACGAGGGCGAGGACGGCGACGGCCAGCGCGAGCAGCGGGAACAGGACGGCGCGCCTGCGGGCGAAGGCGGTGGCGCCGTGCAGGGTGTCCATGAGCGCGGGGGCGTCCGCGACCATGCGCGTCTTCCCGCTCAACAGCGTTGATTTGAAGGCCGGTTCGGCACTGGCGGCGGGCACGACGACCGGCCGGCCGCCGCCGTCGAGGAGCTGACGGGTCGACAGCAGCCGCAGCATCTGCTGCCACTGCGCGTCGCCGAGCCGCGCGCCGAACCGGTCCGCGTACTCCGCGCCGATCTCGGCGAGCGACCGGCTGCCGTCGAGCCGGGCGATGATGAAGTGCTCTTTGGCGCCGACTTCGAGCCGTACCCCGGTGACCGGGTCCTTGAGCAGATGGACGAGGGCGGGGCCGCGCATCAGGGCGGGGCCGACCAGGATGCCGGGGCGCAGCGCGGGCCGCAGTTCGAGCAGGCCGCCGGTGGTCATGGCGCCGCCGAGGGCTGCGGCTCGGACCGGCCGTCGGAGTCGGCGCCGGGCGGCGTCCGGGGCTCGCGCAGCGCGCGGGCCAGGACGTACGACAAGAACGCCTCGTCGCGGACGGTGACCGACAGCCGGTTGTTGGTCATGTGCATGTACGGCGACAGCAGCATCGGCAGCGCCTGGCCGGGGTCGGTGACCGGCAGGTCGCGGGTGCCGTCCCAGGAGCGGAAGACCAGGTCGCCGCCGTCCGCCAGGGCCATGACGCGCTCGCGCAGCTCCAGGCAGTGCTCGGCCCACCCGGCGAGGAATGTCGGCAGCCGCTCGGGCGCGGGTTCCGCGACCGCCGCGCGGATCTCCTGGAAGCGCTGGGGCAGGGCCTCCATCGTGCCGTAGGCGCGGTCGTAGCCGTCCTGGGCGGTGTAGTTGGTGCCGGAGAACGCGGAGTTCCAGAACTCGTGGTAGCGGTCGAGGAATTCCAGCAGCGCGGTGTCGTCGCGCAGCAGGCACCCGGACATGGTCATCATCAACTGGGCCGATACGCCCAGCAGTACGGTCCGCAGGTGCAGGTTCATGGTGGCGAGCGCGTCGATGACCAGGTCGCTGGAGCGCTGGAAGTGCCACTCGGCCAGTTCGACCCCGGCCGGGCCGCCGTACTTCCCGTACTCGGGCTCGTAGGGCTCGGGGCTGAAGGAGTTGTTGGGCCGCAGGCGCATGCGGCCCTCCTCGTCGACCAGGCCGTTGCGCTCGCCGCCGGGGAACTCCAGCTCGAAGAGGGTGTTGTACAGGTCGGCGAGGAAGCCGCCCTTGACCTCGTAGAGCGCGGGGCGCTTGCGCAGGAAGGCGTCGACGGCGGCGGTGGCGCGCGCGGTGACCACGGGTGCGGCCTGCGGGGACGAGGGGCGCAGCCGCACCCTGATGTGCGGGCCCTCCAGCCAGTAGTTGATGAAGAAGTAGCCGCTCAACAGGCCGTCGCGGGTGAGCCCTTCGACCAGCGGGCGCACGCACTGGAGCAGGAAGGGGCGGGGGCTGGCGGCGTAGAAGACGTGGAACGCCTGCCAGTCGCCGCGCCCCGAAGCGCCTGCCGGTGCGGGCACGGCCGCGGAATCGGGCGCGGACCGCGGTGTCGGGCGCGGGCCGGTGACGGGGGCGGATCGCGCCCCGGAGGTGGTCATACGGAGCTGTCCTGCCTTCCGTGGTGGCCCGCCGCGGCCGGTTCCGCCGCGCGGGGGACGATTTCGACGGCCAGTTCCGCCACGTGGTGGCCGCGCGGGGAGCGGACGTGCAACTCCTGCTCGCCCGGCAGCATTTCCTCGAAGACGGTCCTGGTACGGCCGCCGCCGGTCAGCCCGTCGAGCGCGATCAGTGACAACGGGCTGTCGAAGTCGACGAATTGCGGCTTGGAGCCGCCGAAGACCGCGCCGAAGCCGCTCGCGTCGTCGGCCTTCTCCTCGTGGACGGTGGCGAACACCCGGTCGGGCAGCCCGTGGTCGCGCCGCCATCGCTGCCAGCGCAGATAGAACCCGGCCTCGTCCAGGCCCGGTTCACGGGCGGGCAGCGCGCCGGGCGCCGCCGTCCACGACCTGCGGTGCAGCACCAGGCTCCGGAAGCGGACCCGGGGCCGCGCGGTGACGCCGTCGCGCTCGGGGCCCGCGGGTACACCGCGCCACACGTCGACCGCCGCGCGGGAGGTCGGCGAGAAGAGCAGCAGCGTGCGCGGCACCTCGGGCAGCACCATCGGGACGAGGTAGCCGAGGTAGAGCGGGACGACCTCGCGGCCGAGCCGCCGGGACCGCAGCACCAGCCGGTCGTCCACCGGGTCGTGTTCCGCGTACAGGTCGTCCAGGTCGATCCGGCCGGCGGCGGGCACGGTGCTGCTCTCGCCGGGGCAGACGATCTCGTGGTCGGTGAGCCGTCCGTGCAGGTTGAGATTGGTGGTGGCGGACCCGGCGGTGATCTCGGCGAACACCGCGCCGGGCGGCTGCCATTCGCGCAGGGTCTCGCGTAGCCGGTCGGTGAGGCCGCCGGGTGCGGGGTCGCCGCCGTCCGCCGCCGCGCCGCCGGGTGCCGCCGCGCCGCCGTTCTCAGGTGCCGCGTCGAAGCAGTGCGTGAAGCGGGTGAAGGGGAAGGACAGGCCGCCGTAGGAGTTGTTGAGCACCACCAGCGGGTCCTCGGCGCGGCGGGCGAGTTGCAGGAAGTGGCTGTGCGGGGCGAAGGACGTGCCCAGCGGGGCGAGTTCGGCGGTGACGGCGGCCACCGTGTCCTCGTCCAGGCGCAGTTCGCCGCCGGGCGCCGCCGCGTACGCGGCCCAGGCGTCGCGCATCCGGCGGGTGAACTCGGCGCGGGCCCGGTCCACCGCGGTGACCTCGGGCATGCCGAGCCAGTTCTCCTCCGGCGCGTGGCCGCCGTCGGCCGCCCAGGGCGACTTCATCGAGGTGAACTGGAGGTACTGCGTGAAGATGTCCTCGTGGAAGTCGTGGACGAGCCGCAGCAGGTCGTCGCACCGGCCGCCACGGCCGTAGCGGGCCAGGAAGAAGCCCTTGAGGACCAGGCGCTGCGGGAGGGCCACGTCGAAGGCGGGCAGCATGCCGGTCAGGGCGTGCAGCGGCGCGGCGGCCAGCTCCGTCCACTGCGTGACGTCGGCCTCGACCGCGTCCTCGCGGACGTCCTCGTAGAGCAGGGTCTGCGGCAACGACGGCGCGGCGGCGCCCAGTTCGGTCTGGAGCGTGGTCAGGTCGCGGCGCAGCCCGGCGAGCAGCGCGCGCCGGGCGGGTACGTCGGCGGTGGCCCAGGCGTCGACGCGGGCGGCCGGGGCGTCGAGCCGGTCGGCGACGGCGTCGGCCCAGTCGCGGCCGAGGCCGCGCAGCGCGCTCTGGAAGGACCGCAGCGGGTCGGGGGCGTGCACATCGGTGGCGAGGCCGGTCATCTGGAGGATGCCGAGGTCGAGCAGGGTCGCGGCGTAGTGCGCCGCCTCGTCCCGGCTCGCTCCGGTCTCCGCCGCCAGCCAGGCCGTCAACTCGGCGTATCTGACGGGCTTTTCGCCGTGGAAGAGGGCGATCATCCGCTCCAGGATGTCGCTGTGGCGCAGGAAGAAGAGCCGGTCGTGGGCCGCGTCGAAGCTGACGGCGGCGCTGTCGTCGCCCGCGGTGACCGAGCGGCGTACGTAGCGGATCCGGTTCTCGTCCAGTTCCCAGCCCGCCGACAGGGCGACGGGGAGGTCGCCGCGCCGCGTGTCGTCGGCGCCGATCAGCTCGGCGAGCCTGGCGAGCACCACGACGTTCAGCCGGGGGTGGCTGGTCCAGTCGCCGCCGGTCCGCACCTCGGGCCCGACCTCGCGGAACCGGCCCTCGGCAACGGCGGTGAAGGTGCTGAACGGGCTGGTCTTGCAGGCGGTCCTGTAGAGGTACGCCAGCAGCGAGCGCTCCTTCTTCCTGGTCCGCTTGTCCGGTACGGCGGCGCGGTCGGCGATGAACGTGTCGAGCTGGCCGTCCAGCGTCGGCGAGGCCAGGGCGAGGGCGAGCCGCAGCCGCTCCTCGCCCGCGAGGCCGCGCAGCTCCGCGCGGCTCGCGGCCAGGTCCCGGTCGAGCAACGGGCCACCATCGCCGCGCAGTTGCTCAAGGCCGAGCCGGGACTCCAGCCAGTCGGTGAGGAGTTCGCCGGTCGGGCCGCCGAGCGCGGCGGCGAGATCCCGTACGGCGTCCGGGTCGCGCGGCAGCCGGTCGTTGAAGACCTGGCGGCGCAGCGCGAGCACGGCGCGCCGCTCGGTGTCGTCCTCGGTGGCCTTCACCAGGACCGTCAGCGGGTCGCTCAACTCGGCCGCGAGCGCGGCCAGTCGCTCCTCGGCGGCGAGCACGCGGTCGGCCCAGCGCCGGGTGTCGGGGCAGCGCAGCCGGTGGACGGCCTCGACCGGCAGTCCCGCCACCCGCAGCATGAAGCGGCGGTGCAGCAGCCAGCTCCGTGGCGCCTCGGTGTCCTGCGCGTCGGCGATGACGCTCATGCCGCTCCTTTCCGTCCTGCGGTCGTAAGGCCCCTGCGGTCCTCGGGCTCTGCGGTCGTAAGGTTCTGCGGTCCCTCAGGCCCTGGGGCCGTGTGAGGTCGTGCGGGGTCGTGCGGGGTTCTGGACTCGGCCGCCGTCAGCGGCCGTTGCCGCCCGGTCAGGCGATCTCGTAGCGGAAGTCGGCCGGGCGGGGCCGTTCGTGGCCGATCATCATGATCAGCAGCGGCACTTCACCGGTCAGGTCGAGCGCCAGCTCCTCGGTGAAGGAGATCGCGTCGAAGCCGAGCGCGACGCCGCAGGAGAGACCGGCCGCGGCGGACGCGGTGTAGACGGCCTGCGAGACGGCGCCGATCACGGCGTTGACCAGCCGGTAGCCGCGGTCGCCGACCGCGTCGAGCACGGCGGTGGTGCGGGCGACGGGCACGATCACCGCCCCCGCCTGCTCCAGGTTGTAGTTGGCGAGGAAGTAGTTGCGCTGGAGGAATTCGCCCGGCGCACCGGCCTTGACCAGCCGCAGCGAACGGTCCTCCCGGTCGTAGAGGTAACTGCCCTGCGCGATGCCCGCCACATGGTTGACGAAGACGTAGGCGCGGCTGAGGGGTGGTGCGCCGGGGGTCTCGGTGTCGGTGTCGAGGCTGCTCGCCGCGTCGACCGCGGCCAGTACGGTCGTCAGCGCGTCGGCGGGCAGCGGGCGGACGGCCTGGAAGCGGCCGAAGCTGCTGCGCCGGGCCCGCAGCGCCTGTCCGACGGGCGTGTCCAGGGGCCGGGGGGCGGGCAGCGCGGTCCGCTCGCCGCCCTCGGGCACGGGCAGCGCGAGCGCGGTGTCCAGCGTTCCGGGGGCCGGTCGGTCCGCGGCGCCGTCGAGGGTCGCCGCGTGCATCCGGCGTACGGTCTCGAACGTCATGGTGGTGCGGGAGCGCTCCTGGTCGGCGTGGCGGACCCGTGGCGCGGTCGGCGGGTCGCCGGCCGGCAGCGCCGGGGCCGCCGACGGGGCGCCGTCCCAGGTCAGCGGTACGACGGCGAAGACGCCCTCCTCGTCCTGGCCGAGGCCGAGCAGCCGTCCGAGCCGGGCCTCGTCGAACCACAGCGCGGCGCCGATGTGCAGTCCGCGGGCCCGCGCCCAGATCCGCCAGGTCTGGAGCAGCGCGCCGATGTCCATCGTGACGACGTGGTAGCTGAAGCTGTTGTACTTGAAGGCGTTCTGCCAGAAGCGCACGCCGAGGACGAGGAACTGGTCGCAGTCCGCGCCGAGTCGGCCGCCGAGCGCGGCCCGGACCTCCGCCGTGGCGTCCCCGGCGAGCAGCCGCCGCATGTGGTGGTGGGGCGTCGAGTAGTAGTACACGCCGGGTGTGAGCGGGCCGGAGGGGCCGCTGACCCAGTGCACGCCGATCGGGTAGAGGCCGCCGCCCGAGGCGGTGCCGCGCGACCAGTTGGCCTGGGTGTACATCGGCAGGGTGCCGAGGTCGGAGTTGGCCTGTACGGCAAGACGCCTGCCGACCAGGCCGTAGGACTCCTGGAGCATCCCCGCGAGCAGCGGCAGGGTGAAGGCGCCGGTGCCGCGCGGGCCGAACAGGCCCTGCTGGACGGTGGCTTCGGCCGGTGCCTCGTCGCGTGGGAGCGGGAAGGTCTCCGCGCCGGGGAAGTGCTTGCCCTTCCTCGGCCGGTCCGCCCAGTCGGGCACGAAGTCGGCGGGTTCCATGGGATACCGGCCCCGCCGGACGATGGCGGTCGCGTACTCATGGGCGAATCCCACGGGCGTTCCTCTCTCGGTCGACGGTCGGGGCTCAGGTCTCAGGGCTCGGGGCTCGGGGCTCAGGTCTCGGGGCTCGGTCGGGGTGTCGGGTCGGGGCTCGGTGCTCTGTTTCGGTCTCGGTCTCCGTGAGGCCGCGGGGACGGCGGGCGGCTCAAGGGAACGGATGCGGGGCCTGGTTGAGTTCGTCGGCCGTCAAGTCCCGCTCGCGCAGGCCCGCTTCCCGCAGCGCGGTCCGCGTCCTGCTCATATGGCGCGCGCGTTGGCGGCGCCAGCCGAAGTCGATGGGCAGCAGGCCCGGCACGATGACTCCGGCCGTGTGGAAGCCGAGGGCGCGCTGTTCCGGCATGGTCTGGTCGACGGCGATGACGTCGAACCCGGCCTTGGCGACCGCCTCGACGCAGGCGGTGACGTCGTCGGCGAGGTCGTCGGCGGGCGGTACGGCGCCGACCCCGGTCGTGGTGAGGTCGCCCAGCGCCACGCGCGGCCGGTCGTCGCCGCGCAGCAGGAAGTCGGCGTGGACGGCCATCTCGGGCAGCCCGTAGAGCAGCGGGTGGTCGTGCAGCACCTGGACGCGGCCGAAGTCGGCGGCCAGGGCGCGCAGTCGCGGTTCGTCGCGGGCGGTCCTGCGGCGCAGGTTGACCGCGTCGGTGGCGATCTCGCACAGTCCGGCCGCGAGCGCCGCCTCCGGGTCGAGGCCCGCGCCCGCGCCGAAGCAGAGCCGGCCGAGGCCGCCGTCGATCCGTTCCGCGACGGCCGTGACGACCGGGATCGGGAAGGTGACGCGGGTGTCGAAGAACCGGGCCCGGTAGCCGTACATCGCGAGCCGGTCGATCATCGCGCGGGTCTCGGGGCTGCCGCTGCCGCTCGCGTCGATCTCGGGCAGCGGCGCCTTCGCGTACCAGCCGAGCAGGAACGCGTCGCGCTCGACGACCTCCATCAGCCCGAAGTACACGGCCTCGGCCAGACTCCCGCCGGACGCGCAGCCGTTGGAGCTCTCCTGTACGAAGCGGTTCTCCAGGCCGCCGGGCGCGTGGTAGTACGCCAGGATCTCCGGTACGAGCACCGGCCGTTGGTCGCGCAGCGACCAGCCCCACACCCACGGGATCGGCCGCTCGGGGTCGAAGGGGCGTACGCCGGGCTCGGCGCGGTGGAAGTCGTCGGTGTACAGGCCGCAGGTGCGCGGGTCCAACACGGCTTCGTCGCTGGCGAGTTCGCTGTACGCGGCGGTGACGTCCGTCCGTTTGCCGCGCGGGCGCATCCCGGCGAAGCGCTCAAGTCCTTCGAGCAGGCCGACGCGTTCGCTGGAGCGGTAGCGCGGGGTGTGGCCGCCCCAGAAGCACTCGCGCAGATAGTCGCCGGATCGCAGGAGGAAGGAGCCGACCGTCGAGGACGTGGACGCCGAGATCAGATCGGGCACGACCGAGGGGCCGAGCATGCCCGCCGCCGGATTCACGAACGCCTCGAACGGCACGTCGTAGTCGTCCGCGGGCCGCGCCCTGAACACGTCCGGCGCGGGCTTCGGCGACGGCGCGAAGCCGATCCGCGCGCCCTCGGCCGTATCGGCGGCGCGCTCCCCGCACTGCGGGCACTCGGCGTCCGGCACGAAGGCGAAGCGAGTGACGCGCAGGGTCTCCATGTCGACCAGGAACGCGTACGGCAGACGGCTGTCGCCGCCGGTCTTCCCGCCTCCTGCCCCGCCCCGCTGGTGGTGGGCCGCGATGAGCGCGGCGAGGCCGTCGACCCCGAAGGCCGTGGCCCGCGGCGGCCGTCCCGCGGACCGCGTGCCCGTACCCGTCTCCAGCGCCTCCCGCAGCGCCCGCGCCCGCACGCTCTGCCACCGCCGCGCCAGACACCGCCCGCACCCGGCCCGGCCGCCGGGCGCGAAGGGACCGACGACGGTGTGGTGCCCGTAGACGCGTACGCCGACGGTCTCGGTCGACGGAACGTCGAAGTCGCCCGCGGGCAGCGTCAGTTCGTCACGGACACCGAGCGCGCCGACCACCACGGCCGGTACGGCCCGCGCCGGGGCCGGACCGGCGACGACGGCGACGCCACCGGCCTGACCGCGCGCACCGGGCGCGCCGACGTCCACAACCGCTCCGGCCCGCGCCGGGGCACGGTCTTCCGCGACGCCGACGCCGACGCCAACCGCCTGACCACGAGCACCGGGCGCCACCGGCGTACCGGTCCCGGCGGGCCCGGCGGCTGGGTCGGCGACAGGCGCGTGGGCCGCCAGGCCGGCGGTGAGGCGATCGGCCAGGGCCGTGCACGCGTCCGCGAGGAGATCCGCGGTCATGGCCGGTCCGGGGCGGTGGTGAGCAGGACGCGAGTGGTGTGGACGCGGCCCGCGGCCAGGTCGGGGGCGTGGGTGGGGGCGGTCAGCAGGTCGCGGCCGGTGGCGCGGAGGCGGTCGGCGACCGTGGGCCAGTCGGTGGCGGCGGCCAGGTCGGCGCGGGTTTCGGCGGTCACCGCGACGGCGCCGGGGGCGAGGTCGGCCAGCAGCGGGTCGCCCGCGTCGGGCGCGCCGCCGACCTGCACGGCGCCGAGCAGGTCGCGTACGGCGTCGAGCGCCGCGTCGCGCCAGCGCACTCCGGCCGCCACCGCCCAACGGGCCTGTCCGGTCGCCGGATCGGCGGCGCGGGCCAGCACGACCGGCAGGACGCGCTCCTCATGGGCGCCGAGGTCGAGGATCTCCAGGTCGACGCCGAGCCCGGCGGCCGAGCGGGCGAGGAAGGTGAGTTCGGCGTCCGCGCCCTCCAACTCGGCGGTGGGGACGTGTTGTACGGCGAGCGATCCGCCGACGGCGCGGCGCAACGCGTCGTGGGCCAGCGCGGTGAGCACACCTCGGGTGGCGGCCTCGGCCGCGGTGCCGCCCGCGCCGGTGCCCGCGGAGGTGGCCTCCACGATCCGCTCGCGGTTGTCCGGGCCGAACGGCCGCAGCGCCGCCGCGGGCACCAGCAGCGTCTCGCCGCTGAGCAGCGAGGTGGCCGCGCACCAGCGCGGGACCAGCCCGGCCGCGGTGCCGAGTCCGCTGGTGATGCTCAGCGCGGCCGGGTCGACGGACCGCCACTTGCCGCGCGCCGCCTCCAACTCCGCTCCGGACAGGGCTTGTTGGACGGGCACGACGTGCTCCGCGTAGACCTCGGCTGCCCGGTACAGCGCCCGCAGCCGGGCGCCCGCGACATGGTGGACGTCGAAGGCGGTGATCTCCCGCCGGGCGCGGTGTCCGGTGCCGAGTACGACGGTGCTGACCTTCAGCGGTGTCTGCGCCCACTCCTCGTCGGCGTACGCCTGGAAGACGCCGGTCCTGCGCTGGACGAGGACGGACCGGCCGGTGATCTCGGCAAGGGCGGCCTGCGCGGCGTCCTCCTCGCCCGCGCCGTCCGAGACGGGTCCGCCGAGCGGCGACGCGGCGGCCCCGACCTCGGCCGCCGACTCGCTGTCCAGGGCGGCCAGTTCCAGCGGGGCGTCCGCGGAAGCCGCGTCCGAGGCCGTGGCCGACTCCGAGGCCGCCGCCGTACCGCAGTGCGGGCAGCGCGGGTGCGGGAGCAGCGGTTCGGCGACGGTGTCGAGCGAGTCGATGTCCTGGACGAGGAGTTGGTTCTCCGTCTCGGCCGGGAGGACGCCGGTGGTGCGGCGGAAGACCTCGTACGCCAGGAGGTTGCCGATCATCGCGGCGAGCGGTCCGCCGACGACGGGGGCGGCGCTGTCGCGGGGCCCCGCGGGGGCGACCGCGCTCCACAGGTCGGCCGCGGCGCCCGCCTCGCCGTTGGCACCGAGCCGCAGCGCCGCGCAGGTCCAGCAGCCGGCGGTGCCGGTCGCCATGAGCGGGCCGATGACGACGGACTCGCCGAACGTCCAGGCGGGGAGCAGCAGTCGGCCGGCGGGCAGGCCCGCGTCGAGGAGCCGGGCGATCTGCCGGGGGCCGCGTTCGCCGGTGACCAGGACCGTGTCGTAGCCGTCGAGGTGTTCCCAGCCGTATGTGCCGGGCGCGCCCTCCGCGTCGGCCGGGTCGTCCAGCCAGTCCAGCTCGACCGGGCAGTTCTCGGCGCGCAACGCCCGTGCCTCGTCGAGGACTTCGGCGAAGCGGTTGCCGGGGCTGTCGACGGCGCGCGGCACGGCGACGGCGACGCAGCCGTTGCGGACGAGACCGAGGACGGCCCAGCGGGCGAGGGCGTCGTCGCCGAGTACGGCCACGCGGGCCTGCCGGAAGCGCCGGAAGCGGTCGGCGGCGCCGTCGGTGTAGTGGTCGACGTAGTCGATCTGCGCGGCGAAGCGCTCGGTGACGGCGGGATCGAGCGGTTCGGTGTCGCTCCGCGCGGGGACGGCGTCGCGGGCGAAACCACGCGCGTAGAGCGTGCCTACCAGCCGTACCACCATCTCGCGCTGCTTGTCGCCGAGGCCCTGGCAGAGCGCGGCCACGGTGTGGTCGCCGGTCAGGTGCGGGACGATCAGCGTCGCGAAGCGGTAGGCGGAGGGCATGACGACGCTGAAGCCGCCGCGCGCGTTGTGGAAGTGCACGCCGGTCGGGGTCTGCGTGTAGAGCACGTCCCGGCGGATCCGCGGCCGGGTGTCGGCGATCTCGTCATACGGTGACACCATGTCAGTCACGCCTCCGTAGGATGCAGTTCCACGGCGCTCGGCCGCTGCGATGGGGTGGGGGTGTGCCCGGTGCGTCCCGGGGGCGCGGCGCCGCCGACCCCGTCGGCCGCCGCTGCGCGGGTGAACACCCGCAGGAGTTCGTGCATCCGGTAGAGACCGCGCGGGCCCTCTTCGAGCAGTCCCGCGCCGACCAGGCTGTCCAGGACGCGACCGCCCTCGACGGGTTCGCCCGCGACCGGGTCGGCGCCCGCGTCACGGACCGCCGCCGGGCCTCCGGATGCCGCCGGGCGCGGGTCGCCGCGGGTCACCGGCCGGCCCTGCGGCGGCGGACTCTGCTCGGATTCACCGCGCAGGATGGCCAGTTCGAGGCGTTGCAGCGCGGGTCCAGGGTCCACGCCGAGGGCCTGGGCGAGGTGGTTCTTGACCCGCCGGTACTCGGCGAGCGCTTCGGCGCGGCGGCCGACGCGGTACAGCGCTTCCATCAACTGCTCGGTGAACCGCTCGTGCAGCGGGTGGGCGCGGGCCGTCGGCCAGATCTCGGCCACCGCCTCCCGGTGCCGCCCGCATGCCAGTTCGAGGTCGAAGACGCGCTCGATCGCGCGCAGCCATTCCTCGTGCAGTCGGGGCAGTTCGTCGCGGTGCAGCAGGTCGGAGGGGACGTTGGCCAGCAGCGGCGGCTGCCACAGGGCGAGCGCGGAGCGCAGCAGACGCAATTCGGCGTCGGGCTCCTCGGTGGCGTACGCCTGGTCGAGGAGTTCGCGGAACTGCACCAGGTCGAGGGTCGCGGCGTCCGCCGTGAGCCGGTATCCGCCGGGTACGGCTTCGATGGTGTTGCCCGCGATCCCGTATTTGCCGAACAGCCGGCGCAATCGCAGGACGCAACTGTGCAGGGCGGACTTGGCCTGGGCAGGAGTCTCCTCGCCCCAGATGACGCGTTGCAGGAAGTCGGCGGAGACGACGGAATTGGCATTCAGCAGCAATGCGGCCAGGAGTGCGGCGGGCCGCGACGGCTGAAGCACCGCGGATTCGCTGCCGTCGGTGACGGCCAGCATTCCGAGTACCGTGAATCGCGTCTGCGGGACTACCTGCGGCGGCGTATCGCCTTTTGCCGTTGGTAATCCAGCACTATTTTCGAGCGCGTTGGACCAGACCACCAATCCACCATCCCCGTTGCCCCGTTACGACCGCTGTCACACCCGGCGGGAGTGGGCCGGAGTGAGGCAGAATCCCCTGAGGGTCATACCTATTGGCGGTCACCGAGGACAGTACGGCAGCACTCTTTGCCTTGTCCAGGGAAAAATCACGTGACACCGGGTTACCGGTCTGTTAGATGGGGTCGGTGTACCCAAAATGTGAACTCGCTCCCGGAATCGGGACACACCGGACCGTATCCCTCCGGTACGGATGCGAGTAATCGGACATACTTCGCAGTATTGCGGGAGCGTAAAGCGGCATTCCCCTTACCCCTCACCGGGCGGCTTTATGCCCGTCACCGCGAGGTCGACTTTGATTTACGTGTCAAGTTTCTGTCGGATTTTGACCGGGCGTGCTCGCCAGAGGAATAGACCAGCGCCATTCCGTGACACCCACGCCCGGCCTGAGCTGCGCAGGGGCGCCACCGACCGGATCGCACGCGGACGCGCGCACGGGAGAAGGCCCGGACGGGCGGAGGGGCGCGGACCGGCGGCGGAGGGGGCCGCGGAGACTTGACAGCCGCCGAGGGGCTGATTCAAT
This sequence comes from Streptomyces sp. NPDC003300, assembly GCF_040610915.1. Classification (NCBI taxonomy): domain Bacteria; kingdom Bacillati; phylum Actinomycetota; class Actinomycetes; order Kitasatosporales; family Streptomycetaceae; genus Streptomyces; species Streptomyces sp. NPDC003300. The sequence goes on along the minus strand of NZ_JBEXNE010000009.1, from coordinate 53,723 downwards.
GTTCCACAAGACAGAAAACAACTTCCGCAATACGGAAGGGGCGCACACTAGTGAGCTTCACCGACGCGCGCTTCGATGTGAACCTCTCGATCCTGTTCACCGAACTCCCGCTGCTGGAGCGGCCCGCGGCCGCCGCCGCGGCGGGCTTCGACGCGGTCGAGCTGTGGTGGCCGTGGACCGACGACCCCACGCCGGACCAGGCCCGGCTCGACGGGCTGCGGTCCGCGCTCGAAGCGGCCGGGACCCGGCTCGTGGGCCTGAACTTCTACGCGGGCGAGCTGCCGGGGCCCGACCGCGGCGCGCTGTCGGTGCCCGGCGCCGAGTCGGACCGCTTCCGCGCCAACATCGACGTCGCCGCGGACTTCGCCGCGTCCGTCGGCTGCACCGCGCTGAACGCGCTGTACGGCAACCGGGTCGACGGCGTCGACCCGGCGGTCCAGGACGAGCTGGCGCTGGAGAACCTGGTGCTGGCCGCGCGCGCCGCCCACCGGGTCGGCGCCACCTTGCTCATCGAGGCGCTGAACGCACCCGAGTCACCGCGCTGTCCGCTGGTCAGCGCCCCGGCCGCGGTCGCGGTCGTCGACCGGGTCAACGCCGCCACCGGCCTGGACAACGCGCGCTTCCTGCTGGACCTCTACCACCTGTCGATGAACGGCGAGGACCTGCCCGAGGTCATCGACCGCTACGCCGACAGGACCGGGCACGTCCAGATCGCCGACAATCCGGGCCGCGGCGCCCCCGGCACCGGCACCCTCCCGCTGGAGGAGCTGCTCGGCCGCTTGCGGAAGGCGGGCTACACCGGCTGGACCGGTCTGGAGTACAAGCCGGGCGCCGACGGCTCGGGCAACGCCTTCGGCTGGATTCCCGGCAGGCGGCCGCGCCCGTAGACGCGCGAGGAGCGGCGCGCTCCCGACACGCGGGCCGCGCTCCCGTACCCCACCATCCCCTGAGAGGACCCCATGAGCACCCACCTTCCCAAGGTCGCCTGGATCGGACTCGGCATCATGGGCTCCCCCATGGCCGAGAATCTGATCAAGGCCGGATACGACGTCACCGGTTACACGCTGGAGGCGGCGAAGCTGGAGCGGCTGGCGGCCAACGGCGGCACGGCCGCCGGGTCGATCGCCGAGGCCGTACGGGACGCCGATGTGATCGTCACGATGGTCCCGGCGTCGCCGCAGGTCGAGGCCATCGCGTACGGCGAGGACGGCATCCTGGCGCACGCGCGGTCGGGGGCGCTGCTCATCGACACCTCCTCCATCACCCCGCAGACCTCGGTGGACCTGGCGAAGGCCGCCGCGGACAAGGGCATCCGCGTGCTGGACGCGCCGGTGTCCGGCGGCGAGGCGGGCGCGGTCGAGGCCGTACTGTCGATCATGGTCGGCGGTGAGCGGGCCGACTTCGACGAGGCCAAGCCGCTGCTGGACGCGCTCGGCAAGACGGTGATCCTGTGCGGCCCGCACGGCGCGGGGCAGACCGTGAAGGCCGCCAACCAGTTGATCGTCGCGGTCAACATCCAGGCGTGCGCCGAGGCCGTGGTCTTCCTGGAGAAGTCCGGCGTCGACCTGAACGCCGCCCTTGAGGTGCTCAACGGCGGTCTGGCCGGCTCCACCGTGCTGACCCGTAAGAAGGACAACTTCCTCGCGCGCGAATTCGCGCCCGGCTTCCGGATCGACCTGCACCACAAGGACATGGGCATCGTCACCGACGCCGCGCGTACCGTCGGCGCCGCGCTCCCGGTCGGCTCCGTGGTGGCCAACCTCGTGGCCTCGCTGCGCGCCCAGGGCGACGGCGGCCTCGACCACTCCGCGCTGCTGCGCGGCGTGGAGCGGCTGTCCGGCCTCCCGGTCGAGGACTGACACACCCGATGTCCTGACCCCATGAACTCCGCCCGGTGGTGCGTGACTTGTCCTGTCGCGCCCAAACGCACCACCGGGCGGTACCACCCTCTTGCTCTCTTCGAGCGCGCTCGTCATGGAAGGCCGTCATGCCCTGGCGTACGGGGAGTGCTCCCGGCCGTGGTCCAGGTGCGGCAAACTCCTGCACTATGGGATGTGCACGTTGTCATAGGCACATTCCGCCGCCGCAGACCGGGAGTTGTCCACATGGCAGAGAGGGTGCTCGTGCGCTGTCCGGCCTGCGACTGTGAGCACACGTACACCGCGCCCACCTTCCCGTGCGCGTGCGGTGCGCCGCTCGCGCTCCCGGTGCTGTCCGGGGGCGCGCCCGAGCAGATCGGGCACAAGACGTGGGACGACTCGTGGGTACGGCTGCGGTGTCCCGACTGCGGCCGGGCCGACGAGTGGCCGAAGCCGGAGTTCGACTGCGCCTGCGGCGCCCTGATCCGTCTGCCGTTGGCGGGCGAGGCCGCGCAGGAGGCCGGGGCCGTGCCCGCGGGGGCGCATCAGGCGGATTCGCCGCCCGAGCCCACCGGGCAGGTTCCGCCGCCGCCGACGGACCGGCCGCCGTTCCGGCCGGTCACGATCAGGACCGGCAGGGACGCGCTGACCGCCGCCGCGCAGTTCCTGAAGTGGCTGGGCTTCGGCGGGATACGGCTGGCCGGGGACCGTACGGCCAACGGCATCGATCTGCGCGGGGACGGACTGGTCGCCCAGGTCGACCCGACCACGCAGCCCACCGCGGCCCGTGACGTGGAGTGCCTCTGGCTGAACTGCGCCAACGAGGACGCGGTCGGGGCCTTCTTCTCGCTGGCCGGTTACGCCCACGACGCGCGGCTGCGCGCCGACCAGCTCGGCGTACCGCTGTTCGTGATGGACCTGACCGGCACCCCGCAGCCAGTGAACGACGCGGCGGACGAGTTGATCAGGACGGGCCCCGGCACCCCCGGCTGACCCGCCCCCCCTTTCCCGGCACCTCCGGCTGATCCCCCCTTTCCGGCCCCCGGCTGACCCGCCCCCCCTTCACGGTGCCCCGAGGCGCCCGGCAGCGCGAATTCCCGCGCGCCGGGCGCCATTTCGCTGCCCGGGACGCCTCTTGACGCGCGCACCGGCACGGCTTACGTTCATTCCATATCGCAGAACTACTTTTCCACATAGCGGAAAGCGTGGAGGGAAGTAGTCGCCGACAGAAGCAGGAGAGGGACCTCATGCCTCGTATGACCGCCGCCCGCGCGGCCGTGGAGATCCTCAAGCTGGAGGGCGTCGACGTCGCCTTCGGTGTGCCCGGGGCCGCGATCAACCCCTTCTACGCGGCGCTCAAGGCGTCCGGCGGCATCCGCCACACGCTGGCCAGGCACGTCGAGGGCGCCTCGCACATGGCCGAGGGCTACACCCGCACCAGCCCCGGCAACATCGGGGTGTGCGTCGGCACCTCGGGCCCCGCGGGCACCGACATGATCACCGGCCTGTACTCGGCGACCGGCGACTCCGTCCCGATCCTGTGCATCACCGGCCAGGCCCCGACCTCCGTGATCCACAAGGAGGACTTCCAGGCGGTCGACATCGCCTCGATCGCCGCGCCGGTCACCAAGGCGGCGACCACCGTGCTGGAGGCCGCGCAGGTCCCCGGCGTCTTCCAGCAGGCGTTCCACCTGATGCGCTCGGGCCGTCCGGGACCCGTGCTGATCGACCTGCCGATCGATGTCCAGCTCACCGAGATCGAGTTCGACCCGGAGACGTACCAGCCGCTGCCGGTCTACAAGCCCGCCGCGTCCCGCGCCCAGATCGACAAGGCGCTCGCGATGCTGCTGGCCTCGCGGCGCCCGCTGATCGTCGCGGGCGGCGGCATCCTCAACGCCGACGCCAGCGACCTGCTGGTCGAATTCGCCGAGCTGACCGGCACCCCGGTCATCCCGACCCTGATGGGCTGGGGCGCCATCCCCGACGACCACGAGCTGAACGCGGGCATGGTCGGCCTCCAGACCTCGCACCGGTACGGCAACGCCACGTTCCTGGAGTCGGACTTCGTCCTCGGCATCGGCAACCGCTGGGCCAACCGCCACACCGGCTACAAGCTGGACGTCTACACCGCGGGCCGCACCTTCGTGCACGTCGACATCGAGCCCACCCAGATCGGCAAGATCTTCGCCCCCGACTACGGCATCGCCTCGGACGCCAAGGCCGCGCTCGCGCTCTTCGTCGAGGCCGCCCGCGAGCTGAAGGCCGAGGGCAGGCTGCCCGACCGCCGCGCCTGGATCGACTCCACGCTGGAGCGCAAGGCGACCTTGCAGCGGCGTACGCACTTCGACGACATCCCGATCAAGCCGCAGCGCGTCTACGAGGAGATGAACCGGGCCTTCGGCCCCGAGACGCGGTACGTCACCACCATCGGCCTCTCGCAGATCGCGGGCGCGCAGATGCTGCACGTCTACCGCCCCCGGCACTGGATCAACTGCGGCCAGGCGGGCCCGCTGGGCTGGACCATCCCGGCCGCCCTCGGTGTCGCCACCGCGGACCCGGACGCGCAGGTCGTCGCCCTGTCCGGCGACTACGACTTCCAGTTCATGCTGGAGGAGCTGGCGGTCGGCGCGCAGCACCGGATCCCATATGTGCACGTGCTGGTGAACAACTCGTACCTGGGGCTGATCCGGCAGGCGCAGATCGGTCTCGACATCGATTTCCAGGTCAATCTGGAATTCGAGAACGTCAACTCGCCCGAGCTGGGCGTCTACGGCGTCGACCACGTCAAGGTGGTCGAGGGCCTGGGCTGCAAGGCGATCCGGGTCGCCGACCCGGCCGAGCTGGGCGCGGCGTTCGAGCAGGCCAAGAAGCTGGCGGCCGAGTACCGGGTGCCGGTGGTGGTCGAGGCGATCCTGGAGCGGATCACCAACATCTCGATGAGCACGACGGCCGACATCAGCAACGTCGTGGAATTCGAGGAGCTGGCCACCGAGCCCGGCCACGCGCCCACGGCGGTCGTGCCGCTGCGGGTCTGAGGCCGACGGGCCCGGCGGGTCTGAGGTCCACGGGCCCGGCGGTCACGGCCCGGCCGTCACGCGGCTTCGGGCCCGCCGGTCACGCTCCTCCGGGCTTGAAGTCCTCCCGCAGCTCCACCTTGCGGATCTTGCCGCTGACCGTCATCGGGAAGGCGTCCATGATCCGCAGGTGGCGCGGCACCTTGAAGTGCGCGAGCCGGTCGGCGCAGAAGTCCTTGATCTCGGCGAGGGTCGGCGGGTCGGCCGGGTCGCGCGGGATCACACAGGCCAGGATCTCCTCGCCGTACCGCTCGTCGGGCACTCCGACCACCTGCACGTCGGAGATCTTCGGGTGGGTGTAAAGGAACTCCTCGATCTCCCGCGGGTACACGTTCTCCCCGCCGCGGATGATCATGTCCTTGATCCGGCCGACGATGGCGAGATAGCCGTCGTCCCGCATCGTCGCGAGGTCGCCGGTGTGCATCCAGCGCCCGGCGTCCACCGCCTCGGCCGTGCGCTCCGGCTCCTCCCAGTAGCCGAGCATCACCGAGTAGCCGCGGGTGCACAGTTCGCCGGGCTCGCCGCGCGGCACGGTGACGCCGCTGACCGGGTCGACGACCTTGACCTCCAGGTGCGGCAGGACCCGGCCGACGGTGGCGGTGCGGTGTTCGAGGGCGTCGTCCATCCGGGTCTGGGTGGAGACCGGCGAGGTCTCGGTCATCCCGTAGCAGATGGACACCTCGGCCATGTGCATCTCGGCCATCACCCGCTTCATCACCTCGACCGGGCACGGCGATCCGGCCATGATGCCGGTCCGCAGCGACGACAGGTCGTAGTCGGCGAAGTCGGGCAGTCCCAGCTCGGCTATGAACATCGTGGGGACGCCGTAGAGCGAGGTGCAGCGCTCCTCCTGGACGGCGCGCAGGGTCTCGGCCGGGTCGAAGGAGGGGGCCGGGATGACGATGCACGCGCTGTGCGTGGTGATGCCGAGGTTGCCCATCACCATGCCGAAGCAGTGGTAGAAGGGCACCGGCAGACAGACCCGGTCCTCCTGCGTGTAGCCGACCGTCTCGCCCACGAAATAGCCGTTGTTGAGGATGTTGTGGTGCGAGAGCGTGGCGCCCTTGGGGAAGCCCGTGGTGCCCGAGGTGTACTGGATGTTGATCGGGTCGTCGCAGCTCAACGTCGCCTCGACGGCGGCGACTTGATCCTCGGACACACCGTCGGCGGCGGCCAGCAGGGCGTCCCAGGTCGGGTCGCCGATGAAGACGACCTCGCGCAGCAGCGGACAGTTGCCGCGCACCTCGCCGACCATCCCGCGGTAGTCGCTGGTCTTGTGGCCGGTGGAGGAGATCAGCATCTCGATGCCGGACTGCCGCAGGACGTAGTCGAGTTCGTGCACGCGGTAGGCCGGGTTGATGTTGACCATGACCGCGCCGATCCGCGCGGTGGCGTACTGCACCAGCACCCACTCGGGGCAGTTGACCGCCCAGATGCCGACGCGGTCGCCCTTGATCACCCCGCGGCCGAGCAGTCCGCGCGCCAACCGGTCGACGTCCGCGCCGAATTGGGCGTACGTCCAGCGCCGCCCGCTCGCCACGTCCACCAGGGCCTCGCGTGCGGGGTGCGCGGCGATCGCCCTGTCGAGATTGCGCCCGATGGTGTCCCCGAGCAACGGCGTCTCCCCTGTCCCGTGCGCGTAGGAGGGCTCGGCGCTCCGGGCCGCCGGGCCGCCCGCCGCGCTCACTTGTAGTCCTCCTCGTGGAATTCGCCGCTCCCGTCGTGCATCGTGCGTTCGCGCAGCTCGATGCGGCGGATCTTGCCGGAGACGGTCTTGGGGAGGTCGGCGAACTCCAGCCGCCTGATGCGCTTGTACGGGGCGAGGACGGCCCGCGAGTGCGCGAAGATCGCCTTGGCGGTCTCGCCGTCCGGGGCCCAGCCCTCGGCGAGGACGACGTACGCCTTCGGTACGGCCAGCCGCAGTTCGTCGGGCGCGGGCACGACCGCCGCCTCGGCGACCGCCTCGTGTTCGAGCAGCGCGCTCTCCAGCTCGAAGGGCGAGATCTTGTAGTCGGACGCCTTGAAGACGTCGTCGGCGCGGCCGATGTACGTGATGTAGCCGTCGGCGTCGCGCGAGCCGATGTCGCCGGTGCGGTAGAAGCCGCCGCCCATCGCCTCGGCGGTCAGCTCGGGCTCGCCCGCGTACCCGGTCATCAGGCCGACCGGCCGGCCCTGGCGCAGGTCGAGGCAGATCTCGCCCTCGTCGCCGGTCTCGCCGGTCACCGGGTCGACGAGCGCGACCGTGTAGCCGGGCGTCGGCCGTCCCATGGAGCCGGCCTTGACCAGTTGGCCCGGGCTGTTGGCGACCTGCACGGCGGTCTCGGTCTGCCCGAAGCCGTCCCTGATCAGCACGCCCCACACTCGCCGTACGTGCTCGATGACCTCGGGGTTCAGCGGTTCACCGGCCGCGACCGCCTCGCGCGGCGGGGTGCCGAGCGCGCTGAGGTCGGCCTGGATCAGCATCCGCCAGACCGTGGGCGGGGCGCAGAAACTGGTCACCCGGGCGCGTGCCATCTCGGACATCAGCCGGGCGGCGTCGAAGCGCGTGTAGTTGTGCACGAAGACGGTCGCCTCGGCGTTCCACGGCGCGAACAGACTCGACCAGGCGTGCTTGGCCCATCCGGGTGACGAGATGTTGAGGTGGACGTCGCCGGGCCGCAGCCCGATCCAGTACATCGTGGCGAGGTGGCCGACCGGGTACGAGAGGTGGCTGTGCTCGACCAGCTTGGGCTTGGCGGTGGTGCCCGAGGTGAAGTAGAGCATCAGCGGGTCGCCCGAGGGGGTCGGCCCTTCGGGTACGAAGCCGGGGTCCGCCGCGTACGCGTCCTCGTAGGGGAGCCAGCCGTCGGGGGCGCCGCCGACCGCGATCCGCGTGTAGTCCCCGGGGACTTCGGCGAATTTCCCGGTGTCCGCGGCGCGTACGACGACGTGCCGGGCGGCGCCGCGGTCGATACGGTCGCGCAGGTCGGCGGGGCCGAGCAGCGGGGTGGCGGGGATGACGACGGCCCGCAGCTTCATGGCGGCGAGCGCGGTCTCCCACTGCTCCGCCTGGTTGCCGAGCATCACCAGGACCCGGTCGCCCGCGCGGACGCCGCGCGCCCGCAGCCAGTTGGCCACCTTCGCGGACCGCTCGGCCATCTCCGCGAAGGAGATCCTGACCTCGGTGCCGTCCTCCTCGACGATCCACAGCGCGGTGCGGTCGTTGTCCTTCGCGATGGCGTCGAACCAGTCCAGCGCCCAGTTGAATTCCTCGGGCTCCGGCCACCGGAAGCCCTCGCGGGCCGCCTGGTAGTCCTCACGGTGCCGCAGCAGGAAGTCACGGGCGGCCCGGAAAGCACCGGTCGCGTCCGTTGCCGCCATCTGTCCTCCTCATCGATGGACCCCTCGGTAGCATCGTGCGGTAGTGACCTGGGTCTCACTACCCCCGGACGGGGGTGAGAGCCGGTGTCCGATTCCGTCCGGCCGGGAGTCACGGGCTCCTGGCCGGGGTGGACGGTCGGGGGCGAGGAGGTGGATCGGGTGGACGGTCAGCGGGGCGAGGCGGTCGAGGTACGGGCCGCGTTGCTGCGAATGCGCAGGTCGGGGCTGTTGCCGGTGGCCTTCGGCGGGCTGGTGACCGGCGCCGCGGGCCAGGCGGGCGGCTACGGCGCCCGGCAGTTCCGTATCTCCGAGATGTCCGGTACCGACACCGAGTCGCTGCGGGGCCTCGCCATCACCACCGGCAACGGTCTGGGCGGCAAGACCCTCGCCACGGTCCGGCCCTGCTCGGTCACCGACTACGGCTCGTCCCGCGTGATCAGCCACGAGTACGACCCGCCCGTCGCCGCCGAGGGGCTGCGCTCGGTGCTCGCGGTGCCCGTCGTCGTCCGCCGCCGGGTGCGCGGGGTGCTGTACGGCGCGCTGCGGCAGCCGTACGCCCTGGGCGACCGTCCGCTGTCCGTCGCCCTCGACGCGGTCCGCGAACTGGAGCAGGCGCTGGCCGTACGGGACGAGGCCCAGCGGCTGCTCTCCTTCTGCCAGCAGCCGCTGACCGCCGACCCCCGGGCCTGGGAGCAGGTGCGCGAGGCGCATCTCGAACTGCGCGCGCTGGCCACCCGCATCCCCGATGTGCGGCTGCGGCAGGAACTGCTGTCCGCCTGCGCCCGGTTGGCCTCGGCCGCGGTCCCCTCCGGCGCGGCGTCGCGGGTCCCGCGCCCGGCGCCGCTGACCCCGCGCGAGCTGGACGTGCTGGCCTCGGTGGCGTCGGGCGCCACCAACGCGGCGGCTGCCGCGCGGCTTCGGCTGCGGCCCGAGACGGTGAAGAGCTATCTGCGGTCCGCGATGCGGAAGCTGGGTGCCCACACGCGCCTCGAGGCCGTGGTCGCGGCGCGCCGCGAGGGCCTGCTGCCCTGACCTCGGGCGGATGAACGGCGGCGTTATTGGGGAGCCTCGGCCGGGGGGCCGCCGTTACGCTCGTCGGACCTGCGGCGCGCCGACGGCGCGGACGGCGGGAGTCGAGGCGTGGAGGGGGACGGGATGTCGGTCGACCGGTTGGCCGGATTCGCGGCGATGTCGTTGGTGCTGGTGCTGATTCCGGGTCCGAGCGTGCTGTTCGTGCTCGGCCGGGCGCTGGCCCACGGGCGGCGGACCGCGCTGGGCAGTGTGCTGGGGAACGCCACGGGCGCGTATGTGCTGGTGACGGCGGTGTCGGTGGGGCTCGGGGAGATCGTCGCGCGGTCGGTGACGGTGTTCGTGGCGCTGAAGCTGGCGGGCGCCGCGTATCTGGTCTATCTGGGGGTGAAGGCGTTCCGGCAGCGGGGCGCGCTGTCGGCGGCGATGAGCGCGGAAGAACCGGCCGGGGCCGCCCGGGGGGATCTCCGTACGCTCTGGGAGGGGTTCGTGGTCGGCGTGACGAATCCGAAGACGATGGTGTTCTTCGCGGCCGTGCTGCCGCAGTTCGTCGACCGGGGCGCGGGGCACGTACACGAGCAAATGCTGCTGCTCGGGCTGGTGTTCACGGTGATCGCGCTGATCTGCGACAGCGTCTGGGCGCTGACCGCGTCGGCGGCCCGTACCTGGTTCGCCCGCTCGCCGCGGCGGCTGGCGGCCGTCGGCGGCACCGGGGGTCTGGCGATGATCGGCCTGGGTGTGACGGTCGCGGTCACGGGGCGCGCCGACCAGTAGGACGGACCCCGCGGCGCGCCGGATGTGGCATGTACGCGCGCGGTGGACCAGCGCCCTCACCCCTCCCGCCCGGCCGTCGCGCCTGGTGGGACGGGTGGATCGGGTGATGTGATCAGAGGCACAGGGCACGCGGCAACGAAACGTTTGCGTTTCGATAGGTCGGGTCGTACCGTCGTTGGAGTACGAAACCGTTTCGTTCATGCAGCGGTTCCGGTCGGTTCCTGCCCGTCCCGTTCCTCCTCAGGAGTCCCGCCTCATGTCATCCCAGTCCACCGCCGACGCGCACGTCGGCGACTCCGCCGCGGCCTCAGGGCCCCTCGGCGCGGGCCCCACGGGCCCGGTGCAGAAGACAGAGAAGGCGAACCACCGCTGGTGGGTGCTGAGCGTCATCGCGCTCGCCCAGCTCATGGTCGTCCTCGACGCCACCATCGTGAACATCGCCCTGCCGTCCGCCCAGAACGCCCTCGGCTTCAGCGACGGAAACCGGCAGTGGATCGTCACCGCGTACTCCCTCGCCTTCGGCTCCCTGCTGCTGCTCGGCGGACGCCTGGCCGACCTCATCGGCCGCAAGATCGTCTTCCTGATCGGCGTCGTCGGCTTCGCGGGCGCCTCCGCCCTCGCCGGCGCCGCGCAGAACTTCGAGGTGCTGGTCACCGGCCGCGCCCTCCAGGGCCTGTTCGGCGCCCTGCTCGCGCCGGCCGCGCTGTCGCTGCTCAACACGACCTTCACCGACGCCAAGGAACGCGCCAAGGCGTTCGGCATCTACGGCGCCATCGCGGGCGCGGGCGGCGGTGTGGGCCTGCTGCTCGGCGGTGTGCTCACCGAGCACCTGAGCTGGCGCTGGACGCTGTACGTGAACCTGATCTTCGCCGTCCTCGCCTTCGTCGGCGGTATGGCCTTCCTGCGCAAGGGCGCTCCCGCCGACCGCCCCAAGCTCGACGTCCCCGGCACGGTCATGGTCGTCGCGGGTCTGTTCGGCCTGGTCTACGGCTTCTCGAACGCCGAGACCCACCACTGGGGCTCCCCGATGACCTGGGGCTTCCTGGTCGCGGGCGGCGTGCTGGTCGGCGCCTTCGCCTGGTGGCAGACCAGGGCCGCGCACCCGCTGCTGCCGCTGCGCGTCCTGCTCGACCGTGACCGCGGCGCGTCCTTCATCATGCTGGCGATCTCCGGCGCCGGGATGTTCGGCGTCTTCCTCTTCCTGACCTACTTCCTCCAGGCGTCGCTGCACTACACGCCGGTCAAGACCGGTCTGGCGTTCCTGCCGATGATCGGCGCGCTGATGGTCTCCGCGCAGATCGCCACCAACAACCTGATGCCGCGGTTCGGGCCCCGCCCGATCGTCCCGCTCGGCATGGCGATGGCCGGCGCCGGTATGGCCTGGCTGACCGTCCTCGACCTCAACAGCACCTACGCGGCGCACGTCCTGCCGCAGTTGCTCGTCATCGGCTTCGGTATCGGCCTGGCCCTGCCGCCCGCCATGAGCGTGGCCACCGCGGGGATCGCCGCCGACGACGCCGGTGTGGCCTCCGCGGCCGTCAACACCATGCAGCAGGTGGGCGGTTCCATCGGTACGGCGCTGCTCAACACGCTGGCCGCCAGCGCCGCGACGAGCTACCTGTCCAGCCACAAGCCGTCCCCGGCCGTGGCCGCGCAGGCCCAGCTCCACAGCTACTCCACCGCCTACTGGTGGTCGGCGGGCCTCTTCGCCGTCGGCTTCGTCCTCGCCGCCCTCATGTACCGCAGCGGCCGTCCCAGCCAGGGCGACACCACCGTCCAGGCCGTCCACATGTAAGCAAGCCTCCGGGCTCCCCAAGCCCCCCGGCCCCGCAGTGAGCGGTAGTGGGCCGGGGTCAAGGGGACCGGGCCGCCGGGTCATCGTGGGGACGGGACACCCGGCACCCCCGGCCCCCCGACCGGCCGCCCGGCCAGTGCGCCGCCCCCGTGCGCACAGGCCGGGCGGCCGGTCTCTCTTTTCCCGCACCCTGTCCGACGGGTAGGGTGCGGCGCATGATCCTCCCCCACCGTGTCTAGGCAGCGGTAAGCGCCCACAGACGACCGGCCCCGCCCTGACGGCGGGTTGACGGCGCTGCGCGGCATACGCGAAACCGCCCGCCTTCCCCCGGAAACCCGAGGATCACCCCCATGTCCGCGCCTGTCCAGGCTGCGTCCTACGCTGCCGTCTTCCGTCTTCCCCATGCCCGCCGCACCTTCGGTGCGGCCCTTTTCGGACGCCTCGGCTACGGCGTCGTCTCGCTCTCCCTCGTCCTGTCCCTGACCTCCGCCACCGGGTCGCTGTCGCGCGGCGGGCTGCTGGCCACGCTCTTCGCGACCGTGTCCGTCCTGCTCGGCCCCGCGCGGGCCGCGCTCGTGGACCGCTGGGGCGCAAGGCGCGGCCTGACCACGCTGGCGCTGCCGTTCGCCGCGGCCCTGTTCGTCCTGGCCGCGGCCGTACGGGAGCCCGGCACGCCGCTGTGGGCGTTCGCCGGGCTCAGCGGCGCGGCGGGGGCGCTGTGTCCGCCGCTCGGGCCGACGATGCGCGCGCTGTGGGACGCGCTGACGCCCGACGAGGCGCTGCTGCAAAGGGCGTTCAGCGTCGACACGGTCGCGGAGGAGCTGATCTTCCTCAGCGGGCCGCTGCTCGTGGTGGCCGTGCACCCGGTGAACGGCCTGGTGCTCTCCGGCGCCCTGATCGGCTGCGGCACGCTCGCGATGGTCACCTCCCCCGCCGCCCGGCTGCTGCCGCCGCGCCACACGTCGACCGCTTCGGCGGCCGGGCGGCTGCGGCTGTTCGGCGAGAAGGGCGGCGGCGTCCGCAGGGCCGCGTACGCCGCCGCCGGGATCGGCTGCTGCCTCGGCTGCGTGGAGCTGTTCGTGATCGCCTTCGCCGACCGGCACCACCACCCCTCGGCGGTCGGCTGGATCCTCGCCGCGCAGTCGGCGGGCAGCGCGCTCGGCGGTCTGCTGTACGGCCGGATCTCCTGGCGGCTGCCCGCCGCCGCCCGGCTCCCCGGCCTGCTCCTCGTCCTGGCCGCGCTCGTCTCGGTCACGGCCGCCGCCCCCGTACTCACGGTGTTCGGCCTGTGCGTCGCCGCCGCGGGCACCTTGACCGCGCCGATCCTCTCGACCGCCTATCTCGCGGCGGCGGGCGCGGCGCCCGACGGCGCCACCACCCGCGCCACGACCTGGGTCAACTCGGCCGTCAACGCCGGGTCTTCGGCCGGTGGCGCCGTGGCCGCGCTGCTGGTCGCCGGCGTGCCGCTGGCGCTCTGCTTCCTCCTGGCGGCGGTCCCGCCGCTGCTGGCCGCCGTCGCGATCGGCCGGGCGCGGCGGACGAAGGGCGGGGCCGAGGGTCCCGTGCTCGCGGAGGAGGGCGGAGGCGTCTGAGCACCCGGCCGCGGGGCGGTGGGCGCGCCCTCAGAGCTTGGGGGCCGCCCGGTTGAGGCGCGTGGCCAGGCCCTCGTAGTGCACGACCAGACCGTCGGCGTCCACGTCGATCTCGCTGCGGTACGTGCCGGAGGCGTAGCCGAGCCGGGCCCCTGACATCAGCGGGGTCAGGTGGGTGTAGCCCTGGATGGAGGGGCGGACGGCGAGGGTCGGGACGGGGACGAAGGCCATCAGGAAGTCCTGATGGCCTTCGTTGCGGTGGAGTTGGTGCCGCAGCACCGGCATCGTGTTGGTGAGCGGTGACATGCCGAGGTCGCAGTCGAGCGCGCCGTCGAGCGCGAGGACGACCTGCCCGTTGGCCGTCCAGCGGCTGCGCTCGTCCCGGCGCAGTTCGAGGTCGTAGGTGCCGTCGACGGTGTGCGAGGTGACGTGCAGCCGCCGGGTCACGTACCCGACGTCGGTGTCCAACTCATAGCTCAGCCAGTACGGTTCGGGCTTCAGTCCGACCGCGCGGCCGTGCGCGCGCAGCCGTCCGGCGGCCAGTTCGACCCACGCGGTCTCGTATCCGCCGGTCTCCTCGACCTGCCAGGTGAGTACGGTGTTCGGCGCTGTCATGGCGCAAACGTAACGTTCGCCCCGGATCGGACGCCATAAGCGTGGCGAGGACACATGGACGACGGCGGTCCGCGGCCGTGACCGGCGGACGCGTCACTCGATCGGCGGGTGCCGGGCGCGGGGCGGGCGGGCGGCCGAAGCGGCGCGCGCGCCCGGTCGGCGCGGTGTCCACGCCTCGACCTCGCCGAATGCGCGTCCGGCGGCCGGGTTACGGTGGCTGCATGCACGTGAGCCAGCACGACGGACCCGGTGACCGGACTCCCGAAGGACAGCCCCACGAGCAGACGGCCCGCGAGACGCCCCCCGGGCCGGTCTCGCCGACCGCGGAATCCGTGCCCGTACCGGAAGGGCCGCTGTATGTGCCGGTGCGACAGGGGCCCGCGGGCTATGTCGTACGGCTGTGGCGTACGCCCGTCGGCAGCAGGACGGCGGTCGCCTTCACCAGTGACCAGCGGCTGCGCTCGGTGCTGGGGCCGACCCAGCCGTGGATCAAGCTCTCGGAGAGCGCGCTGCGCGCGATGGCCGAGCCGCTGGGCGCCCGGCATCTGACCGTCGACCCGCTGCTGACCGCCCGGCCCCCGGCTTCCTGGACCGATCCGGCGGCGGGCCGCCCCTGCCCGCGGCGCGGCACCGACGGCGCCGCGGCGGGCACCGCTGAAGGGGACGAGGGCGGCGACGGCATACGCCAGCAACCGGCGGGCCTGGCACCGTAGTTCGCCGTTCGAGACCCCGGCACGCCAGGGTGCGCCGCGGCGCACCCTGAGCACGTACGCCCCCGGCCTCAGCCCGCGGGCTGCACCTCCCCCACCATCTGCGCCGTCACGTCCCCGCGCCCCGCGAGGTCGCCCGGCGGGATGCCCGGGTGGTGCCGGTCGGCGGACTGCGCGGTCGCGGGCGCGGCGTCGCCGAGGGCCAGCCGGGAGACGATCCGGTAGCGGTCGCCGCGGTAGACGGAGTGGACGTACTCCACCGGGCGGCCGGTGGCGTCCTTGGTGAGCCGTTCGAAGAGCAGCGCCGGTGACAGGACGGGCACGCCGATCAGCCGGGCCTCCTCGTCGTTGGTCACGGTGGGCTCGATGGACTGGACGGCCTCGTGCACGTGGACGCCGTGCCGGGCGCGCAGGAAGTCGTAGAAGTCGCCGGACTCCATGTCCGCCGCGTGGAGGCCGGGCACGAGGTCGGCCGGGACGTGCAGGTATTCGATGGCCATCGGCTCGTCGTCGACCAGCCGGAGCCGGGCGATGTAGGTGATCTCGGCGGCCGGGGAGATGTGCAGCTTGCGGCCGACGCGGGCGCCCGCCTGCACGGTGGTGAACTCCAGGACGCGGCTGGCCCAGGTGCCGGACGCCTGCGGGAGGCGGTGCGCCTGGCCGTCGAGCGCCAGCTCCTGGGTGATCTTGGCGCGGGCGACGAACATGCCGCGGCCGTGTTCGCGGACCAGCAGTCCCGTGGTGACCAGTTCGTCCACGGCGGAGCGGAGCGTGGGGCGGGAGACGCCGAGCTGCTCGCACAGGGTGCGCTCCGACGGGATCGGGTCGCCGGGCGCGCGCGACTCGACCAGTTCCATCAGGTAGTCGCGGACCCGTTCGCGTTTCAGCGCCGAGCGCGGCGGCTCGCTGGCCATGGGGGGCACCTTCCTGCCGCCGACGGGTCACCGGTGTGCCGCCGTCGTGCGGGTGAGTTCGTATGACGTGCTGCTGAGTTCGGGGGACGTGCCGGTGGGTTCATGCGACGTGCTGGTGAGCTGAGGTTATCCAGATGCTGACCAGTATGCCAGCGCTCCTTGCCACCTGGCTTTCGGGGGCCTCATTCGTATACGGCCTGCGTGTGGCGGGTGCGCGGCGGACGGCGGGTCGGCGGGCGACGGGTGCGCGAACTCTTGACGTGCTCAGTGGTCTATGCCATTTTCACTGACCAGCACTAGACCAGTTGGCAAGTGGTAAGTCCTGTTCGCTCCCTGCCCGAGGTGACATCCCCGTGAGATCCAGACTCGTTCCCGGCGCCGCGGCGCTCGTCCTCGCCGTCGCCGCGCTCTCCGCGTGCGGCTCCTCCTCCGGATCCGGCGGCTCCGGTGACTCCGGCGGCACCGGCGGTTCCGCCAAGACGCCGGCTCCCGCCAAGCTCACCGTGTGGATCATGCGCGGCAGCATGTCCGACGGTTTCCTCAGCCGCTTCAGGTCCGACTTCGAGGCCGGGCACAAGGGCACCACCCTGGACATCCAGATCCAGGAGTGGGACGGCATAGGCCAGAAGATCACCAGCGCGCTGGCCAGCAACGACGCACCCGACGTGATGGAGGTCGGCAACACGCAGGTCGCGCAGTACGCGGCGAGCGGCGGCGTCAAGGACCTCACCGACAAGGTGACCGACCTCCAGGGCGCCGACTGGATTCCCGGCCTCGCCGACCCCGGCAAGATCGACGGCAAGCAGTTCGGCATCCCCTGGTACGCGGCCAACCGCGTCGTGATCTACAACAAGGACCTCTTCTCGAAGGCGGGCATCGCCGCGCCGCCCAAGACCCGCGACGAGTGGATCCAGGACACCACCAAGCTCAACACCGGGGGCAACGACGGCATTTACCTGCCGGGCCAGACCTGGTACGCGCTGGCCGGATTCATCTGGGACGAGGGCGGCGACCTGGCGGTCCAGGACGGCGACAACTGGAAGGGCGCGCTGGACACCCCGCAGGCCAAGGCGGGCATGGAGTTCTACAAGCGGCTCCAGGCGCTCGGCAAGGGCCCGAAGGACTCCGACGAGGCCAAGCCGCTCCAGGCCGACGTCTTCGCCAAGGGCAAGAGCGCGCAGATCATCTCGGTGCCCGGCGGCGCCGACGCCATCGTCAAGGCCAATCCCGCGATGAAGGACAAGATCGGCTTCTTCCCGATCCCCGGCAAGACCGCCGACAAGCCGGGCGCGGTCTTCACCGGCGGCTCCGACCTGGTGATCCCCGAGGCGTCCCGGCACCAGGCGCTCGCCTACGAGGTGGTCAAGGCGCTCGCGGGCACCAAGTGGCAGACGGACATGGCCAAGGAGATGAGCTACGTGCCCAACCGCACCTCGCTCGCGGGGGTGTTGGCGGGCAACGAGGGCGCCTCGGTGATGGCGGTCGGCGCGGCCAACGGCCATGCCACGCCCAACTCGCCCAACTGGGCGGCGGTCGAGGCCAACAACCCGATCAAGCAGTACATGACGCAGGTGCTGACCGGCAGCGACCCGGACGCGGCGGGCAAGACGGCCTCGGCGGCCGTCACCAAGGCCCTCAACACCGCCTCCTGACCGGCCACGCCCCGCCCGCTCCCTATCTGATCCGCGTCCGCCCGACAGCGTCCGATCAGCGCCCCGAGGAGAACCGCCGTGCTCACCGCTCCCAACGCCGCCTCACGGCCGGCCGTCGCGGAACCGCCACCGCCGCCCCGCGAACGCCGGCGCCGCCGCCGCCCGCTCGCCGCGGTCTGGCCGTATCTGCTGGTCGCCCCCACCGTGGTGGGCACGGCCTTCCTGCTGGTCTACCCGCTGGTCAGAAACACCGTCATGTCGTTCCAGCACTTCGGCCTCGGCGAGCTGATCCGCGGCGGCGCCACCTGGGTCGGCTTCGCCAACTACCGTACGGTGCTGGACGATCCGGAGTTCTGGACGGTGGTCCGCCGCACCCTGTGGTGGACCGGGCTGAACGTCGTGCTGATCATGGTGCTCGGCACGCTCGTCTCGCTGATGCTCGTCAAGCTCGGCAAGCGGATGCGGCTCGCGGTGATGAGCGGTCTGGTCCTCGCCTGGGCCACTCCGGTGATCGCGGCCACCACGATCTTCCAGTGGCTGTTCCAGTCCCGTTTCGGAGTGGTCAACTGGCTACTGGTAAAGCTGGGCTTCGAGTCGTACCGCGACTACACCTGGTTCGCGCACGGCGGCTCGACCTTCGCGATCCTGGTGACGCTGGTGGTCTGGCAGTCCGTGCCGTTCGCGGCGCTGACCCTCTACGGCGGCCTCACCACGATCCCGGCGGAGCTGTACGAGTCGGCCAGGATCGACGGCGCGGGCGCCTGGCAGACCTTCCGGCTGGTCACCTTCCCCATGCTGCGCCCGCTGTTCGCGCTGATCACCTCCCTCGAGGTGATCTGGTGCTTCAAGTGCTTCGCCCAGATCTGGGTGATCAGCGAGGGCGGTCCCAACGGGGCGACCACCACGCTGCCGGTCTACGCCTTCCAGATCGCGCAGTCCCTGCACAAGTACGACCTCGGGTCCGCGGTCTCCACGCTGACCGTCCTGATCCTGCTCGGCGTGCTGGTCTTCAACCTGCGCCGGATGTTCCGTGAGGAGGGCGCGCAGTGAGCACGTTCACCGCAACTGGTAAGGCCCCGCGCGCGGGCGGACCGGGCGGCGCGGGCGGCGCGGGCCGTCGGAAGCGGCCGGGCCGCGGGTCCCTGCGGCGGCTGCCGCTCAATCTGGCCGCGCTGTTCACGCTGGCGGTCGCCGCCTTCCCCGTCTACTGGATGGTGATCACGGCCTTCAAGCCGACCACCGCCATCCAGGCCGACACCCCGTCCTTCCTGCCGCTGCACCCCACCTTCGCGCACTTCCGCACGGCCATGCACGCCGACGGCTTCGGCACCTTCTGGCGCAACAGCCTGACCGTGACGCTCGGCGCGGTGCTGATGTCGCTGGTGGTGGCGCTGCTGGCGGCCTTCGCGGTCGGCCGGATGCGCTGGCGCGGCCGGCGGGCCTTCATCCTGCTGGTCTTCACCGCGCAGATGGCGCCGTGGGAGGCGCTGCTGATCCCGATGTACGTGATCGCGCGGGACACCGACATGCTCGACAAGCTGTCGATGCTGACGCTGGTCTACTTCATGACGACGCTGCCGTTCACGATCGTGACGCTGCGCGGCTTCCTCGCGGCGATCCCGGTGGAACTGGAGGAGGCCGCCCAAGTGGACGGCTGCACAAGGCCGCAGGCGTTCCGCCGGGTCACCTTCCCGCTGCTCGCGCCCGGCCTGCTGTCCACGTCGCTGTTCGGCTTCATCACGGCGTGGAACGAGTTCGCCTTCGCCAACACGCTGATCATCAAGAACCAGGACGCCCGCACGCTGCCGGTCTGGCTCTCCTCGTTCAGCAATGTCTTCGGTACCGACTGGGGCGCCACGATGGCCGCCTCCTCGCTGTTCATGCTGCCCGTGCTGCTGGTCTTCCTCGTCCTCCAGAACCGGGTCACCACCGGAATGACCGCCGGCGCCGTGAAGGGCTGACCCCGCGACCGCTCCCCGCGCCCCCTGCCCGCGACCGCTCCCCACGCTCCCTCCCCACGCCCGCTCCCCGCGCCCGCTCCCAGGTCACCTCGCTCGACGCCGTCGACCGCCGACCCCCGCCGCCCCCACTGGAGCCGCTGTGATCATTCCGCACCCCTCCCATCTCGCCCGTATCCCCGGCCACTTCACCTTCGACGCGACCACGTCCGTCCGGGCGAGCGACGGCGCCCAGGGCGCGGCGGACCTGCTGCGTACGCTGCTCGCGCCCGCCACCGGGCTGCCGCTGCGGCCCTCGCCCACCGGCCGGGTGGTGCTCGCGCTCGACCCCGAACTCGGCGGTCTCGGCGCGGAGGGCTACGGCCTGACCGTCGGGCCCGACGCGGTGCTGCTGCGGGCGGCCAGGCCGGCCGGGCTGCTGCACGGTGTGCAGACGATCCGTCAACTGCTGCCCGCGCAGGCCCTGTCGGAGCGCCCGGAGAGCGGGGTCGCCTGGCGCATGCCGTGCGTGCAGGTCACCGACGTGCCGAGGTTCGGCTGGCGCGGCATGATGCTGGACGTCGCCCGGCACTTCCAGCCGGTGTCGTTCCTGCGGCGCTTCGTGGACCTGCTGGCGTTCCACAAGCTGAACGTGCTGCATCTGCACCTGACCGACGACCAGGGCTGGCGGATGCCGGTCGCCGCCTACCCCCGGCTCACCGAGGTCGGCGGGGCCAGGCCCCGCTCGATGATCGGGCGTTCGGGCAGCGGCCGGTTCGACGACCTGCCGCACGCCGGGGCGTACACCACCGCAGAGCTGCGGTCGCTGGTCGCCTACGCGGCCGAGCGCGGGGTCACGGTGGTGCCGGAGATCGAGATGCCGGGGCACACCCGCGCGGCGCTGGCGGCCTATCCGCACCTGGGGAACGTGCCGGGGCGCGAGCTGGACGTGTGGACCGAGTGGGGTGTGTGCCGCAACATCCTCGGCGTCCACGACGAGGTGCTGGACTTCTGCCGCACCGTGCTCGGCGAGGTGCTCGACGTGTTCCCCTCGTCGTACGTGCACATCGGCGGCGACGAGTGCCCGGTCACCGAGTGGGAGGAGAGCCCGGCGGCGCGGCGGCGCGCGGCGGAGCTGGGCCTGGCCGCGCCCAAGGACCTGCGCGGCTGGTTCCTCGGGCGGATCGGCGACTTCCTGATCGAGGCGGGGCGGCGCCCGCTGTGCTGGGCGGAGGACTCGGGCACGCTGCCGCCGGAGTTCACCGTGATGCCGTGGCGGGACACCGACCACGGGCTGGCCGCCGCCCGGCGCGGCCACGACGTGATCATGGCGCCGCACCGCTCCACGTATCTGGACTACCCGCAGACCGAACAGCCCGGTGAACCGCTCGGCCAGGCGGGCGGAATCGTCGACCTGCGGGCCGTGCACGGCGGCGAGACCGTACCCGCCGACTGGGAACCGGCCGCGGCGGCACGGGTGCTGGGCACGCAGGCGCAGCTCTGGAGCGAATTCGTGCCGACCGCCGAACACGCCGAGTACCTGATCTTCCCCCGGCTGTGCGCGCTCGCCGACCGGGCCTGGAATCCGGCGGGCGACTGGTCGACGGACTTCCTGCCCGCCCTGCTCCGGCACGAGGACCGGCTGGCGGCGCTGGGTATCGCCCACCGGACGATTCCGCACCCCGCGGTCCCGCCGCACACCCCCCGAGCCACCTCCCGCACCACCTCTCCCCGGACCATCTCCCAGTAGTCCCGCACCATCACCCCCCTCTGGAAAGGGATCACCGTGTCAGGAAAGTTCCGCATGTCGACCCGCGTCCGTACGGCGATGGCCGTCTGTACGGCGGCCGGTCTCGCCTGCGCCGCGCTCACCGCGATGCCCGCCTCGGCGGCGCAGGACTCGCTGAGCGCGCAGTACCGCACCAGCGCCTCCGGCGCCACCGCCGACCAGTCGGAGCCGTGGCTGGAGGTCACCAACACCGGCAGCACCACGGTGCCGTTGAACACCGTCACCGTGCGGTACTACTTCAAGTCCGACGGCCCGAACGTCAGTTACCGCTTCGCGTGCTCGTGGGCGGTCAAGGGCTGCGGCAACATCACCGGCACCTTCGGGACGCTGGCCAATCCGACGGCCACCGCGGACCGTTACCTGGAGATCGGCTTCACTTCGGGCGCGGGTTCGCTGACGCCGGGTCAGAACACCGGTGACATGCAACTGCGGTTCTACCGCGCCGACTGGCAGACCCTCACGCAGTCCGACGACTACTCCTTCAACGGCTCGCAGACGGCGTACGCGAACTGGAACAAGGTCACGGTGCAGAAGAGCGGCGCCGTGGTCTGGGGCACCGCGCCCGCGGGCAACGACCCGACCAACCCGCCCACCACTCCCCCGACCACCCCGCCGACCGGCAACCCGACCGGTCCCGCGATGTTCGACGACTTCACCTACACCTCCAGCTCCGACCCGGCCGTGCAGCAGCACGGCTGGACGGTCAAGTCCGGTCAGGGCGGCCCCGGTGTGGCCGGCGCCACCTGGTCGCCGCAGGACGTGACCTTCGTCGCCGACGGCGCGAGCAACAAGGTGATGAATCTGCGGCTCACCACCGACGGCACGGCGGCGGGCACCAAGGAGACCGAACTCCAGACCACCGCAAGGAAGTTCAAGAACGGCACCTACGCGGCCCGGGTCAAGTTCAACGACACACCGACCGGCGGCCCCGACGGCGACCACGTCAACCAGACCTTCTTCACCTTCACGCCGCTCAACGCGCCGATGGACCCGAACTACAGCGAGCAGGACTTCGAGTACCTGCCCAACGGCGGCTGGGGCGAGACCCAGAACATCATGTACGAGACGTCCTGGGAGACCTACAACCCGGACCCGTGGAACGCGGTCAACACCCACGGCCAGCAGTACGGCAGCCTCGACGGCTGGCACAACCTCCAGATCACCATCGACAACACGAACATCACCTACTACATCGACGGCAACCAGGTCGCGCAGCACGGCGAGCCGTACCTGCCCGAGACGCCGCAGTGGATCGACTTCAACCACTGGCTGATCGACCTCGCGGGCCAGACGAGCAACACCCCGCGCTCGTACAACCAGCAGGTCGACTACGTGTACTTCCTCAAGGACCAGGTGCTGACGCCCGCCCAGGTGCAGACCCAGGTCGCGGCCTACCGCACGGCGGGCACCACCTTCACGGACACCGTGCCGTCCTCCTGATCCGGTGGCGCGGCCGGGACCCCGGACCGGGGGCCCGGCCCGCCGTCCGGTCGCCGGCCCCCCGGACCTCCCCGCGCGGGAAGTCCGGGGGGCCGGCGGGTTTCTGTTATCCCCCTGGTCGTGGCAGCGTCTCCTGTCCGAGGGCAGATACGTGTCACCCGGCCGGAGTCCGGGCCAGGACGGAGTGTGAGCAGCATGCGCGCAGGCGACCGGGTCGGTCCCGACCCCGCGTTGGTGAGTGCCGCGCGGGCGGGCGACCAGGCGGCACTCGACCGGCTGGTCGCGGAGTGCCTGCCGCTGGTCTACAACATCGTCGGGCGCGCCCTGGACGGGCACGACGACGTGGACGACGTGGTGCAGGAGACGCTGCTGCGAGTGGTCCGCGGCCTGTCCGACCTGCGCGACCCGGCGGCGTTCCGCTCCTGGCTGGTGGCCATCGCGGTCCGCCAGGTGCGCGACCGCGAGCAGGCGCGAAAGGCGGCGTGGCACCAGCAGACCGCCCTGGACGCGGCGGAGCTGATACCGGACCCGGCCTCGGACTTCGCCGCCGTGACGATCCTGCGGCTCGGGCTGACCGACCAGCGCCGGGAGATCGCGGAGGCCACCCGCTGGCTGGACCGCGACGACCGTACGCTGCTCGCGCTGTGGTGGCTGGAGGAGACCGGCGACCTCGGCCGCTCGGAGCTGGCCGACGCCCTGGGCCTGACCCGGCAGCACGCCGCGGTGAAGGTCCAGCGGATGAAGGAACAGCTCGAAACCTCGCGCACGGTGGTGCGCGCGCTCGGCGACGCGGGCGGCTGCGCGGGTCTCACGCATGTGACCGGCGGCTGGGACGGTGTGCCGAGCCCGCTGTGGCGCAAGCGCTTCGCGCGGCACATCCGCGGCTGCCCGGACTGCGGGCAGCGCGGCCGGACGCTGCTGCCGATGGACCGGCTGCTCAGCGGGCTGCCGCTGCTGCCGGTACCGCTCGGGATGCCGTTCAGCGCGCCCTTCGGCGGGCACGCCCCGGCGGCGCCCCCGCACACCGGCCCCGCGGGCCCGCCGCCCGCGCACTCCCCGATACCCCCCTCCCAGGCCGCTCCCCAAGCGGCGGCCCCGCGCACCGCTCCGCGACACCGCCCCCCACGGCGGAGCGGTGCGCCCCGGGGAATCCGCGGCAGGCTGCTGCACGGTCCGCTGAGCGTCCCGGCCGCCGCGATGGGCGCGGTCGCGGCGGTGGCGGCCGGAGCGCTGCTGGCCGTGCACCTGTCGGCCGACCGGTCCCCCGGCACCCCGACCGCCGACAGCACGCCGATCCGTCCTTCGGTGACGATCTCGGCGCCCGCCACGACCGCCTCCCCCTCCCCCACGCCGTCCGCGACGAGGACCGGCGCCAAGCCGACGACGAAGCCGCCGCGCAAGCCCACGCCGACGACCCACGCGCCGCCGCCCGCGGCGCCGCCGCCGGTCGCGCCGGTCTCCTCGGTCCGCAAGGGCGTCGGGGTGTGGTCCTTCCCCGGTGTGAGCACCGCGCTCGACCGGTCGGGCGCGGGCTGGTACTACACGTGGTCCACGACGCACGGCGGCATCAGCGGACCCGGCTTCGTGCCGATGATCTGGGGCGGTGACAGCGCGAGTCCGACGGCGCTGGCGCAGGCGAAGGCGGCGGGTCCGTACCTGCTGGGCTTCAACGAGCCGGACATGGGCGGCCAGGCGAACATGACGGTCGATCAGGCGCTGTCGCTGTGGCCGAAGTTGATGGCGAACGGCAAGGTGCTCGGCAGTCCCGCGGTCGCCTACGGCGGCGACACGGCCGGCGGCTGGCTCGACCGGTTCATGTCGGGGGCTCAACAGCGCGGCTACCGCGTCGACTTCATCGCCCTGCACTGGTACGGCGGGGACTTCACGACGCCGAACGCGGTCTCCCAGCTCAAGTCGTATCTGACGGCGGTCCACAACCGGTACAACAAGCCGATCTGGCTCACCGAATTCGCACTGATCGACTTCGCCAACGGCGTCCGCTTCCCGACCGACAGCCAGCAGGCCGCCTTCGTGACGGCCGCGACGAAGATGCTCGACGGGCTGCCGTGGCTCCAGCGGTACGCCTGGTTCGGGCTGCCCGCCGACGACAGCAAGCCGAGCAGCGGGCTGTTCCACAGCGGTCCGGTGGAGACGGCGGCGGGGCGGGCGTTCGAGGCGGCGCGCTGAGCGGTCGCAGCGCGCCGCCTCACCCAGCGGGTCGCTCGAACCGCACCTCGGGCGTCCGCGCCCGCGGGTCGGAGGCGGCCAGCAGCCGCAGACCCTCCGCGTCGAGCGCGTCCCGGTCGGCCGGGCGCAGCGGTGCGAAGGGCGCGACGACGACGGCCGCGGTGTCCTTGGCGCGCTCGAACCGCCAGGTGCCGCCGACGAATCCGTCGACCAGGACCGTGCCGCGGATGATGCCGTTGACGGTCATCACCCGCGGCCGGTGCTCGTCGGCGAGGACGCGGGTGCGGTCGGCGTGCGAGAGCAGCAGATTGTCGAAGTCGGCGACGAAGCGCGCGGAGACCTCGGTGGCGGGGTCGGTGAGTTCCGCGTCCGGCAGGTCGTACAGCTCCCTGCCGTCCTCGGCGGTGTAGGTCCGGCAGTCCAGCGCGGTGAAGACCTTCTTGAGGCCGGTGAGTCCGCACCACTTCTGCATGTCGGCGGGGGTGGCGGGGCCGTACGCGGCCAGGTAGCGGCGGACCAGCGCGGCCGGTTCCGCGGCGGTCGCGGCGGGGTCGGCCATCGGCTGTCCCAGCCAGTCGTCCAGCAGGGTGTAGGCGGGCTGGGCGCTCGCGCCCCACAGCCCGCGCGGCGGCACCTGTGCCAGCGGCGCCCACACCCGTAGCGCGTTGACCAGCGAGGCGGGGTCCGCGTCGGGCCAGCGGGCGCTCAGCGCGGTACGCAACTCGGCGGGTCCCAGCGGCCGTTCGGCCAGCGCCTCGCGGCCGTGCGCGACCAGTTCCGCGCGGTCGACGCCCGCGGCGCCCGCCGCCCACTGCGAGCCGCGAAATCCCCGGTCCAGCATCGGCTGGATCCACGGCCGCAGCCGCAGCGCGTCCGCCGCCGTCACCAGATGCACGGTGCCGCGCATCAAGACGACGCGCACCACCGCGCGTTCGGTGAGCAGCGTGCCCAACTCGTCGAAGCGGAAGCCGTTCAGCCGGGTCCACAGGCCCGGATAGGGCGAGGTGGGGTGCTGCGACTGGAGTCCGAGCAGATGGGCGACGGCGTCCTCGGCGGCCGTCCGCCGCCGGTCCAGCAGCAGCTGGCGCGCGAGCAGGGTCCGGTTGAGAGTGCGGCGGTCGAGCGGCGTGAGCATGGCTCCTACGCTAGGGCCCGTCGCGGACAGTTGCTGTCCGCGACGGCGGGCGGGCGGTGCGGGCGGTGCGCGCGACGGCCGAGCCACTGACCACCCTGACCTGCGGGAAGAAACGGTTTTCGGTCCCCGAACCAAGTGATGGGTGACAGGTGGCAGACAGCACAGGAGGTCCCCGCGTGCAGATACCCACGCACGAGCCCGGACGGAACCGAACCCCGTTCGGCGAGGTGTACGAGGCGCACTTCGACGCCGTTCTCGGCTTCATTACCCGGAGAACCACCGACCGGCACTTGGCCGCCGACCTGACCGCCGACGTCTTCGTGGCCGCGCTGGAGGCATTCGAGGGTTACGACCCCAGGCGCGGCACGCACCTCATGTGGCTCTACGGGATCGCCCGCAACACCACGGCCGCGCATGCCCGCCGCGCGGTACGTGAGCGGGACGCGGTGGCCGCGGTCAGCGGTCGGCGGCTGCTGGACGAGCAGGACATGCAGCGCTTCGAGGAGCGCATCGACGCCGAATGGGCGGCCAGGGAGTTGCTCGCCCGGCACGCCGGGCTCTCCGAGCCGCTGCGCGCGGTGATCGACCTCGTCGCTGTCGACGGTCTCACGACCAAGGAGGCCGCGAAGGTGCTCCGGATCTCCCAGGCGACCGCCCGGGTCCGCCTGCACCGCGCCCGCGCCGCCCTGCGTGCCGAATCCACCACCCCGTCCGCCGCATTCGATTCCCCCCTCACGGAGGTCACCCGATGAACACCCCGGTCGGATTCAAGCAACGCCTCGGTGCCGAGCTGGCCCTACTGGAACAGGCACGAGCCGAACAGCGGGAAACAGAGCGGGCACCCCGACCAAAGCTGCCGGTGGCCGCCCGCGGAATCCTCGCACGTCCCGCCGTACGTCGGACCGCGTTCGCGGGCCTGGCCGCGGGCGTGGCGGCCACCACGATCGTCGCGACCTCCTCCGTCCGGGGAGCGCAGCCCCGGCCGGTACACGCCATGACGGTCGCCCAGGTGCTGGACGCCGCCGCGGACAACGCCGCGAAGGGTCCGGGCAAGGAGCCGGGTCTCCACCAGTGGTTGTACACGGACGATGTTGTCTGCGTGACGACGTGCGGGCACGAGCGGTCCTGGTACCGGTACGACGGTCTCAAGAGCGCGTCGGTCGGCAAGTCATTGGCGTCAGGAAACCGCACTGCCGTCCAGGTGCGCGATGTCTTCACCCCCTTCCGCTCGGGGAAGGTCGGGGACCATCCGCGGGAGACCCGCGAGGTTCTGTCCCGACTGCCCACCGATCCCCACGAGCTCCTCAGGCGGGTGAGTACTGACCCCTTCTTCAACAGTTCAGGAGAAGAGCCGGGCGCGGCCCCCACCTACGGAATATTCCACAGCCTGGGTGAACGGCCCCCGGCCGTCACACCCGCAGCGCAGTTCACCAGGATCCTCCACATTCTGCGGACCGCATCGACCGTCCCGCCCCGGATCAACGCCGCGCTTTACCACGCGCTGGCGCTGATCCCCGGAACCACGCTGGTCAGCACGCCGATGCGAGACGCGGCCGGTCGGCCGGGACTCGCCATCGCCTTCGATTTCCACGATCGGCAACGAACGCACGAGTACCTCATCCTGGACCCGAGCACGTACACCTACCGCGGCGACCGCGTCGACTGGCACGGAGAGAGCGACTTCTCCGATTCCTTCGCCCGCGTGACGACCGGCGTCGTCGACCATCCCGGCCAGATGCCCGGCGGTCCCGCCCCGGACCCCTCGGACATCGTGGAACTGCCCCCGGTCGTCCAGGCGCCGCTCAAAGCACGCTGACCGACACCGCCAACAGGAGTTCGGGCCGCCCTGGGCCCGGGCCCCGCAACGGCGGTGCGGCGAGGTCCGGGTGCGGGTCCCGATCGGGACCCGCACCCGGTCTCGGCGGGCCGGTGGCCGCTACGCGGCCGGGGAGCCCAGGCGGCGGGACGGGGTCTTGGGCTCGTGGTGGATCGGGGTGCGGGCGCCGGTGAGGGGGGCGCCGGAGCCGCCGCGCGAGTGGGCGACGATCTCGGCGGCGATCGACAGGGCGGTCTCCTCGGGCGTGCGGGCGCCGAGGTCGAGGCCGATCGGCGAGTGGAGCCTGGCCAGGTCGAGTTCGGTCACCCCGGTGTCGCGCAGCCGGTCCAGGCGCGCGAGATGGGTGCGGCGCGAGCCCATCGCGCCGATGTAGGCCAGCGGCAGCCGCAGCGCCCGCTCCAGCAGGGGGATGTCGAACTTGGCGTCGTGGGTGAGGACGCAGACCGCTGTACGGCCGTCCAGCCGCCGCTGCCGCGCCTCTGCCTCCAGGTAGCGGTGCGGCCAGTCGACGACTACCTCGTCGGCCTCGGGGAAGCGGCGGGCGGTGGCGAAGACCGGCCGCGCGTCGCAGATCGTCACGTGGTAGCCGAGGAACTTGCCCGCCCGTACCAGCGCCGCCGCGAAGTCGATCGCCCCGAAGACCAGCATCCGCGGCGGCGGCACGCTGGCCTCGACCAGCAGGGTGAGCGGCGCGCCGCATCGGCTGCCGTCCGCGCCGATCACGACGGTCCCGGTGCGCCCGGCGGCCAGCAGCGCGCGGGTCTCGGCCGCCGCCGTACGGTCCCGCTCGTCGTCACCGAGCGAGCCCGCGTACGCACCGGCGCCTTCGGCCTCGCGGACCAGCAGCGCCCGGCCCAGCAGCTCCGCCGGGCCCTCGACCACGCGGGCCACCGCCGCCGCCTCGCCGGAGACGGCCGCGGCCAGCGCCGCGACGACCTCGGGCCGTACCGCGGGGTCGATCCGCTGCACGAAGATGTCGATCTCGCCGCCGCAGGTCAGGCCGACGGCGAAGGCGTCCTCGTCGGAGTAGCCGAAGTGCTGGAGGACCGCGGCCGCGTCGGGGCCCGCGGCCAGCACCTCCCGGCACAGCTCGTAGACCGCGCCTTCCACGCACCCGCCGGACACGCTGCCGATGGCGTCGCCGCCGCCGTCGACGGCGAGCGCCGCACCGGGCTGGCGCGGGGCGCTGCCGCCGGTCGCGACGACCGTCGCGACGGCGAACGGACGCCCGAGACCGCACCAGCGGTACAACTCGTCAGCGATGTCCAGCATGGCGTTCCAGCTCCTTCTTCCTACAACTCGCTCTGCCCGGCGGTCACTTGACGCCGAGCCAGCCCTCGATCGGGTGCAGGGCGAAATAGACGACGAAGACGGCCGTGAGAATCCACATGAACAGCCCCGGCTCGCGCCACTTGCCCTGCGCGGCCTTGATGGCGGTGTACGAGACGACCCCGGCGCCGACTCCCGCGGTGATGGAGTAGGTGAACGGCATGAGGGCGACGGTCATGAAGACGGGTACGGCCACGGCGCGGTCGGACCAGTCGACGTGCCGTGCGTTGCTCATCATCATCGCGCCGATCACGACGAGCGCGGCGGCGGCGACCTGGCCGGGCACGATCTGGGCCAGCGGGGTGAAGAACAGGCCGAGCGCGAAGAGGACGCCGGTGACGACCGAGGACAGGCCGGTGCGGGCGCCCTCGCCGACGCCGGTCGCGGACTCGATGAAGACGGTCTGCCCCGACGCTCCCGCGACGCCGCCGATCGCGCCGCCCGCGCCGTCGACGAACAGCGCCTTCGACAGGCCCGGCATCCGGCCCTTGTCGTCGGCGAGCCCGGCCTCGGTGCCGACGCCGATGATGGTGGCCATCGCGTCGAAGAACCCGGCGAGCACCAGAGTGAAAACGATGACGCCGACGGTCATACCGCCGATCGAGCCCCAGCCGCCGAACTCGACATGGCCGAAGAGCCCGAAGTCCGGCATCGAGACCGCGCTGCCCTCCAGCTTGGGCGCGCTGCCTCCCCAGTCGGCCGCCGTGAGGTCGCCCGCCGCGTTGACGATCACGGACAGGACGGTGCCGGCCACGATGCCGATCAGGATCGCGCCCGGCAGATTCCTGGCCTGGAGCATGAAGATCAGCAGCAGGGTCACGCAGAAGAGCAGCACGGGCCAGCCGCGCAGCTGGCCGCCGGCGCCGAGGGCGACCGGCGCCGTGCCGTGCGGGTCGCCCTTGCCGACGAAACCGGCGTTGACCAGGCCGATCATCGCGATGAACATGCCGATGCCGATGGTGATGCCGTGCTTGAGCGCCAGCGGTATCGCGTTCATGACGATCTCGCGCAGCCCGGTGACCACCAGCAGCACGATGACGCCGCCGTAGATCACGCACATACCCATAGCCTGCGGCCAGGTCATGTTCGGAGCCACTTGGGTGGAGATCACCCCGGCCACGCTCAGCCCCGCCGCGAGCGCGAGCGGCACCTTGCCGACGAAGCCCATCAGCAGGGTGGAGACGGCGGCGGCCAGCGCCGTCGCGGTGATCAGCGCGGCGTGGCTGAGCTTGTGCCCCGCCACGTCGGGTCCCGACAGCAGCAGCGGGTTGAGGAGCAGGATGTAGCACATCGCCATGAAGGTCGTGATGCCGCCGCGGACCTCGCGGGGGATCGACGAGCCTCGGGCCGAGATGTGGAAGTACCGGTCGAGCCAGGATCTCCCGGCGGGCTGTCGCGAGCCTTCGCCCGCGTCCTCCGCCGCCGTCCGCGGCTCTACTGGCGTCTGGGTCATGGTGCCAACTCCCAAGGTTCACAGGGGCACTCGTACGCGGTGTACGGGATTTGGGATCTGCGTGGCCTGCACGACCCGGGGGACGGCCCGAGACGAACAAGAAAGGGGGACCGGGGGACGGGAGCCCCCCGGCCGCCTAGGTTCCGGTCAGGTGCTCCGGCCGGATCGGGGTCCGGTTCAACTCCAGCCCCGTCGCGTTCCTGATCGCCGCGAGGACCGCGGGAGTGGACGACAACGTGGGCGCCTCGCCGACGCCGCGCAGGCCGTAGGGCGCGTGCTCGTCGGCGAGTTCGAGCACGTCGACCGGGATGGTCGGCGTGTCGAGGATCGTGGGGATCAGGTAGTCCGTGAAGGACGGGTTGCGGACCTTGGCGGTCCTGGGGTCGACGATGATCTCCTCCATCACCGCCACGCCCAGGCCCTGTGTGGTGCCGCCCTGGATCTGGCCGACGACCGACAGCGGGTTGAGCGCCTTGCCGACGTCCTGGGCGCAGGCGAGTTCGACCACCTTGACCAGGCCCAGTTCGGTGTCGACCTCGACCACCGCGCGGTGCGCGGCGAAGCTGTACTGGACGTGGCCGTTGCCCTGTCCGGTGCGCAGGTCGAACGCGACGGTCGGGCGGTGCCTGAACTCCAGTTCCAGGTCGACGGCTTCGTCCTCCAGGACGTCCGCGATGTCGGCCAGCGCCTCGCCGCCGTCGGTGACGACCTTGCCGCCCTCCAGCAGGAGTTCGGCGGTGGCCCACGCCGGGTGGTAGGTGCCGAATTTGCGGCGGCCGGTCTCCAGCACCTTCTCGCGTACGGCTTCGCAGGTGTTCTTCACCGCGCCGCCGGTCATGTACGTCTGCCGGGAGGCGGAGGTGGAACCGGCCGAGCCGACCCGGGTGTCGGCGGGCTGGATGGTGACCTGGGTGACGCCGAGTTCGGTGCGGGCGATCTGGGCGTGCACGGTGACGCCGCCCTGGCCGACCTCGGCCATCGCGGTGTGCACGGTCGCGACCGGCTCGCCGTTGATGACCTCCATCCGCACCCGGGCGGTGGAGTAGTCGTCGAAGCCCTCGGAGAAGCCGACGTTCTTGATGCCGACCGCGTAGCCGACACCGCGTACGACGCCTTCGCCGTGCGTGGTGTTGGACAGACCACCGGGCAGCGCGCGTACGTCGGCGGCTCCCCCGGCCACCTCCCACTGGCGCTCGGGCGGCAGCGGGCGGGCCTTGACCCGGCGCAGCAGTTCGGCGACCGGCGCGGGCGAGTCGACGGGCTGGCCCGTCGGCATGAGCGTGCCCTGCTCCATGGCGTTGAGCTGACGGAACTCGACCGGGTCCAGGCCGAGTTCGGCCGCGACCTTGTCCATCTGCGCCTCGTAGGCGAAGCACGCCTGGACCGCGCCGAAGCCGCGCATCGCGCCGCAGGGCGGGTTGTTGGTGTAGAGGGCCAGCGCCTCGATGTCGACGTCCTCGACGACGTACGGGCCGACCGACAGGGAGGCGGCGTTGCCGACGACGGCCGGGGAGGCGGAGGCGTAGGCGCCGCCGTCCAGCACGATCCGGCACTTGATGTGGGTGAGCTTGCCGTCGCGGGTCGCGCCGTGCTCGTACCAGAGCTTGGCGGGGTGGCGGTGGACGTGGCCGAAGAAGGACTCGAAGCGGTTGTAGACGATCTTGACGGGCTTGCCGGTGCGCAGCGCCAGCAGGCAGGCGTGGATCTGCATCGACAGGTCCTCACGGCCGCCGAAGGCGCCGCCGACGCCGGAGAGCGTCATCCGGACCTTCTTCTCCGGCAGCCCGAGGACCGGCGCGATCTGCCGCAGGTCGGAGTGGAGCCACTGGGTGGCCACGTAGAGGTCGACGCCGCCGTCCTCGCCGGGCACGGCCAGGCCGGACTCGGGGCCGAGGAACGCCTGGTCCTGCATGCCGAAGACGTACTCGCCGCTGACGACCACGTCGGCGCGGGCCGCCCCCGCGTCCGCGTCGCCGCGCACGATGGGCTGGCGGTGGACGATGTTGGGGTGCGGGACATGGCCGATGTGGTGGTCCTCGCGGCCCTCGTGGACCAGGACGGCACCGGGCGCGGTGGCGGACGCCTCGTCGGTGATCACCGGCAGGTCGACGTACTCCACGCGGATCTTCGCGGCGGCGCGGCGCGCGGTCTCCGGGTGGTCGGCGGCGACCAGCGCCACCGGCTCGCCGTGGTGGCGGACCTTGCCGTGGGCGAGGACCGGGGTGTCCTGGATCTCCAGGCCGTAGTTCTTCACCTCGGTGGGCAGGTCGTCGTAGGTGAGCACCGCGTAGACGCCCGAGGTGGCCAGCGCCTGCGAGGTGTCGATGGAGCGGATCTCGGCGTGCGCGACGGTGCTGCGCAGCGTGTAGCCCCACAGCATGTCCTCGTGCCACAGGTCCGAGGAGTACGCGAATTCGCCGGTGACCTTCAGGATGCCGTCAGGGCGCAGCGTGGACTCGCCGATGCCGCCCTTGGAGGCGGCGCCCTGAGTGAGGCTGGTGGGTGTCCGGGTGACGGACGAACCGGCGCCGGGCGCGGGTGTGTTGGGCATGCTCACACCGCTCCTTCGGTACGGGCGGCGGCCAGCCGTACGGCGTCGAGGATCTTCTCGTAGCCGGTGCAGCGGCACAGGTTGCCGGACAGCGCCTCGCGGATGTCGCCGTCGGACGGCTCGGGGACGCGTTCGAGCAACTCGTCGGCGGCGACCAGCAGTCCGGGGGTGCAGAAGCCGCACTGGACGGCGCCCGCGTCCACGAACGCCTGCTGGACGGTGGAGAGTTCACCGCCCTCACCGGCCAGGCCCTCGACGGTGACGACCTCGCGGTCCTGCGCCTGGCCCGCGGCGACCAGACACGAACACACCGGCACGCCGTCCAGGCGGACCGTGCAGGAGCCGCATTCGCCCTGCTCGCAGGCGTTCTTGGAACCGGGCAGGCCCATCCGCTCGCGCAGCACGTACAGCAGGCTCTCGCCCTCCCATACGTCGTCGGCTTCCTGCGGACTGCCGTTGACGGTGAAGGTCACGCGCATGGCTTGCTCCTGTCGTCCAGCTCGTGGGGCTCGTTGCCGCGGTACTGCTCCCAGGACCAGCCGAGCGTGCGGCGGGCCATGACGGCCAGCGCGTGCCGCCGGTAGGACGCGGTGCCGCGGACGTCGTCGATCGGGTTGGCGGCCCCGGAGACCAGCTCCGCGAACTGCCGGGCGACGGCGGGCGGGATCACCCCGCGGCTCTCCCACAGCCCGGCCTCGTCCAGCGCGGCGGCCAGGAACTCCTCGGCCGTCCGCGCCCGGATCGGGGTGGGCGCGGCCGAGCCGATGCCGGTGCGGACCTCGCGGATCTCGGGGTGCAGGGCCAGGCCGAAGGCGCAGACCGCGATGACCATCGCGTTGCGGGTGCCGACCTTGGAGAACTGCTGCGGCCCGGTCGCCTTCTTCAGCCGCACGGCGCGGATCAGCTCGTCGGGCTCCAGCGCGTTGCGCTTCACCCCCCGGTAGAAGTCGTCGATGGGGATCAGCCGGGTGCCGCGTACGGACTGCGCCTCGACCTCGCCGCCGCCCGCGAGCAGCGCCGGGTGGGCGTCACCCGCCGGGGAGGCGGTGCCGAGGTTGCCGCCGACACCGCCGCGGTTGCGGATCTGCGGGGAGGCGACGGTGTGACTGGCCAGCGCGAGGCCGGGCAGCTCGGCTCTGAGGTTCTCCATGATCCGGGTGTACGGGACGGAGGCGCCGAGCCGGACGGTGTCCTCGGCCGCCTCCCACTCCTGGAGCTCACCGATGCGGTTCAGGTCCAGCAGAAACTCGGGCCTGCGGTGGTCGAAGTTGATCTCGACCATCACGTCCGTGCCACCCGCGATGGGCACAGCGGAGGGATGCTCGGCCTTGGCGGCGAGCGCTTCCTCCCAGCTGGCGGGGCGCAGGAATTCCATGGGGTTCTCTTCTCGAATCCGAGTGGGCTGTTCATGTCCTGTACACGCGGGGTGGCCCCAGTACACGGCTGTGGGGCCGTCCGGGTGCAGTCACCGAAAACATGAAGCGGTTGGCTGGCCAAGGGGCGGGTCTTGTAGATTCCTCCGAAAGGGTCCGCTCCGAAACCTCGCGGCAGCCCACCCGCAACACCGGTGTTCGACACTGCGACCCGGGCTCCCGCGACGACGGCCGGGACCGCGACCACGACCCGGCAGAGGACAAGGCGACGACTATGCGGCTGCGCGCACTGCTGGACACCGAGGCCCTCGGCCTGCGGCTGCTCGGCGGCGAGGACGAGCTGGACCGTACGGTCCGCGGGGTGATGACCACGGACCTGCGCGACCCCAGCCGCTATCTGACCGGCGGCGAACTGGTCCTCACCGGTCTGGCCTGGCGGCGCGGCCCCGACGACTGCGAGCCCTTCGTCCGGCTGCTGGCCGGCGCCGGGGTGGCGGCGCTCGCGGCGGGCGAGGCGGGGCTGAGCACGATCCCGCAGGATCTGGTGGCCGCCTGCGCCCGGCACCGGCTGCCGCTGTTCGCGGTGGACGAGACGGTGGCCTTCGCGACCGTCACCGAGTACGTGGTCCGGCAGGTCTCCGGCGGCCGGGCGGGTGATCTCGCGGCGGTCGTGGACCGGCACCGGCGGCTGATGTCGTCGGGGCCCGCGGGCGGCGGCCCCGACGCCGTGCTCGACCTGCTCGGCAGCGACCTGGACCTGCGCGCCTGGGTGCTGTCCGCGGTCGGCCGGGAGATCGGCGGCTCCGGCCAGTCGCTGGCCGCCTCGGTCCGCGCCGAGCTGGCCGGCGCCCAGCAGGCCGCCGCCCGCACCGCCCGGCCCGCGCCGCACCGCGTCGCGGTCCAGGGCGGCCGGATCTACTCGCTCTTCCCGGTCCGCGCGGGGGCTGAGGACGTACGGGCGACCGTACTGTCCGACTGGTTCCTCGCCGTCGAGGCGGACGCCGGAGAGTGGCCCGCGGAGCGCCTGGACCTGCTGCACGGCGTCACGCAGCTCATCGCGGTGGAGCGGGAGCGGCGGGACGCGGCCCGTACGGTACGGCGGCGGCTGGCCGCGGAGGTCTTCGAGCTGGTGCGCGGCGGGGCGCCGCCCGCCGAGATCGGCGCCCGGCTGCGGGCCGCGGCGCCCGTCCTGGTGCCGGGCGCGGGCGGCGCGCCGCAGTGGCAGATCGTGGTCGCCCGGGTCGACTGGGCGGGCGGCGACCTGGCGCCGGGACCGGTGGCGCGGGACCTGCTGGAGGAAGTGCTGGTCGACCCGGCGGCGGCCGGGGCCGAGGCGACGGACCGGATCGCGGTGGCGCACCTGGACGACAAGGCGATGGCGCTGGTACCGCTGCCGCCGCCGGTCCCCGGCGCCCAGGAGGGCGGCGAGGACTCCCCCGCGACCCTGCACGCCGACCGGCTGCTCGACGTGCTGCGCGGCCCGCTCGGCCGCGGGCTCGCCGACGACGGACGGCTGACCATCGGCGTCAGCGCCGCCGTGCAGTCCGCCGAGGGGCTGCGCGGCGCCCTGGAGGAGGCCAGGCACGCGCGCCGGGTGGCCGCGGCCCGCCCCGGCCGGGTCTGCGTGGCCGGGCACGAGGAGCTGGCCTCCCACGTCCTGCTGCTGCCCTTCGTCCCCGACGACGTGCGCCGTGCCTTCACCGCCCGGCTGCTCGACCCGCTGCGCGCGTACGACCGCAGGCACCGCGCCGACCTCATCCCGACCCTTGGGGCGTTCCTGGAGTGCGACGGCTCCTGGACGCGCTGCGCCACCCGGCTGCACCTGCACGTGAACACGCTGCGGTACCGGATCGGGCGGATCGAACAGCTGACGGGGCGTGATCTGTCGCGCCTCGAGGACAAGTTGGACTTCTTCCTCGCGCTGCGGATGAGCTGACGGCACGGCGGTACGGGCGGCGCGCCCGCCGGAGTGGCCGTCGAATCTCCTTCACACGTTCACCTGTTGGACCGTCCGACCTGCCGAACAGGCATTAGTGATCCCGTTCACAAAAGGTGATCTCCAACCCCTTGGCGTGGACCCCCGCGCCATGTTGGACTTCGGCCACTGCACGTAAGCAGGAACTCGCACTCGCTCGACGACGCGCTTGGGGGAGAGACTGTGGCGGAAACCGCCCTGTCGGAATCGGTGGTCGGGGAACCGGACGTATGGCGGCTGCGGGCTCGCGGCTGCTGGGCGGAGGCGGCGACACTGCTCGCGCCGTTCTGCGCCGACCACGCCGGAGCCGCGCTACGGAGGGCGGAACTGCTGGTCGAGGGGTGTTTCTACCACCTCGACGGCTGGTCCGATGCGGAGGACGCGCTGCGCGCCGCCGAAGCGCTGGCGGGCACCGACGAGGAGCGCGGTGCCGCCGCCTCCGAACGGGGGTACCTCGCGTACGGCGCGACGCTGTTCTCCGTACGCGACCGCGCCGACGAGGCCAGCTCCGCGTTCGGCCGCGCCGCCGCGCTGCTGTCCCCCGCCTCTCCCGGCAGGCCGCTGCTGGACTTCCGGCGCGGCCTGGTCGCCGAGAACATCGCCGCCAATCCGGCTGCCGCCCGCGCCGCCTACCGCCGCGCCCACGCCGGCGCCGTCGCCCACGGCGACGTCTTCCTGACCTCCTTCACCTGGCGCCACCTCGCGGGGCTCGCCGCTGCCGACGGCGAGATCGCCGAGGCCCGGCACGGCTTCGCGGAGTCCCTCCGCATCCGCGTCTCCCTCGGGCACCTCGTCGGCACCGCCCCGGCGCTGCTCGCCCTGGCCGATGTCGAGGACGAGCCCGAGGCCGCCCGGCTCCGCCTTGAGGCCGCCCGCCTCTACGCCCTCCTGGACGGCGTCCCCACCTGGCTCGCCCCGGCCTTCACGGCGGCCTAGGGCAGGCCCCCGCCACCGGCCCCGGCGGGGCGGTTCGGGCGTCTCCGGACACCTGCCGGTGGCGGCGGTCCGCGCGGTTGCGTTCCCCGGGGCGGCGCGGGGTCAGCCCCGGGTCCAGGCGCCTTCGGAAGCGGCCCGCAGGGCGTATTCGGTGAAGTCGCGCGGCGGACGCCCCAGGGCTTGCCGGACGCCGTCCGCGGTGTGGGCGTTGCGGCCGTCGAGGACTTCGGTGAACAGGTCGGTGAGGAGCGAGACCAGCTCGGCGGGAAGCCCGTGGGAGCCGAGCAGGGCGGCGTAC
Source organism: Streptomyces sp. NPDC003300 (assembly GCF_040610915.1). Taxonomy (NCBI): domain Bacteria; kingdom Bacillati; phylum Actinomycetota; class Actinomycetes; order Kitasatosporales; family Streptomycetaceae; genus Streptomyces; species Streptomyces sp. NPDC003300. Next base: position 16,109 of record NZ_JBEXNE010000009.1, on the reverse strand, counting down.
TCGGCGGCCGGCAGGTGCGTGTACCGGATGTCGCGCCCCGTGGCGCGGGCGATCTCGGCGGTGGCCTCGCCGAAGGTGAGCAGGCGGGGCCCGGTGACCTCGTACACCTTCCCCTCGTGCCCCGGCGCGGTCAGCGCGGCCACGGCGACGTCCGCGACGTCCTCGGCGTCGACGAAGGGCTCGCCGACCTCACCCGCGGGCAGCGCGATCTCCCCGGCGAGCACCGGCTCCAGCAGATAGTCCTCGCTGAAGTTCTGGGCGAACCAGCTCGACCGTACGATCGTCCAGTCGGCGCCGCTGTCCTGGACGGCCCGCTCGCCGCGGAGCGCGCCCGGCTCGCCGCGGCCGGAGAGCAGGACCAGCCGCCGTACGCCCAGCTCCACGGCGAGCGCGGCGAAGGCGCCCACGTCGTCGGCGCCCTCGGGCGCGGCCAGGTCCGGGGAGTAGGCGATGTAGGCGGCGCGGACGCCGTCGAGCACCTTCGGCCAGGTCCCCCGGTCCTCCCAGAGGAACGGCGGCTCGCCCGCCCGCGAGCCGATCCGTACCCGCAGCCCGTGCTCGCGCAGCCCGGCGGCGACGCGGCGGCCGGTCTTCCCGTTGCCGCCGAGGACCAGCACCGTCTCGTGTCGTGCGTCTGTCGTCGTCATGGGTCAAGCCAACGTCAGCGGCCCTCCCCCGGACCATGGCCGACCCGCTCACCGGCATACGCGGGCGTCTTCGGCCGTCTCGACCGGCTCAGCCGCGGGCGGCGCCCGAGAAGTGCTCCCTGACCAGCGCCTCGACGGTGTCGGTGTCCCCCGCGACGAGGGCGTCGAGCAGTACGGCGTGCTCGGTGGCGTCGGCGAGCAGCTCCGCCGGGGCCGGGCGGGCGGCGTGCGGCGGGCGCGGGACGGCCAGCGGCCACTGGGCGCGGCGGTGCAGCTCGTCGGCGACGGAGACGAGCTGGAGGTTGCCCGACAGGCCCAGCATCGCGCGGTGGAAGGCGCGGTCGGACTCGGCGTAGGCGGCCCGGTCGCCGAGGGCGGCGGCGGTCACGGTCGCCTCGGCCAGCGGGCGCAGCGCCTCCCACTGGTCGGCGGTGACGCTGCGGGCGAGGCCGAGGACGACGGGCACCTCGAGCAGGGCGCGGATCTCGGCCAGCTCGGCCAGGTCGCGGGCGCTGCGCTCGGTGATCCGGAAGCCGCGGTTGGGCAGCACCTCGACGGCGCCCTCGCGGGCCAGCAGTTGCATGGCCTCGCGGATGGGCGTGGCGGAGACGCCGTAGCGGCCGGCGAGGGCGGGCGCGGAGTGCACGGTGCCGGGCGGCAGCTCACCGCTGACCAGCGCGTGCCGCAGCGCTCCGAGCACCTGGTCGCGTACGGACAGCCGCTCGGGCATGCGCCGCGGCGCGGGCAGCTCCGGCTGCCCGGCGTGCGGGTGGTCGCCGCGTACCTGCTCGGCGCCCCCGGGTGCGGCTCGTTCCACGCGGCGTCCCTCTCCGTACTCCGTGAGCGTGACCGGCCGTCCTGGCCGTGACCGGTGACCAGTGCCTGGTGACGCCACTCGGGTGGCGCAGTGCGGTAAGCGTAACCCGCGCCGGTGGTGTCCCCGGCCGCCCGCGCATTACCCCCACGGGGTATCGCGCGGAGCGCCGTACACGCGCCGGTCACCGCCCGCCGACGGGAATTCCCCGCACCGGATTCCGTGCGACGCAGTGACGTCGGACAGGTCCGACGTCAGCTTCCGGAACCATGCGTGGACTGGTCCAACGGCCTTATCCCCCACCGGCATTGGACCAGCCCGAGAGAACGGACCGGGCTGGCGGAGCCGACCGGGCGTGCGGTCTCGTTTATTCTTGTGCGACCTTGTTTACTCTCGGTTCGCTCTCGCCCATGGAGTCCGCATGGCCCTGTTCGATCTGCCCCTCGAAGAACTGCGCTCGTACCGGCCGGAGCGCCACGAGCCCGACGACTTCGACGCCTTCTGGAAGCGCACGCTCGACGAGGCGGCGCGGTCGGCTCCCGACGCCGAATTCCTGCCCGTCGACGCCGCGTTGACGGCCGTCGACGTCTTCGACACGACCTTCTCCGGCTGGGGCGGCCACCCGATATCCGCCTGGCTGGTCGTGCCGCGCGGCGCGGAGGGCCCGGTGCCGTGCGTGGTGCAGTACATCGGGTACGGCGGCGGGCGCGGTCTGCCGCACGACCATCTGGTGTGGGCCGCCACCGGCCGGGCCGTGCTGGTGGTGGACACCCGCGGCCAGGGCGCGGTGGGCCGCAACAGCGCGGGCTCGACGCCGGACCCGCACGGCGGCGGCAACCCGCAGGCCCCCGGCTTCATGACCCGCGGCATCCTGGACCCCGAGGCGTACTACTACCGCCGGGTCTTCACCGACGCCGTCCGCGCGGTGGACGTGGCGGCGGCCCATCCCGCCGTCGACGCCGGGCGGGTGTACGTGGCCGGCGGCAGCCAGGGCGGCGGCATCGCGACCGCCGCCGCCGGACTGCACCCGGGGGTCGCCGCGGCGCTGATCGACGTGCCCTTCCTGTCGCACTTCCGGCGCGCGCTGACCCTCACCGACCGGGACCCGTACCAGGAGATCGTGCTGTTCCTGGCGACCCAACGCGGCACGGACGACGACGTGTTCACGACCCTCTCGTACTTCGACGGCCTCAACTTCGCCGCCCGCGCGACGGCTCCCGCGCTGTACTCGGTGGCGCTCATGGACCAGGTCTGCCCGCCGTCGACGGTCTTCGCCTCGTACAACCACTGGTCGGGCAGCACGAAGGACATCAGCGTCTACCCCTGGAACGGCCACGAGGGCGGCTCCGCCGAGCACCGCGCCACCCAGCTCCGCTGGCTCCGCGACCTGGAGGCGCAGCGGTAGCGGCGCGACGCGACACGCCCGGCGCGGGCGGCGGCCGGGGCGGGCCGGTGGGGGCGCGGGGCAGCCGGAGGGGGGCGTGCGGGCACGCCTTTCCCCCGAATGCCGTAGTGGCAAACACCCCGGATTGCTCAAGAACCCTTCTCCATGAGTAAGGTAAGCCTTACCTCGTAACGATCTCGTGTCGCTCGAAACACCCGATGGTGAGCCGCATGCCCGTGTCCAGAATCCTGCCGCCCGCCGCACCGACCGGCTCGCCACTGACCATGGCGTACGACCGGCTCGCCGAGGTCTTCCCCGGCCTCGTCGTGACCGAGGCGACCGACGTGACCCAGCCGCTGCCGCACGGCCCCGGCTGGGTCGGGGCGCGCGAACTGGCGGACGGCGGCGCCGCGGCGGACGCCCTCACGGACACCGTCGCCGCCCAGGTCACGGCCGACCACGGCCGCCGCCCGCGGCCCGACGTGGCGGCGGCGCTGGCGCTGCACCGCTACGCGTGGCCCGCGTGCCTGCTCTTCACCGTGCCGTGGTTCCTCAGCCGCCGGGTGCCGCGGCTGGCGGTCACCGACGTGTCCTTCCACCGCGCGGCGGGCCGGATGACCGTACGGCCGCGCTCCTTCGCCTGCCTGCCGGACGACCCGGCCGCGGCGCTCCCCCACGCCCGCGTCGTGCCCGGCGAGGCGGCACTGCGCGACGAGCTGCGGGCCGCGCTGGCCGAGCATCTCGCGCCGCTGCTGGAGGGATTCGGGCCGCGGCTGCGGCGCGGACCGCGTGCGCTGTGGGGCATGGCGACCGACGAGATCACCGAAGGGCTCTGGCGCGTGGGGCAGTTGCTGGGCGAGGAGGAGCGGGCCGCGGCGGAGCTGGCCGCGCTGCTGCCCGGTGGCACTACGCCGTATGCGGGAGGCGCCGCATTCCGCGAACTGACGGTCCCGACCGGTACTGACGCACCGTCACCGCCCGTGAGCCGGACCCGGGACCGGCTCACCTGCTGCCGGTTCTATACGATCAGTCCGGCCGATGCCTGCACCACCTGCCCGCGGACCTGCGACGCGGACCGGATCAGGCGGCTGGTCTCGGCGGCCTGACGATCACGCTACGATCTCGCTCAACTGAGTTGTTGTGGCACGGAAGTTCGAGCAATCCATCCGAAGGCGTGCTCTTGGGCCATAACCTCTCCAGTCATCCGCGCTCTTCGCAAAGATGTCGCTCGTAAGCCGTCCCGCGGCCCGAGCGCGACGGAAGCGACACTAGGAATCGCACATGAGACTTACGGACATATCGCTGGACTGGGCGCTCTCGGGGGCCATCGGCCTGGTCGTCCTCGTGGCCTGCGTGCTCGTCTTCCGCAACCGCAAGGCGAGTTCGAGCAGCGCCGACGGCGCCCAGGTGGATTCGTGGGAGCGCAGTGAGGAGCGCCGTCGTCGCAAGGAGGCGATATACGGCAGCGCCTCGTACGTGCTGCTCTTCTGCTGCGCCGCCGTCGCCGCGGCCCTCTCCTTCCACGGCCTGGTCGGCTTCGGCCGGGAGAACCTCAACCTGACCGGCGGCTGGGAGTACCTGGTCCCGTTCGGCCTGGACGGCGCGGCGATGTTCTGCTCCGTACTGGCCGTCCGTGAGGCCAGCCACGGTGACGCGGCTCTCGGCTCGCGCATGCTGGTGTGGCTGTTCGCCGGCGCCGCCGCCTGGTTCAACTGGGTGCACGCGCCGCGCGGTATCGACCACGCCGGTGCTCCGCAGTTCTTCGCCGGGATGTCGCTCTCGGCCGCGGTCCTCTTCGACCGCGCGCTGAAGCAGACCCGCCGGGCGGCGCTGCGCGAACAGGGGCTCGTACCGCGTCCGCTGCCGCAGATCCGCATGGTGCGGTGGATGCGGGCACCGCGTGAGACGTACGCGGCCTGGTCCCTGATGCTCCTCGAAGGCGTACGCACGCTGGACGAGGCGGTCGAGGAGGTCCGGGAGGACAAGCGGGAGCGCGAGCAGAACGTGATGCGCCGCCGCGACCACGACCGGCTGGAGCGGGCGCGCGTCAAGGCGCTCAACCGGCAGCACAGGAACTGGCCGCGTGGTGGCGGCCGGGGCGGCCGTCAGGTCGAACTGCCTCCGGCGGCCAGTGCCGCGGGCGGCAGCGGCCAGGCCGCATCGGAGCCTGCCATAGAGGCCCACGCGGCCGAACTCCCCGTCCGCGCCCGTCCGGCGCTCCAGCCGGTACGCGAGGACGCCGCGGCCCCTTTCACCATCGACCTGACGGCGGAGGACGACACGATGACCCTCCCCCGACTGGACTCCCTGGAACGCAAGCTGGAGGAAATGGAACGCCAATTCGGCTGAGCCGAAAGCCGGTTGTCGACTGCCGCCCACGGGTGGTGGGGCACGGGAGAGATACCCGGGTCCCCGCCCCGTGGGCGCTGTCACGCGCGGCGGGCGTCGACTTCGAACCAGACGACTTTGCCCTTGCCGCGTGAGTGCGCGCCCCAGGCGTCGGCCAGGGACTGCACGAGGAGCAGCCCGCGGCCCGAAGTGCCGTGGTCCTCGGGGGCGGTCGCCTGGGCCGGGAGCCTCGGGTGCCGGGCGAGGTCGTCGTAGACCTCGACGCGCAGCCGCTCCCCGGCCGTCCGCCCGGGGACGAGTGTGGCGGTGAGCACCGCCCCGTCGGTGGTGTGCTGGAGTGCGTTGGTGACCAGCTCGGTGGCGAGCAGCTCCGCCGTGTCGCAGAGCACGGGCACTCCCCAGTCCCGCAGATGCTCGCGCAGCAGGCGACGCACCTCGGCCACGGCCGGGAGGTCGGCGTGCCGCACCGTATGCCGCAGTATCTGCCCCGTGATGTCCGTCTGATCCCCCAGTTCCCCTGCTTCGGGCTCTTCCATGGCCCCGCTCCGGTCGCCGCCGCGATTCCCCGGTCGAACTTTCTTGCCGATAGGCATTCCCAGCCCCACAGGTTCCAGTCCTGCACGCGTGATCCCCTGATGTGTCCCGGATGCGCGCAGCCGACGTCACATCGGAGGTCTGCGGATCGCGCCGCCGCCGTCGCGGATTCTCGACCCGGGCAGGCACTCTGACCTCCACTCCCTAGAGAGGTCCGATGTATAGCCGACTCAGCGTTGTGAAAATCCTTGACACTACGCGGTCACGGCCTCCACTCTGTGGCGCACTCATCCCATGTGTCTCTTGGGTGTTGCGCCTGTGTTGTCGTCCCGTTGCCTCGGGAGGGGCCCGTGTACTCACCGCAAGGAAAACTCGGACGTCGGCGAATGATCCGACCACCCGCGCTCGTCACCACCGCACTTCTGGCGGCGGGCCTGCTCACCGCGGGCCTGCTCGTCCCCGCCGCCGCCCCGCCGGCCGCGGCGGCGACCGCGACCACGGCCTGGCAGAACGGCGGCTTCCATGTCGACACCCCCAATGTGATCCGCCGCTCGAACATCGTGCTCGGCTCGCCGAACACCGCCGCCGCGCAGTCGCTGCCGCTGGGCAACGGCTCGCTGGGCGCCGCCGCCTGGGCCGCGGGCGGCTTCACCGCGCAGCTCAACCGCGCCGACACCCTGCCGGGCCGCAAGTCCCCGGGCCAGGTGCAGATTCCGGGCCTGTCCGCGCTGACGAACGCGAGCGACTTCAAGGGCTCGCTGGACGTCTACACCGGTGTGCTCACCGAGTCCGGCGGCGGCATGACCCTCAAGTCCTGGGTGTCGGCGACCAAGGACGAACTGATCGTGGACGTCACCGGCGCCGATCCGGGCGCCCAGCAGACCGCGACGCTGAGCCTGTGGTCGGGCCGCGGTCCGCAGGCCGCCGTCTCGGGCACCGTCGGCACGCTGGCCGAGACCTGGGTGGACAACCAGGAGGCGGGCTCCTCGGGCCGTACCTTCGGCTCGCTGGCCGCGCTCTCCGCGGGCGGTCGCAATGTCACCGCCTCGGTGGTCAACTCCACCCAGGTGAAGGTCGCGTTCACCCCCAACGCCGACGGCTCCTACCGGGTGATCCTCGGCGCCCCGGCCTGGACCGGCGGCAACGCGGCGACCACCGCCGCGAATCTGCTCGGCTCCGACGCGACCGCCGCCGAGTCCTCGCTGCTGTCCTCCCAGCAGTCCTGGTGGTCCGGCTTCTGGGCCAACTCCGGTGTCCTTGAGGCGAATTCGGCCGACGGCACCGCGCAGTACATGGAGACGCTGCGCACCTTGTACCTGTACATGGAGGCCGCCTCGATGCGCGGCACCGTGCCGGGCAGCCAGGCGGGCGTCGCCGACATGTTCAACTTCGGCCAGGACCACCAGAACTGGACGCCGTCGGCGACCTGGCTGTGGAATCTGCGCACCCAGATCTCCGCGAACACCAGCAGCGGCAACTTCGCGCTGAACATCCCGATCTTCAACCTCTACCAGAACAACCTGGCCGCCATCGAGGCGTGGACCAAGCAGCAGATGGGCGGCACACCGGGCGCCTGCGTCCCCGAGGTCATGCGGTTCAACGGCAACGGCGGCGACCCGGGCAACGGCGCCAACGCGGCGTGCAGCCAGCCGGGCAGCCCCAACTGGAACGCCCTGAACATCACCTCGGGCGCCGAGATCAGCCTGTTCATCTGGCAGCAGTACCTGGCCACCGGCGACATCAACTTCCTGCGCACGTACTACCCGTTGCTGAAGTCGTCGGCGACCTTCCTGCTCAACTACCAGAAGGTCGGCTCGGACGGGAAGCTGCACGCGGTCGCCAACGCGCACGAGACGCAGTGGGCGGTGCAGGACCCGACGACCGACCTGGCCGCGGACGCCGCGCTCTTCCCCGTGGTGATCAAGGCGGCGCAGCTCCTCAACACCGGGGACACCGCGCTGATCTCGCAACTGACCACCGCGCAGGGCCAGATACCGGCGTGGGCGCGTACCGACTACGGCCGTACGCAGGTGCTGCCGCCGTCGGCGGACGCGTCGAACAACGACATCATCGCGTACTCGTACCAGCCGACCGCGCAGATCAGGAACAGCGAGAACATCGACCTGGAGCCGGTGTGGCCGTACAACCTGGTCACCGACGACCCGGGGGCGCTGCGGGACCTGGCGGTGCGCTCGTACAACCACCGGGCGGTGACCGGGGGCAACGACTGGAGCATGGACGCGATCGACGCGGCCAGGCTCGGGCTGGCCAGTGAGGTCGCGGCGAGGCTGACGTCGATCACCCAGAGCCACCAGGTGTACATCAACGGGCTGGCCGACCTCGGCAACACCGTCGGCACGGAGGCGTACATCGAGCAGGCGTCCGGTGTCGCGACCGCGCTGAACGAGGCGCTGGTGCAGGACTACGACGGGCTGCTGCGGATCGCCCCGGCCTGGCCGGCCGGCTGGGACGCGGCGGGCACGGTCTCGGTGCAGGGCAACACCAAGGTGGACGTGCAGGTCCAGAACGGCACCCCGGTCACGGTCGCCATCCAGGCCGGGTCGTCGCAGACCATGCGCGTGCGCAACCCCTGGCCCGGTCAGTCGGTGCAGGTGGTGAACGGTTCGAGCAACGCCGTCGTGGTCGCGCCGACCACCGCGGGCACCTTCAATGTGCCGGTCGCCTCGGGGCAGTCGTACCTCGTCGAGCCGGTGGCCGCGCCGACCACGGCGCTGCCCTACGCGCAGGTCTCCGGCTCCCCCGCCACCGCCGCCAAGCACCTGGGCAATGTGCAGATCGGTCTGGACGGCGGCGGCACCGCGCCCGGCGGCGGCACGGTGGTCTCGCTGCGCGCGCACGCCAACGGCCAGTACGTGACGGCGGACAACGCGGGCGCGGCGCCGCTGATCGCCAACCGTACGGCCATCGGGCCCTGGGAGCAGTTCGACGAGATCGACCAGGGCGGCGGTTGGATCGCGCTGCGCGCGCACGCCAACAACAAGTACGTGACGGCCGACAACGCGGGCGCCGCCCCGCTGCTCGCCAAGGTCGACGCGGTCGGCACCTGGGAGCAGTTCCAGCTCGTGCGCAACGGCGACGGGAGCGTCAGCCTGCGGGCGCGGGTCAACAACCAGTACGTGACGGCCGAGAACGGGGGCGCGGCGGCGCTGATCGCGAATCGGGCGGCCATCGGGCAGTGGGAGGAGTTCGATCTGATCCAGAGTTGACGGCTTTTCCCGTCGGCCCCCTGTTCCGTCCCGCGGTACCCGTACAGCGACGGCTGATTGTCCGGGCACCGCTGGACCGGGACGGGGGGTCGAGCCGGTGGAACGTGCCGGTCGGGGTGTGCCGGAGGGCGCGGTCCTGGGTCGCAACGGAGCCGAACGGGGCTACGGGCGCGGCACGTTGCGCAGGTTGGAGCGCGCGAGCTGCACCATCTTGCCGACGCCGCCGTCCAGTACGACCTTGCCCACCGACAGCGCGAAGCCGCCGATCTGCTCGCCGGTGATCTTCGGCGGGATGGACAGGGCGTGCGGGTCGGTGACGACGTCGACCAGGGCGGGCCCCTTGTGCCGGAAGGCGCCGCGCAGCGCGTCCCGCAGGTCCTTGGGCTTCTCCACCCGGACGCCGTAGGCCCCGGCGGCGTTGGCGATGGCCGCGAAGTCCGGGTTGTGGTTGGTGGTGCCGTACGCGGGCAGGCCCTCGACCATCATCTCCAGCTCGACCATGCCGAGCGAGGAGTTGTTGAACAGCACCACCTTGACGGGGAGTTCGTACTGGACGAGCGTCAGGAAGTCGCCCATCAGCATGGTGAAGCCGCCGTCGCCCGACATCGACACCACCTGCCTGCGGCGGTCGAGGAACTGCGCGCCGATCGCCTGCGGCAGCGCGTTCGCCATCGAGCCGTGCGTGAAGGAGCCGATGACGCGGCGCTTGCCGTTGGGCGTCAGATAACGGGCCGCCCACACATTGCACATGCCCGTGTCGACGGTGAACACCGCGTCGTCCGCGGCCTCTTCGTCGAGCACGGACGCCACGTACTCCGGGTGGATCGGCACGTGCTTGTCGACCTTGCGGGTGTACGCCTTCACGACGCCTTCCAGCGCGTCGCTGTGCTTCTTCAGCATCCGGTTGAGGAATTTGCGGTCGGACTTCTCCCGCACCTTCGGCGTCAGGCAGCGCAGCGTCTCGCCGACGTCGCCCCACACCGCCAGGTCCAGCTTCGAGCGGCGCCCGAGGTGCTCGGGCCGCACGTCGACCTGCACGATCGTCACGTCGTCCGGCAGGAAGGCGTTGTACGGGAAGTCGGTGCCGAGCAGGATCAGCAGGTCGCACTCGTGCATCGCCTCGTACGCGGCGCCGTAGCCGAGCAGACCGCTCATGCCGACGTCGTACGGATTGTCGTACTGGATCCACTCCTTGCCGCGCAGGGCGTGGCCGACCGGGGCCTTGACGCGTTCGGCGAAGGCCATCACCTCGTCGTGCGAGCCCGCGGTGCCGCTGCCGCAGAACAGGGCGACCTTGTTGGCGCCGTTGACGAGCCGGGCGAAGACGTCGAGTTCCGCGTCGCCGGGGCGGACGGTGGGGCGGCGGGTGACCAGGGCGTGCTCGATGCTGCGCTGCGGCGCGGTCTGGGCGGCGATGTCGCCCGGCAGGCTGATGACGCTGACGCCGCCGCGGCCCACCGCGTGCTGGATGGCGGTCTGGAGGACCCGCGGCATCTGCGCCGGGTTGGAGATCAGCTCGCTGTAGTGGCTGCACTCGCGGAAGAGCTGGTCGGGGTGGGTCTCCTGGAAGTAGCCGGTGCCGATCTCGCTGCTGGGGATGTGCGAGGCGAGCGCCAGCACCGGGGCCATCGAGCGGTGCGCGTCGTACAGGCCGTTGATCAGGTGCAGATTGCCGGGGCCGCAGGAACCCGCGCAGGCCGCGAGCTTGCCGGTGAGCTGGGCCTCCGCGCCCGCCGCGAAGGCCGCGACCTCCTCGTGGCGTACGTGCACCCATTCGATGGAACGGTTGCGGCGTACGGCGTCCACGACGGGGTTGAGGCTGTCGCCCACCACCCCGTACACGCGCTGTACGCCCGCGCGCACCAGCACGTCGATGAACTGCTCGGCCACGGTCTGCTTCGCCATCGGGCCCACCTGTCCTCGTCGGTGACTCCTCTCATCTCACCGGGAAGTGGGTGGCCCCGCATCCGGGAGCGCCGGGGCGCGCCCGGTCACGCGTCCCAGACGGTCACCGCCGTCCGGTCGTCGGCGTAGCCCTTGACGCGGGTCTGGGCGTCGGCCAGATACGCGGCCATGCCGGGCGGTCCCGCGCCCCAGCGGCCTGCCAGGTGGACGGCCAGCGCGGGCTCGCCGCGCAGCGGTTCCGCGAGGCCGCCGCTGCACATCACCAGCGCGTCGCCGGGCTGCGCGACGGTGGCCCGGAAGCGGAACGGCGCCGCCGTCTCGTCCGGCGCCAGGTCCAGGTCCTGCCAGGTGTCGTCCCTGATCCGGAACAGTCCGCCGTCGCCGACGCCGAAGAACAGCCGGGTCCGGCACTCCGGGTCCGCGGGCAGCAGCAGACAGCGCAGCGAGGCGGTGTACGTGCCCTCGTCCAGGCCCAGGTCCTCGCCGCGGGCCCGCAGGCGTCCGTAGCAACGGTCGGTCAGCCGGTGCAGGCCCGACTTGAGCGAGCCTCTGCGGGCCGCGCGCAGGTCGTCAGAGAGCCGGTTCCTGCTCCGGCCGACCGCGCCCGCGATCCACCGCACCGCGTCCTGCGCCGCCTTGTGCGCGTCGTCCGCCGCGCGGGCGCCGCTGGCCATCGCGACCAGCAGCAGCGCCTCGTCGCCGCTGCCGAAGCGGGCCGTGAGGAGGGCGTCCCTGCGGGGCTGGCCCCGGTACCGCGCCGAGTCGCCGCGCAGCGACACCGTCCGGACCGTCATGCGGCCGTACCGCGCGCCGTCCAGCACCGTGTCCGCCACCAGGGCGCCGAGGTCGTCCGGTTCCGCCTCCGGCCACGCGGTCGGCTCCGCCGCGTACGTCGGCGGCCCCCCGCCCACCACCTCCGGCTCCGCGACCTCGTCGCGCGCCCCCACCGCCGCCACCCACCCGGGCGGCAGCTCCGGCGCCCACCGCACCTCCCCTTCCACGAACCCCGTCTCCCGCCCCCACCCCGCCGCCGACCCGGCCGCCTTCCCTGCGCCCTCGGTCGCCCCGGTCCCGGCCTCGGCACCGTCCCGCTCCCCCGCCTGCCCCTTCCGCCCGCCGACCGGCACGCCGACGACCGCGGGCCCCGCCCAAGGACGGCGGGGCTCGACCGAAGCGGACGGCTGCGGGGGATTGGGCTGTTCGGACTCCGACCCGTCGGACTCGCCCGGCACCGCCGGGACAGACTCGGCGTCAGCCGCCTGCGAAGGGCGTGACGGATCGGGCTCCGGCTCGACCGGTTCGGCCTCGGCCGCAGGTGTCTCCGGAGAAGGACCCGGCTGGGCCAGTGCCTCCGGAGAAGGACCCGGCTGATCGTTCTGCGCTGCGGTCGGCACACCCACGGCAGTCGGACCCACCCAGGGACGGCGGGGCTCGGCCGGGGCGGACTGCTGCGGGGGGCTCGGCTGATCGGGCTCCGGTACGGCGGGCGGCTGGGCCGCCCAGGAGCGATCGACCTCCGCCCCGGGCGGGACAGCCCAGGGAGAGCCGGGCTCCGGGGAGGCGGTGGGGGCCTCCCGGTCGGCCGGGACAGGCTCGGCGTCAGCCGCCTGCGGGGAGGGACCCGACTGGGCGGGCTCCGCCTCGGTCGGGGGGACCCACGGGCGGCGGGGCTCGGGCGGGGCGGACGGCTGCGGGGGAATGGGCTGGGCGGGCTCGTCCGGTGTCGCAGGGGCGGGTGGTTGGGCCGCAGAAGGGGAACGATCGGGGGCAGGTCCGGGCGGGGCGGTCTGCGGGCTCGGGGGTGCGCTCGGCGTGGTCGGGGCGGGCGGCCAGGGGTAGTTGGGGTCCGCCGCGCCGGTCGGGGCGGTAAACGGGCGGTGGGGCTCGGCCTCGGGGCGGTCCGCCTCCGGGGTGGCCCAGGAGTTGTCGGAGGGGGGCGGCTCGGGCGCGGGGCGGCGGGCTGCCAGGAGTTGGTCGAGCGCCGAGTCGGTCGGCGACGGCGGTCCGGAATCGTCCGGCTCGGCCGGTGCCGGTTCGGCCGTCTCGGGGGTCGGGGCCTGCCAGGCGGTGCGGGGCCAGAGGGCAGGCTCGTCCGGGGAAGCGGGCGGGGGGTCCTCGACGGCGAAGGTCGGGGTGGCCGACCACGCGTCCCACGATGCTCCGGGCGTATCGCCCTCCGACGCCTCCGGCTCTTCGGCGACGGGCTCCGGCGCCGGTGCCGGCTCGGGGGCGGCCGAAGGTGAGCGGGTCCACCAGGAGTCGGACGCGGGGCGCGGCGCCTCGCGGGGCTCCGGGGCGGGGGCCGACGGCTCGGGGCGTTCGGCGAAGGTGGGAGCGGACGACCAGGCGTCCCAAGGGCGTTGCTCCGGCCGGGGCGGCGGAGTGGGCTCGGGCGCGGCGGCCTCCGGAGCCTCTTCCGGTGGCGGCGGCGCCGTGCCGAAGGTCGGCTCGGCCGACCAGGCGTCCCACGCGGGAGCGTCATCGACCGGCGGCGCGTCCGGCGCGGCGATCGACGGCTTGGCGGGTGGTTCGGCCGAGGACTCGACCGGCGGCTCGACCGGCCGCTCGGCTGGCACCACATCGACCGGCACCACGTCGGCCGGCACCTCGTCAGCCGGTGCCTCGTCGGCCGGCACCTCGGGCGACGCGTCCTGCTGAGCCGGAATCGACACCGAAGCGGGCTCCGGAGCCGAGACCGGCGCCGTGGTCGGGACCGGCGCCGGAGGCGCACCCGGTGTGCGCGGCGGCCCCGGCCAGGAAGGGGGCGGAGGCGGCGGAGTGGGCCGACGCAGTCGCAACGTGTCGGCGGCCGGCGTCGGCGGCGGAGGCGCCACCGCGTCCAGCGCCGTATCGAAGTGCGCGTCGACGGAATCCGGCGTGGCGGACGGCGTGGCCGCGTCGTCGTCGTACAACTGACGCCACCAGTCGTCCTCTTGGCTGCTGTGGGAGTCCCCCTGCTGGCTCATGCCCTTATTGTCCACCGCGCGGGCCGCCGGGAAACGTGGAACCGCCGGGCCGGCCCCGCCCCCACAGCAGGGCCGCCCGGCGGAGTCGGCGTCCCCGGCCGGGACCTCGGGAAAGATCCTCCGGGGACCGCACCGTGACCTTCGGACGCGTCCGGAGACTTCTTCCGGGGGCTGCCACGGACACCGTCCCCGGCGCCCTCCGTCCCGCCTCCCGCGAAGCCACCGAAAAGCTCCCCGTCAAGCTCTCCGTCAAGCTCTCCGGAAAGCTCGGTGTCGATCACACTGGCAGAGCGGACCTGCGGGAGTACAAGATGACCAAGGCGGGAAACCGCCGTGGCTCATTTCCGCCACCGTCACCATCACCGCAGGGAGGGGGCTCCGTGCTCGGCGCCATCGGTCTGGACGAAGTGCAGGAATCGGCCTACCGGGCGCTGGTCGGCCTGGGCGCGGCCGAGGTCGGCGACCTGTCGCACCGCCTCGGGCTGAACGAGGAGGACGCGGGCCGCATCCTGCGCAGGCTGGAGGGGCACGGGCTGGTCGCGCAGTCGTCGGCGCGGCCCGGCCGCTGGGTCGCCGCGCCACCGGCCGTGGCGCTGTCGGCGCTGCTGACCCGGCAGCGGCACGAGTTGGAGCAGGCGGAGCTGGCCGCCGCCGTCCTGGCCGCCGAGTTCCGCGCCGAGGCGACGGAGCCGGCCGTGCACGACCTGGTCGAGGTGGTCACCGGAGCCAACGCGGTGGCGCAGCGCTTCCTGCAACTCCAGTTCGGCGCGGAGAGCGAGGTCTGCGCCCTGGTCACCGACCGCCCGGTGGCCATCACCGGGACGGAGAACGACGCCGAGCAGGAGGCGTCCCGACGCGGCGTCACGTACCGCGTGGTGCTGGAACGTTCCGTCGTGACGAGCCCGAGCGGTTTCACGGAGGTGTCCGCCGCGCTCGGCAGGAACGAACAGGTGCGGGTGGTGGACCGGGTGCCGACCAAACTGGTGGTGGCCGACCGGTCGTTGGCGATGGTGCCGCTGACCCGCCGCCTCGCCCAGCCCGCCGCGCTGGTCGTGCACGCCAGCGGGCTGCTGGAGTCGCTGATGGGGCTGTTCGAGGGAGTGTGGCGGCAGGGGATGCCGCTGAGCCTGGACGGGACGGGCACCGTGGCCGAGGAGTCCCCCGAAGCGCCGGACAGCACCGACCTGCGCATCCTCTCGCTGCTGCTGGCCGGTCTGACGGACGCCTCGGCGGCCAAGCAGCTCGACCTCGGGCTGCGCACCGTGCAGCGCCGGGTCAAACGGCTGATGGAGATCGCCGAGGTCACCACCCGCCTCCAGCTCGGCTGGCACGCCTACGAACGCGGCTGGGTGGCGCGCGGCGACACGGACGTATGAGCGCGGGGCCGTACGCGGTGGCCGGTCGCCGGTCCGCCGGTCCCGCCGGTCCCACCGGAAGGGTGAGCGCGCCACCGGACGGTTGACGGGGCGGCGGACCGACGACGTCCCCACGGCGTACGGACGGCGTACGAGCGGCGTACGCGAGTGGTCCTACGGGTCTCGGACAGGTCTCGCCTTGCGCCCCGAGGGTGATCCGCCCGGCGGACGGGCGCGTCATCGGGCAGGGTGGGCTCATGGGGACCGCACAGGTGTGCCTGATCGGCGCGGTGATGCTGCTCGGACTCGTCGGTGTGCTGGCCCCCGGCGTGCCGGGGACGCTGCTCTGCTGGGCCGCCGTCATGTGGTGGGCGACGCAGGAGCACACGAGCCTGACCTGGGGCGTACTGGCCGGGGCGACCGGTCTGCTGGCCGTCGTCCAGGTGGTGGTGTGGCTGCTCCCGGCGCGCCGGATCCGCGATTCGGGCATCACCTGGCACACCGTGCTGGTCGCGGGCTCCTTCGCCATCGCCGGTTTCTTCCTGATCCCCGTGCTGGGCGCGGTCCTCGGCTTCGTCGGCACGATCTACGCGACCGAGCGCGTGCGCCTCGGCGGCCACCGCGCCGCCTGGACCGCGACCCGCACCGCGATGCGCGCGGTGGGCGGCTCCGTCCTGGTCGAACTCCTGGCGTGCCTCGTCGTGGCGGGCGCGTGGCTGGGCGCGGTGATCGCGGGCTGACCGGCACCCGGCCCCGCGCTCAGGGGGAGACGTACGGGGTGTGCGGTCGTACGGACATACGTATGGCCGTACGACCGCGCGTCCCCAATCGGCCTAGGTGTATTGATCACGAGCGTTGTTGACATGTGCCGGTGCTTGATCATGGCGAAGACCTCCGGTGTGGTGGAGCTGTCTAGGACTGCACCGCA